>CAZMKQ010000069.1:0-24761 GCA_964566955.1 uncultured Caldilineaceae bacterium | reverse complement strand
CGAGAGCGAATTACCCGACCTTGTTTGTCAAGAACTTACAAGAATTAAGGAACAGGCCAGCCGTGTCGCAAATGACAGAGCATGCGTTTTCAACGTTCAGCTGGGTGGATGTGTCCAGCACCGATACCGATGGTGCCAAGGCGTTCTACGGCAGCTTGTTTGGCTGGGAGTTCGCAGACATCACCGCCGCCGACATGATGGGGGAGAACCTCGCTCCGGACCTGCCGGGCGAAACTGTCATGTACACCATGTGCAGCCTGCAAGGGAAGTTGGTGTGCGGGTTGGCCGGGACCATGTCCCCGGACATGCCCACGGTATGGAACGCCTATGTGAACGTGGAGGACGCAGACGCCGTCGTGACCAGGGCCAAGGCACTGGGCGGCTCCGCGGACATGGGTGTCATGGACATTGCCGACTCGGGGCGCATGGCATTCATTACAGACCCGAACGGGGGCATGTGCGGCATTTGGCAGGCGCGCAATCACCAGGGCATGGAAGTGCAGGGCGAGCCCGATACCTTCACCTGGGCCGAGCACAACACGCGCGACGTCGATGCCGCGACCGGGTTTTACGGCACCCTGTTCGATTGGGAGGGTGGTTTCAATCCCGAAGCGCCCGACTACACCCTGTTTCATCGCGCGGGTACCGATGCCGGCGACTTGGTCGCAGGCTTGCGCGAGATGGATCCGAGGTGGCCGTCGGAAATTCCACCGACTTGGGTGGTCTGCTTTCGGGTGGCCAACCTGGATGCGAAGGTGCAGTCCGTGAAGGACTTGGGCGGTTCGGTCATGACTGAACCGGAGCCGTTCCCCTTCGGCCGCTTCTGCTGGGCGATGGACCCGCAGCAGGGAGCCTTCATCATCGTCGAACTCAACATGTGAAATCGAGGAATCCCGGCCGACCTGGTGGTCGGGTGCCTCCAGTCAATCAATGCCTAAACAGGTTCATATACCAAGTAAGGAAGGAAACACCATGCCAGAAATGACGAGACACGAGTTCGGCACCTTCAACTGGCTCGATCTCTCGACCACGGACATCGAAGGGGCCAAGGCCTTCTACGGCACCATGTTCGGCTGGGAGTTCGAGTCGCAGGTTGTCGACGGGGAACTGGTCTATACGATCTGCACCCTGAACGGTCTGCAGGTGTGCGGGCTGGGCGGAACCATGGGCAAGGACGACCCGCCGGGCTGGAATGTCTACACCTGTGTTGAGGATGCGGATGCCGCGTCCAACCGGGCAGTTGAACTGGGCGGGAAAATCGAGGCCGGTCCCATGGACATCTTCAACTCCGGACGCATGTCGTTCATTTCCGATCCCCAGGGTGCCATGCTGGGTTTGTGGCAGCCGCGCGAGCACCTTGGCGTCCAGGTCATGTTTGAACCGGGGACATTCATGTGGGCCGAAATCATGACATGGGACGCGGAAGGCACCAACGCGTTCTACACGGGCCTGCACGGGTGGGATACGGTTGCGGACCACAACAACCCGAACTACACCCTGTACGTACCGGGCGGGGACACCTCCCGCTCCGTCTATCTGGCAGGCCAGCTGGCGATGGACGAGAACTTCGACAAGTCCATTCCCACCTATTGGGGCATCTATCTGCAGGTGACCGACACGGAGGAGACGTTGCGCCGCTGTGTTGAACTCGGCGGCGAACAGGTGACGCCGGCAACGGAGATCGCCCAAGGCACCTTTGCCGTCATGAAGGATCCCCAAGGAGCGTATTTCAACGTGCTGCAACCCAGCCATTGAGTCCGTGGCAGCCGAGGTCTCCTCGGCTGTCTTCATCGTGTCATCAGGTTTGCTTGTGCGTGCAGTCCGGCAAGTTTCGGCATCTGGATCCCACTGTTGTCCGCCATGAAGCACCGGCTGCCCAAGGACGGCCCGCCCTGAACGGTCAGTAAGTGGTGGGGGAGTCGTACGCACGCTGTCCAAGGATCTCGGTACTACGAGGGGGACGTCGATGCTTTTGTAGGTGCTGGATACTTCAGCCACTGGAAGAATTCCTCGTCTCATGTCTCGCGCCGCTCGAACTCGCATCATTCGGTTCGGTACGGTGGCCGCCCAGGACTTCCGACTGGACCCTTGCGCAAGGCGCGAGTTTGCAACAGGCCTCTTTGGCATAATCCAAACCCGGTTGCGCGCCTGGTGCGTGCAGTCCTTCCCTCCCCGTCACAGGCTATTCGCGCCCCCGAACAAAATGCACTTCGCGTACTTGCATCGTTCCACGATCCGATTGGTACTGTTGGCGGCATGCCTGGCACTGCTGGCCGGGTGTACCGTTGAGGTCACACCACCTACGCCCGAACTGCCGCCGGTTCCCCCGGTGCCGACGTTTACGCCGGTCCCGCCAGTTACCCCGGAACCTGCCCCACCGGCCGAAACCGCGGACTCACAGCCGGCCGAGTCTGAACCCGAGGCACCGCCGGAGGCTGCCTCCGAGCCGCAGGTGCCGGAGGCTGCGGAATCCGTCGCCGCGGACCCCCTGCCGCCGGGGTCGATTGGAACGGGCCTGGTCGTCAACGCGGCCGCTCTGAACGTGCGCAGCAGCCCCGATGTCAACAGCAGCCGTCTGGGGCAACTGCTGAACAACGCCGTTGTGCAGATACTGGACGGCACGGCGGATCAGCAGTGGTGGCATGTCTGCTGCCTGCCGGATGGCGTCACCTCCGGTTGGGTGTACGGCCAGTTCCTGGATGTGAACCTGGAACCCGGGGTTGTGTTCGGCACGAACCCTGAGCCTACGGTTGCGCAACCGGCCCTGTCGCCCTGGGCGGTCCAACCCGCCAATCGGGCCGAAATGTGGGACTTGACCTGGGAAATCGCGGTCGGGCGGCTGCCGGAACACCGGTTTGCCCATTCGCCGGCGGAGGCCGTGAGCCCCTTGACCGGCCTGCCGATTTCCCCCGAGCGGCTAACCCAGCGACCGTTTCTGGTCTGCATCCCCTCGGATATCCCGGCGCGGCCCCAGTACGGGTTGTCGCAGGCGGACATTGTGTACGAATACCTGGTGGACGGATATTCCATCACGCGCCTGACCGGGGTTTTCCATGGACAGGATGTGCCCGACATCGGTCCTATCCGCTCGGCGCGGCTGGTCAACTTCTACCTGGGCTACCTGTACAACGGCGCCGTGATGTGCTCCGGCGCCAGCGACTTCATCCGGCGTCTGTTGCGCGAAATCGCGGAGTTCCCCTATTTCGACATCGACCTGGACAACAGCACCGGCCGCCTGCCCTACAGCTACATTCAGGGCACCGGGCTGACCCGTTTCCACACGAACACGCTGGGAGTGCGCCAGTGGCTGCAGGATTTCCTGCGGGAGCAGCCCGTCGACATCCAGGGATTCGTGTTTCAGGCCGAGGTGCCGCCGGGAGCACCGGCCACCTACGTGAAGATCCCCTGGCCGGTCGTCTCCAGTTCCTGGGTGGAATACCGCTACAACCCCCAGGCGGGCCTGTACGACCGGTACATGGGGGGCGTTCCCCACGTGGACGCCAATACGGGCGCGCAGATCCAGACCGCCAACATCATCGTGCAGTACGTGCCGCACCAAAACACCTTCCTGGTGGAGGATTCGCTGGGAAACCTCAGCCTCGATCAGGACATCTTCGGGTCGGGTCGGGCCGTAATCTTCCGCAACGGACACCGCTACGACGGCACCTGGTCCGTTGACGCCCTGGGCGGCCTCCCGCGCTTCACCGCGCACGACGGCCAGGCGATTCCCCTGGCACCCGGCGCCAGTTGGATTGCCCTGGTCCCCGACGGCTACCTGCTTACGGTCCAGTAGGGCGGCCGCGCTCAGCCTTCGAACAGGCCGGACTGGTTGGCCCCGTTGATCGGTATGTCCACTCCCAGGTGGTGGTAGGCCTGTTCGGTGGCCACGCGCCCGCGGTTGGTGCGCTTGAGGAAGCCCAGCTGCATCAGGAACGGTTCCACGACATCCATGATGGTGTCGGCCTCCTCGCTGATGCTGGAGGCCAGTGTCTCCAAGCCGACGGGTCCGCCCCGGAAATTGTCGAGCAGGCTGTGCAGCAGCATGCGGTCGGTGCGGTCCATGCCCAGGTGATCGATCCCCTGCAGTTCGAGGGCCTTCTGCGCGATGGCGCGTCCCACGGTGCCGTCGCCCTTGACCTGCGCGTAGTCGCGGGTGCGACGCAGCAGGCGCAACGCCACCCGGGGTGTGCCGCGGGCCCGGATTGCGATTTCCATCGCTCCCGCCTGGTCCACTTCCAGTTTCATCAGTCCGCCCGCACGCAGCACGATTTGACTTAGGGCCTCCGGGCTGTAGAAGTCGAAGCGCTCCAGAACGCCGAAGCGGTCGCGCAACGGCGCCGTCAGGCTGGCCAACCGGGTGGTGGCGCCAATCACGGTGAAATGTTCGAGCGGCAGGGGCACGACGCGGGCTCCGGGCCCCTCGCCCACCACATAGTCCAGGCGCCTGTCCTCCATGGCCGGATAGAGGGTTTCCTCCACCTTGCGGTTCAGGCGGTGGATTTCATCGATGAACAGGACATCCGCATGCCCCAGATTGACCAGGATGGCCGACAACTGGCCACCGTGCTCGATGGCGGGCCCGGAAGTGATGGTGAGCCGACTGTCCATCTCGCGGGCCAGGATTTGGCTGAGGGTGGTCTTGCCCAGCCCCGGGGGCCCGTACAGCAGGACATGGTCCAGCGGCTCGCTGCGCTGGCGGGCGGCCTGGACCAGGATTTTCATGTTGTTCTTCAGGTGATCCTGGCCGATCAACTCGTCCAGGCTTTGCGGCCGCAGGGCCGCATCCCGGTCGTCCCGCGGCTGGCGGTGGCCCGATACCAGACGCTCGGCTCCCTCCTGCTCGGCGCGTTTGGCGGAGACTTGGCTGCTTTGGCGGGCCATGGCGGGACCGGGTCCGTCAGGACCAGGACTGGATGAACTCCGCCGCTCTTGGCAGTTCGAGGTTCTCCCAGGGCAGATCCAGATCCGGTCGGCCGAAGTGACCGTAGGCGGCCGTCTGGCGGAAGATCGGACGGCGCAGGCCCAGGGTCTCGATGATCCCCGGCGGGGTCAGATCGAAGCAATCCTTGATTCGGTCCTCGATTGCGCTGTCCGGCACGCTGCCCGTGCCGAACGTTTCCACGAAGATGCCGACCGGGTCGGGGATGCCGATGGCGTAGGCCAACTGGACTTCGCAGCGCTCGGCCAAATCCGCCGCCACGGTGCACTTG
Source organism: uncultured Caldilineaceae bacterium (assembly GCA_964566955.1). Classification (GTDB taxonomy): domain Bacteria; phylum Chloroflexota; class Anaerolineae; order Caldilineales; family Caldilineaceae; genus Bin34. Next base: position 19,551 of record CAZMKQ010000069.1, on the reverse strand, counting down.
GCGAGCAACCGGGCCACGTAGGCGCCGCTGCGGTCCACCTTGGTCGCGTCCTTGCCGCTGAAGGCGCCGCCGCCGTGGCGGCCCATGCCGCCGTAGGTGTCCACAATGATCTTGCGCCCGGTCAGGCCGGCATCCGCGACCGGTCCCCCGTCCACGAACTCGCCGGAGGGATTGATGTGGACATTCGGCGGCTCCTCGAGATTGTATTCCTCCAGGACCGGTCCGATTACGGATTGCAGGACACCGGTCTCGACGGTCTCCTTGCTGGTTCCGGATCGATACTGGGTACTGATTACCACCGTGTCCACAACCGGGCTTGCGCCGCCGTACCCCACGGTTACCTGCGATTTGCCGTCCGCCAGCATCCACGGCAGGTGGTTTCGTTTGCGCTGGTCCCGCATCGCCTTGGTCAACTGGTGGGCGAGTTCAATCGGCAACGGCATCAACGAGGGGGTTTCCCGACAGGCATAACCGAACATCATGCCCTGATCACCGGCACCCCCCTCGGCCGTCGAGCCGGCCAGGGCGTCGTTCTGTTCGGCCAGGTGGACGTGCAGACAATGGCTGTGCGGGCCGAAGCTGTCCTCCTCCGGGTAGCCAATGCCCTGCAGTACATCCTTCACCACTTCGGCAACATCGACCCGGACCTCGTTCGCCTTCTCCTCGCGGACCCTGATTTCGCCCAGCAGAAAGATGTTCGTGCCCTTGGCCGCCGCCTCGCAGGCCACCCGGGCGTAGGGGTCCTGCTCCAGGTACGCGTCCAGGACGGCATCGCTGATCTGGTCGCAAAGTTTGTCCGGGTGACCTTCCGTCACCGACTCGCTGGTGAAAAGGCGGCTTGGCTGCGACGACATGGCTTACTCGCGATACTCTAGGGTGGAAATTGGGCTTGTTCAGGTACCCAGCGACCAGCCGTGCAGGTAGTCGCTTTGGGCGGGTGTCAGTTCGTCGATGGAGACGCCCATGGCGGCCAGCTTCAGGCGGGCAATCTCCTGATCGATTTCGGCGGGCACATTGTAGACATCGGGTTCCAGGCCGGAACCGTGGCGGGCAACATGCAGGACGGCCAGGGCCTGGTTGGCGAAACTCATGTCCATGACCGTGGAGGGATGGCCTTCGGCCGCGGCCAGGTTAACCAGCCGGCCCTCGCCGGCCACGTACAGGCGGCGACCGTCCGCCAGGCGGTATTCGTCCAGATTGTCGCGCACCCGCCGACGGTCGCCGCTCATGTCCGTCAGCCCCACCAGGTTGATTTCAACGTCGAAGTGCCCGCTGTTGGCCAGGATCGCGCCATCCTTCATCACGGCGAAATGCGGCGTGTCGAACACGTCCCGGTTGCCGGTGGCACTGCAGAAGATGTCGCCAATGCCGGCGGCTTCCAGCATGGGCATGACCCGGTACCCGTCCATCACGGCTTCCAGAGCCCGGATTGGGTCCACTTCGGTCACGATGACATTGGCGCCCAGGCCCCGGGCCCGTTGCGCAATGCCGCGGCTGCACCAGCCATAGCCGGCCACCACGAAATTGCGGCCGGCGAAAAGGATGTTGGTGGCCCGCACGATGCCGTCGATGGTGCTCTGGCCCGTGCCGTAGCGGTTGTCGAACAGATGTTTGGTGTCGGCATCGTTGACCGCCATGACCGGATAGCGCAGGGCTCCCTCGCGCGCCATGGCCTTGAGCCGAATTACGCCGGTGGTGGTTTCCTCGGTGCCACCGAGCATGTTTGGGAGCAGTTCCGTACGTTCGGTGTGGAGCGCGGCCAGCAGGTCCATCCCGTCATCCATCGTCAGGTGCGGACCGATGTCGAGGGCGGACGACAGGTGCTGGTGGTAGATCTCCCTGGATTCGCCGCGGACGGCAAAGACCGGCACTTCCAAATGCATGACCAGGGAGGCGGCCACGTCGTCCTGGGTGCTGAGGGGATTGCTGGCACACAGGGCCACCTCGGCCCCTCCCGCCAACAGGGCCCGCACCAGATTGGCTGTTTCCGTGGTGACGTGCATGCAGGCAGCCAGCCGCAGACCGTCGAACGGTCGCTCCTGGGCAAACCGTGCTTCCAAGGCTGCCAGAACCGGCATCTCCTTGCCGGCCCATTCAATGCGGCCGAGACCCTGGTCGGCGAGGGCAGGGTCCGCGATGTCGCAGTCAAGTGCTGCTGGCTTGGTCATGCGGGGTAGCGGGATGTGACGAATGCAGTGGCGGTCCTGCCAAGCAGGTCGGCCGGCGCGGGGATGGCTGGCAGATTATAGTGTTGCCCACCCTGAACCCCGCGAAATCGACGAGCCTACCGGGTCTTTGGCTCTGCTGCGCGGGCCACGGCTGCGGCCAGGGAGAGTCCAAAGGGTGCGTGGCAGACCCCTTCCTCGGTCACGATGGCCGAGATGTAGCGTGCCGGCGTGATATCGAAGGCCGGGTTGTAGACCGGCACCGCTTCGGGGGCCACCACGGTTCCGCCCACCCGGGTCACCTCGGTTGCATCCCGCTCCTCGATCGGAATGTCGTCGCCGGTTGGCGTGTCCAGGTCGACCGTACTGGTGGGTGCCACGCAGTACACGGGAATGCCGTGGGTGTGGGCCAGCAGGGCGATGTTGTAGGTGCCGATCTTGTTGGCCACATCGCCGTTGGCCGCCACACGGTCCGCACCGAAAATGACGGCGTCGACCCGGCCCTGCCGCATCAGGGAGCCGGAGGCGCTGTCGGCGATGAGGTGCATCGGCACCTCGGCCCGCATGAGTTCCCAAGCAGTCAGCCGGGCTCCTTGCAGGCGCGGCCGGGTTTCGTCCACCCACACGTGGATGTCCTTGCCCTGTTCATGACAGGCGTAGATGACCCCCAGCGCCGTGCCGTAGTCCACGGTGGCCAGGGATCCGGTGTTGCAATGGTGCAGCAGGTTGGCCCCTTCCGGAATCAGGGCCGCACCGTTGGCTCCCATGCGCCGGTTGATCTCCACGTCGGCCTCCGCCAGAGCCACTGCTTTGGCCAGGGCCAGGCTGCGGAGTTCGTCCGGGTTCGAGGCCGAGGCCGTGCGCAGCGCGGCCAGGATGCGGTTGGTGGCCCATGCCAGATTGACTGCGGTGGGCCGAGCGGCATCCAACACCTGCTTGGCCGCCTCCAGATCGTCAAGCAGGGCCTCCCGGTCCGGCGCCGGGCTCAAACGGGCGGCCAAGGCCATGCCGTAGGCCGCGGTGGCTCCGATGGCCGGTGCCCCGCGCACGTACATGTCGCGAATGCTGCCGGCCACGTCGGCGACCGTGTGCAGCGTGGCGGTTTCGAGCCGGGCCGGCAACAGGCGCTGGTCAATGAGTTGTACGGTGTGGTCCTTCCACCAGACACTTGGCATATCGAGATCCTTCGTTCATTCTCGGGCCGGACTGGCCAGGCTAGGTTCCGCCAACTCCAGAATGGCATCCAGTTCCTGGATGTCCTCCGGGTCCAGGCGGGCACCGGGCATGCGGCTCAGATTGGTGGCGAAGAGGCCGCGGCGCCGCATGACTTCCTTGTAGGCCGCCACGCCGTGGGTGCGCTCGAAGGCAATGAGGGGCAACAGTTCATTCCAGGCGGTGCGGGCAGCCGCCTGCTCACCCGCCTCCAGCAGGTTCCAGATCCGCACATGGGCCGGGGACAACTGGGAGGCCGGCATGTTGCCGCAGCAGCCGCGCCGATGCTCGTCCAGCAGGTGTACTCCGCCCTGGCCCCCAAACACCCCCTTGCAGGCATCGCCCGTGGCCCGCAGGGCTTCGGTCACGGAACGCGGTTCGGGCAGTGTCTCCGCCTTGATGTACTGCACCATCGGCAACTCGCGGCAGAGTCGGCCCAACAGGGCGGAGGACATCGGCGTGCCGACCGGTCCAATGAAATTCTGAACCACAATCGGTACCGAACTTCGGTCCGCCAAGGTCCGGTAGAAGTCAAAGCAGCCCTGCTCGTCCGGGTGCAGGACATAGGGGGGCATGGCCATGATGCCATCGGCCCCCTGTGCCTCGGTCCAGGCGGCCAGCTCGGCCGCCGGCCGTGCGTGCAGGCCGTTGGCGGCCGCCACGAAGGGTACCCGGCCCGCGCAGGCATCCGCAACGGTGCGGATCCAGTCCATGCGCTCGTCATCCGACAGGGTTGCGAACTCGCTGGCGTTGGCCGGCCCGACCACGCCGTGCACGCCGGCCTCCACGCAGAAGTCGATTTGCCGGCGCAGGCTTTCATGATCCACCGACAGGTCCTGCTGGAAGGGGGTAATCAGAATGACAAAGATGCCGCGCCAGTCGTGGTCTGCCATGCAGGCCTCCCGTGGGGTATGTTGATTCTGTCCACTTCCCGGTTCGGGGTACCGATTAGGCCTGGCCGTCCACGGTGCGGTCCGACCAGATAAGCGTAACGGAGTCAATCAGGTTGGTGGCGCGCGCAGGGCGGGATCGCTTGCCCGGAGCCTGGGGCGTACTTCCGTCATTGCCGTCACCGGCCGGTGCAGGAAGCTCCGCGTCGGTCGTGCGCGGCTTGAGGACCCGGCGTCCCTTGGTATTGCGGCGGCTCAACGGTATGTCGTCGGGATCAAAGGTGCGGACGTTGGTGCCGGCCCCGATTGAGATGCGTGCGTTGGCCTGCACCGTTCCAATGACCAGGGCCCCGGCGATCATTCCGGTCGTCTCGTCGAGCTTGTGGGCGGTTAGGCCGGACCCGCCGCGCGCCTGGAGCTTGAACTCCTCCAGTTCCGTTCGCTTGGCCATGCCCTGCTCGGTCACGGTCAGGACGGAACCCGCGGCCGACACGGCTGTGGCTGCAGCCACGTCGTCGTCCCTGTCCAGCCGAATGCCGCGTACCCCCTGGGCCAGAAGCCAGCTCGGACGCAGATCGTCGCCCGCAAAGCGGATTGTCTTTCCCCGCCGCGAAAACAGCATGAGTTCCTGGTTCGTGCCAACGGCCATCGCCGCGACCAGGGAGTCGCCCTTGGCCAACGGCACGACCTTGAGGTCGTCTCGCCAGGCTGCCGCCAGCCGGTGGGCATTCAACTTCTTGACAAGTCCCTGCTCCGTAACCAGCACGATCCACAGGTCCTGTTCGGGCGCGAGGTCCCGGGACAGGGTTATGCCGGCTACGATGTGGTCACGGCGCGTAAAGGCGGTCAGGTCCGCGATATGCCCGGCCCGGCCGGTCTGGGGAACCCTGTGGGCCTGTATGCGTTGGACGCGTCCGGAGGAACTGAACACATACAGGGCATCCCGCGTGTTGGCGGCCACCGCCGCGATGCCGCCGTTGCGTCCGATGTCCCTGAAGCTGCCGGTTTGCATGCCCTTGTAGGCATAGCGGCGCACGGTGCCCCGCCGGCCTAGACAGACCCAGACTGTCCGGTCCGGTTCCAACTCCTCGGCGGTTGGCGTGCGCGCCCGGTCGTCCTTGACCTCGGTGCGGCGGGAATCGGCAAACTGCCGTTGGATTTCGTCCATCTCGTTGGCGATCGTGTCCCGGATCCGCCGGTTGGAAGCCAGCAGGGCCTGCAGTTCCTTGATGCGGGCCGCCAGATCCTTGAATTCGCTCCGCAGGCGGCTCCGTTCCATCGCCACCAGTTGGCCCAGGGGCATGGCCAGGACGGCCCGGGCCTGTGTTTCCGTGAAATCGAACTCCCGGATCAGGTTGTTGCGCGCCGAGTTGGGGCTGCGGCTGTTGCGGATGGTGCGGATGACCTCGTCGATCTGATCGAGGGCCATCAACAGGCCCTCCACGATGTGCGCGCGCTGCTCGGCCCGGTCCAGGTCGAACCGGGAACGGCGACGCACAATGTCCATGCGGTGCTCGATGAAGTGCTCAACGAGCGCCTTCAGGTTCAGGCGTTCCGGGCGCCCGTTCACCAACGCCACCAGCGAAATGGAGAAGGTCTGCTCCATCGGTGTCAGGGAGAACAGATCGGCGATCACCTTGTCGGTGTTGGTCCCGCGCACCAGGTCGACGCAGATGCGCATGCCGGCCCGGTCGCTCTCGTCGCGCAGGTCGGAGATGCCGGTGATCTGTCCGTTGCGGGCACAGTCCGCAATCCGCTCCAGGAGGGAGGTCTTGTTGGTCTGGTAGGGGATCTCGTACACCACGATGCGCTGCCGGCCCATGCGCGCATCCTCCACGTGCACCTTGGCGCGGACCGTCACCCGTCCGCGTCCGCTCTCATAGGCTTGGCGTAGGCGGTCCTCGGGGGCGCGGCCGGCCCGGGTTGGCCCGCGGCGGAACAGTGTGCCGCCGGTGGGGAAGTCGGGTCCCTGGATGTGCTGCATCAGGTCCGTGACCGTGACCTCCTCGCGTTCCTCCCACCGGTCCAGGAGGTGTTTCACGGCGGCACAGACCTCGCCCAGGTTGTGCGGCGGAACCTGGGTGGCCATGCCCACGGCGATGCCGTTGGAGCCGTTGACAAGCAGGTTGGGCAGGCTGGCCGTCAGGACCGTTGGCTCTTCCAGCGACTGGTCGAAGTTGGGGACCCAGTCGACGGTGTCCTTTTCGATGTCCGTCAGCATGAGGGCCGAGATGGCCGACAGCCGGGCCTCGGTGTATCGCATGGCGGCGGGGTTGTCGCCGTCGATGCTGCCCAGGTTGCCCTGTCCGTCCACCAGCGGATAGCGCAGGCTGAAGTCCTGGGCCAGCCGCATCATTGCGTCGTAGACCGACTGGTCGCTGTGGGGGTGGTACTTGCCCAGTACCTCGCCCACGATGCGGGCACTCTTGCGGAAGGGGCCGTTGGACCGCAGGTTGAGGTCGTGGTGCATGGCGTGCAGGATGCGGCGCTGCACCGGCTTGAGCCCGTCGCGCACGTCCGGCAGGGCGCGGGCGACAATCACGCTCATGGCGTAGTCCAGATAGGACGTCGCCATCTCCTCCTTCAGGCTTAGCCGGGACTGTTCGGCCCGGGCGACGTTGCCGTTGGCCATGTCAGGGCAGGTCCGTCATGGGTTCCCGGTGTCGCAGCTCGACAATCTGATCCCGCAGGTTGGCGGCCTTCTCGAACTCCAACTGACGGGCCGCCTCCTTCATTTCCCTTTCCAGTTCCTGGATCATCCTGGCCAGGGCGTCCGGCGAGAGGTCGACCTCGTCCGCGGAGTCCGGGGCATCCTCGTCCGCCAGGTCCTTCGTCATGGCCTTGACCCGATCCGTCAGGTCCCGCACCTCCTTGACGATGGTGGTCGGTTCGATGCCGTGTTCCCGGTTGTAGGCTTCCTGCAGGGACCGGCGCCGGTTGGTTTCGTCCAGGGCCATCTGCATGGCGGCCGTGGTTTTGTCCGCATAGAGGATGGCCTTGCCTTCCACATGGCGGGCCGCGCGGCCCACGGTTTGAATCAAGGCGCTGGCGCTGCGCAGGAACCCTTCCTGATCCGCATCCAGTACCGCGACCAGGGTCACCTCGGGCAGGTCGAGGCCTTCCCGCAGCAGGTTGATGCCAACCACCGCGTCATACACCCCAAGGCGCAGATCGCGCAGGATGTCCACCCGTTCCAGGGTGTCGATTTCGCTGTGCAGGTAGTGGACCCGGAAGTCCAGTTCCGCCAGGTATTCGGACAGGTCCTCCGCCATCCGCTTGGTGAGCGTGGTGATGATGGTGCGCTGTCCCTGATGCACGCGCCGGCGCACCTCGCCAATCAGATCCTCGATCTGGCCCTTGGTAGGACGAACCTCCACGACCGGATCCAGGAGGCCGGTGGGCCGGATCAGCTGTTCCACGGTCTGGCTGGACACTTCCAGCTCCCAGGGGCCCGGGGTGGCGCTGACAAAGACCGCCTGGTGGACGCGCTCCCGGAACTCCTCGAACTTCAGGGGGCGGTTGTCCTTGGCCGACGGGAGCCGGAACCCGAAGTTGACCAGGGTCTCCTTCCGGGACAGGTCTCCGCGGTACATGCCCCGCAGTTGGGGCACCGTCATGTGGCTTTCGTCCACAATCACGAGCCACTGGGCCGGGAAGTAGTCCATGAGGGTCCAGGGCGGCGAACCCTCCTCGCGCTGGTCGAGGTGGCGGCTGTAGTTCTCGATGCCGTTGCAGTAGCCCACCTCGCGCAGCATCTCCAGGTCGTAGTTGGTGCGCTGCCGCAGCCGCTGGGCCTCGATCAGCTTGTTCTCCGCGATGAACCTGGCCTCCTGCTCCAGAAGTTCCGCCTCGATCGTCTCCAGGGAAGCCTGGAGCTTTTCGTCCGAGGTCTGGAAGTGCTTGGCGGGGAAGAAATGGACCTCCTCCAAATCCGCCAGTACCTCGCCGGTCAGGAGATCGAAGCGGCAGATCCGTTCCACTTCGTCCCCGAAGAAACTCACCCGGTAGCCGAAGTCCTCGTGGGCCGGGTGGACTTCCAGCACGTCCCCCCGCACCCGGAAGCGTCCCCGGTCAAGGTTGCTGTCGTTGCGTTCGTAGCTGATGCTGACCAGGTGCCGCAGGACCGTCTGGCGCCGGGTCAGATCGCCAGTCTTCAGGCTGCAGACGGCATAGCCGTAGTCCTCGGGGTTGCCCAGCCCGTAGATGCACGACACGGACGCCACGATGACCACGTCGGGTCGCGAGAAGAGGGAACTGGTGGCCGCCAGGCGCAGCCGCTCGATTTCGTCGTTGACCATCGCCTCCTTCTCGATGTAGACGTCCGAGCGGGGGATGTAGGCTTCCGGCTGGTAGTAGTCGTAGTAGCTGACAAAGTACTCGACCGCATTGCGCGGCAGGAATTCCTTCAACTCGGAATAGAGCTGGGCCGCCAGGGTCTTGTTGTGGGCAATGACCAGTGTGGGCCGCTGTATGCGTTCGATGACATTGGCCATCGTGAACGTCTTGCCGGACCCGGTAACCCCCAGCAGGGTCTGGTGGGTCATGCCCTGCTCCAGGCCGGCCGTCAGGGCGTCGATGGCCTGGGGCTGATCGCCCGTGGGACGAAACTCGCTGATGACCTTGAAGGGCTGGCTCATGGCTGATGGCGAAGCTGCATTCTCATGGCAATGGGACCGGTGGGCGCCTGTCTACGCTGCAAAACCTGCACATGCGGTCAATCAGAGCTTCTCAAAACACCCTGGAGAATCCCGCGTGCGCTGTCGGTATCCCGATTCGGGGATGGGCCGTCCGATCCGGTGCGGGCGGAACAAGAATGGTGTCTCATCCCTGGCTAATTATTGCACTTTTTTGCAGCTTGTCACAATAGTTCCTCCTTGCGTTCCTGCTTGCGGCTCAGGGGTGGCAATCCGCTGCCCGGCTGGCTGCGCCTGCGTTGGGTCTGCTGGCACGGGCCGGAATCACATGGTCGGACTATAATGCGCCTTCGTTTCGGCTCAACCCGAATCTAACACCAAATCGTTGCAACTGCCGGCAGGGAGCCGCGGCGGATTCGGTGATGCTGTCGGCAACGGTGCCGGCGCGAGACGGTTGCGCCCCCATGGGTCGGCTTCCGGCCTTCCGAGTTCAGCCACCATGCAAGATCCAACCCCTCGGACCAAGCAGCGGGAAGCACCGGGCCGCCTGAACATTGTGCTCGCAGTGGCGGTGGGTCTCCTGCTGCTGATTGTCCTCGGCAGTGCCCTGCCCGAACTCCGCATGCAGCCCGGTACCGACAGCGGCTTGATGCGTCTCTTTACCGACACGTTTGCCCGCCCCGAGACAACCCCTTGGCCATCCGAAGCCAAGGAGGGGCCGTTCGGACTGACCCGGTTTTGGCTCCTGGCCATTTGGGGCTGCCTGACACTCTGTGTGGTGTACGCGATCATTTCCCCCACCTATCGCAAGGCGCTGGTGGGGGCGGTGGTCACCACCCTGTTGCTCACCTTCGTGTTAATGCGCGTGTTGGAAAATCAGGAAGCCCGTTCGGCGGAGAGTTCGGCGATGGGCGCGCCGCCGCAGGAGGAACTGCAGCTTGCGCAGGCCGAACCGCCAGTGCCGCCGGACATGGAGGTGCGGGACTGGCTGGTGTGGGTGGTGACCGGAGTCGGCGGCCTCGCTATTGCGGGCCTTGGCCTGTTTTTGCTGAATCGGGCCAACTGGGGCCGCAGCGACACGTCGGAGTTGATTCGCCGCGAGGCCGGGGAGGCAATCGCAGCCTTGGACTCGGGGCACGATGTCGGGGACACCATCGAACGCTGCTACCTGAACATGGTCCACTGCCTGGAGGAAACCCGGCGGGTTCGACGCAGCCAATCGATGACGCCGCGCGAATTTGAACAACGGCTGTCGGAACTGGGCATGCATTCAAGGCCGGTGCGTCGACTTTCGGCCCTGTTCGAGCGGGTTCGCTTCGGGGATCGGCCGGCCAGCGCCCGCGACCGGCAGGAGGCGTCCGATTGCCTGCAGCAAATCAGGGATTCCCGACCGCCGTCGGCCGGAGCGTCCCTGACACGCGGATCCGGCCCGGCCGCCGCCCTCGATGTCTGACATCCAAAAGCGCGGGCTGGTGATGGCGATATGGCTGGCCGCCAGCTTTCTGTTTGCCGTGTTCTTCATCGAGGACTTTGTCCGCGACATCCTGATTCGTCCCATGATGTACACGGCCTGGGTGGCTGAACTGTTCGTGCGCAGCCTGCCCCAGTACCTGTTCTGGGGCCTGTTTGTGTTCGGGGCCGCGATCTGGGGTCTGCGTCTGATACGGTTTCGCGCGCCCCGGCGCCCCCGCATGCGCACGGTGGCGATCGGCCAGCAGGGCCCGGTGGCCCGGTGGCAGGGACAGTTGCGCCGGGCCCGGGTGCTGGACTATGGGCGGTTCAACCTGAATCGTTCGCTTCGCAAACTGGTCTTGGACCTGACGATCACGGAGGTCGAGGAGGATCTGTCCGGCCCGGCGCCGGGCGAGTCCCCGCGCGAGCCGGATGTTCCGGAAGAACTGCGGTCCCTGCTGATTGTGCGCGGGGAGGAGGAATTCGGGCGGCGCAGCCTCACGGACCGTCTGCTCGACCTGGTTCCAAAGCCACGCGCGGAACAGGCGGAGCATCGGCGTGCGCCGGAAGCCGTCGTACGGTATCTGGAGGATCGATTGGGCATGGCCGGAAGACAGCAAGGGAAAGGCTAATGGAACTCAACCAAGTGGCCCACAGGGCGCGGGCCGTGACCGCGGAGGTCGCCCGCGCCATTGTGGGCAAGGATGAACTGCTGCGCCGCATCATGGTGGCGCTGCTGGCGGACGGTCACATTCTGCTGGAGGACTACCCGGGACTGGCCAAGACACTGACGGCCCACAGTTTCGCCAACGTGCTCGGGTTGACCTTTCGGCGGATTCAGTTCACGCCGGACCTGCTGCCGGGCGACATTCTGGGCGGCTACATCTACAACCGGAACAGCGGCAGTTTCGAACTCCACCGGGGGCCCATCTTCAGCAACATCGTTCTCGCCGACGAAATCAACCGGGCTTCTCCCAAGACCCAGTCCGCTTTGCTTGAGGCCATGCAGGAGCGTCAGGTTTCGCTGGAGGGGGAGACGATGGCGCTGCCGGATCCTTTCATCGTGATTGCCACCCAGAACCCCATCGAGTACGAAGGAACCTTTCCGTTGCCGGAGGCGCAGCTGGACCGATTCCTGGTTCGGCTCAGCGTTGGCTATCCCGCCCCCGAGGAGGAGGCCCAGATCCTGACCAATCGTCGCGACCGCAGACAGGACGACGTGGCCATGACGCCCCGGACCGATGCCGAAACCCTGTTGGCCATGCGGGCCGCGATCGAGGATGTCCACCTCCATGACGACCTGGCCGGCTACATCGTGAGGTTGATCACCGCAACCCGCCAGGACAACCGCGTGGCCGTCGGTGCCAGTCCCCGTGGATCTCTGGCCCTGTTCCGTCTGGCACGGGCCAACGCCGCCATGGACGAACGGGACTTTGTGCTTCCCGACGACGTCAAGGCCTATGTGCACCAGGCGCTGATCCACCGTTTGATCCTGTCGCCGGACCTGTGGCTCCGGCAAGGCGCCGCCGCCCAAATTCTGGACGGCATCCTCGACTCCGTGCCCGTACCCCTCGTGTCCGGTGCCTGAAGACCAGGGCCTGCCCCGCCTCTTCGCCGTGGTCGTGGTGGCCACGGCCGCCCTGCTGGCCGGCTTGGCCACGGTTCAGGGGTTCGTGCTGGCCTTGGCCATCCCGCCCCTGGTACTGGTGGGATGGGCCTTGTGGCAGGCTCCGCGCCGATTGGACCTCGACGTGCGCCGGCACCTGGATCAGGATCGGGTGGCCCAGGGCGAACACATTCGTACCGTGCTGATGGTGGAGGATCGGGAGGAAGCCCTGGAGCAGGTCCTGGTGGAGCAGCCGTTTCCGGCCGGTTTGGGGAAGCACGACGGCGAACACGAGGGTTGGCTCAGGCTGGAGCCCGGCCGGGCGAGCCGGCTTGAGCATCGCCTGGAGGGGGCCCGGGGCTATTACGTGCTGCCTCCGCTGCGGATTGCGGCCAGTGATCCCTTCGGTTTGTTCAACGTCACTGAAACGTATGATCCGCTCAATCGGCTGTTTGTGCTGCCGCGTGCCATCAAGATGCCGACGATGGCCATTCAGGCCCGGCGCACACGGGTGTATCCCGGTCTCATCCCGGCCCGCAAGGGCGGTCCCGGTGTCGAGTTCTTTGGCCTGAGGGAATATCAGGCCGGTGATAGCTGGCGCTGGCTGAACCATCGCGCCACGGCCCGATCCGACACAACCCTGTTCGTCAACGAGTTTCAGCTGGAACGGGCCATCGACATCGGATTGATTCTCGACATCCGGGCGGTGACCAATGTCTTCACCGGCGACCGAAGCATTCTGGAGTTCAGCATTCAGGCTGCCGCGAGCCTGGCCGACACGCTGTTGGGCTATGGCAACCGCGTGGGCCTTTTCCTCTACGGCGGATCCATCGACTGGACGTTCCCCGGCTCCGGCAAACAGCAGTACGAAAAGATCCTGCGCACGCTGGCCCGCGCCAAGGTGGAGACCAGCCAGATCTTCAATCGGCTTGATCATGTGCCGGCGCGCCTGTTTCCCCACCGGTCCCTGCTGCTGCTCATCAGTCCGCTGCACCCCGACGACCACGCCGAACTGCTGAAGCTGAGGGCACGCGGCTACCAGGTGATTGTGGTGAGTCCGGATCCGATTGCCTTTGAGGAGGCGCTGTTGGAGGACGACGAGGAGCGGGAGTTGGCGGGCCGACTGGCCGCTCTGGAGCGAACCCATCTCACCAGTCGGCTGCTGCGCGGCGGCGTTCGAGTCACCACGTGGGATACGCGGCAGCCGTTCTCCGAGGCAGCGCGGGGTATCTTTGGCCATCCGCACCAAATCCAGGCCCTAAGGGTCTGACGAGCGTGCGGGGATCTGCCGCATCGGCAACGCACCGCCGGCCGCCTGGAAGTGCTGGCGCGGCAGGCAAACACATCGCGTAGCAGGGTCATACGAACATTCGGGACGGTTCCGCACAATGGCAGTCCAGCAGCAAGACCCCCATCTTTCACCTCGCAGAATTCGAGTTCGGCGGGCGCAGAATCTCATGTGCATCGAGTGGCAGGACGATTCCGTCAGCGAGCTGTCACTGACGTGGCTGCGCAGCAACTGCCCTTGTGCATCCTGCCGGGCGGCGCGCGGCGAATCCGGCGCAGAGCTCGATCCCCTGGCCCTGTCCAGCGGTCCCATGCCAAGTGACCGGGTGGCAGCCGTTGAGCTGGTGGGTGGATACGCGGTGCGCATTACCTGGGACGATGGCCATGACACGGGGATCTACGCGTTCTCCTGGTTGTGGGACCATCGGACCAGCGAAGATGGGACCGATGCCGACTGAGTGTCCCGCCCGCACGGCATGCGAGCACCCGCGGCTTCACAACAATTTGCACGCCTGGAAGATTTCTCGCTTCACCAACCGCGGCTGGCGCGCAACACCGTTGGGCGAAATCCAACCCCTGGCTGTCCAAACCTGATCGAGCTGCTTTTTGATCAGGTGGTGAAATTGTTGAACGACATGGTTGCCGGATCGGTGCGGGCGGCTACACGGTCCCGGCAGCGGCCGCTTCGAGAAACGGGATTGCCTTGGTTCGCTTTTTTGCCCGGGCCCGGTCCAGCGGAGTGAAGCCGGACGCGTCCTTCTGGTCGAGCCGGGCTCCGAAGTCGAGCAGGAGCTGAAGCATCTTGTTGCTGGCACCGTAGTGTACGGCTACGTGCAGGCAGTTCTCGTTGGCCTGGCTCTTGATGTGATTGGGATCCTGGCCCTGCTCCAGGAACCACCGGACGCCCTGAAGGCTGCGGCACGATACGGCGCTACCCAGCGGGGTGTAGCCGCCGTGATGCTCCGTACCGCGCGTGCCGTCGAGCCGTGTGCCGTGTTTCAGGAGCAGTTCCAGCATTTCGAACTGGCCGTCGCAGGCGGCGTGGTTGAGCGTGTCGTCGTCGGCCACGGAGGCCCCGGCTTCAAGCAGCGTTTCCATGATCTCGAGGTTGCCGCTGTGGATGGCGTGCTCGATGCAGCCATTGGGATCCGCCCCGTGTGCCAACAGACTGCGGGCCGTGGCGGCCAACTCCTTGGCTTGGGCCTTGTCGTGCCTGCCCAAACAGGATCGCGTGCAGTAGAGGAGGGCGGACCAACCGCGCCGGTCCGTCCAGATCCGTGTGTCCGGGTCGTGCGATACGGCCAGGGCAGGATTGCCCGAGAGCAGTTCCTGGACCCTTTGGGTGCTGCCCAGCAAAGCGGCATGGTAGATGTCGAGGGCAGCCGGGATCCGGTCCAGCAGGAGAGGCAGGAATTCGGTCGAATCCCCCGTGGCGCAAAGGGCGACCGCGCTGATGAGCCAGGGACTTCCCGGCAGCAGGGGATCGGCCCCGGCATCGAGCAGAATCTCCACCACCTGCATGTGGCCTTCGTGCTTGGGCATCGTCTTCTTGTGTTCGACGGTTCGGTGCAGGGGGCGGTAATGGTGCGAGGAGCGTGACTTCACGTTCGGATCCGCGCCATGCTCAAGCAGCAGCTTCAAGGCTTCGGGCCGGCCCCTGAGACAGGCTTCCATCACAGGTTGCCAGGCGGTAGCCAGCGTGCCGTCCGCGGCAAGCATGGTCCGCATGGTGTCGAGGTCGCCGTTGCCGGCGACAGTTGCCAGTTCCTTGGCTGTGGCCATGTCCAAATTTCCTTTTGAATGCAGATGTCCGGGTCGGCCGCGGCGGAATTGTTATGGTGCGTGGTTGAGACAGGTGGGCCCATATCCAACAGCATGCCCTGTGGCGCGAACGGACCGCGACAACCTACAGGCTGGGTTCCATTGTCGGTTTCGCGGTGCAGTCTGCCACAATTTGTTACAGACGATTTGTCACAGACGACACTGTTCCGTTCCGGCTGGTCGCACAAGCGATGGCTGCAATCCACCTGCTACCCTCCATCCTAACCGCCGACTTTGGCCGCCTTGCCGCATCGATTGCCGAGGCCGAGGAAGCCGGAGTGGACGGTTTTCACTTGGACGTCATGGATGGGATGTTTGTGCCCAACATCACGTTTGGGGTGTCGACCATTGAAGCCGTCCGGCAGGCCACCGCGCTTCCCCTTGACGTGCATCTGATGGTGGAGGATCCCTTGCGCCTGTTGCCGGCCTTTCTGCCCACCGGAGTGGAAATGGTCACCGTCCATGTGGAGGCATGCCGCGATCCGTACCGGGTGGTGGACGACATTCGGCGCGCCGACTGCTTGGCCGGGATTGCCATGAACCCCGGAACTCCGCCGGAGGCCGCGCGGGAACTGCTGCCGTATGTGGACCGTGTTCTGGTTATGACCGTCCCACCCGGTTTTGGAGGTGCTCCGTTCATCGCCGGATCGCCGGCCAGGATCCGTCGGCTTGGCTCACTCATCGCCGCGGCGGGGCTCGAGTCGCCGCCCGCCATCCAGGTGGACGGCGGGGTGGATGCGTCCACGATCCGTGCCGTGGTGGACGCGGGTGCCCGTTACGTTGTGGCCGGTTCCAGCATCTACAACAATCAACAGTCCGTGCCGGACAGTGTCAGAGCCCTCCGGGAAGCGCTTGCATGAAGAAACTGCGATCGGGTGTTGCCTTCCTCGCCATCGCGGCCGGTGTCGTCGGGCTGTTCATCCTGTACTTCCTGGTGCGTCCGGCTGGAGAGCCCGTGCCCGAACCCGTGCCTGAAGTGATGCCACTGCCTACATCGGCGACGGCGGACGGTGCCGCGGGGGCGGAGTCGGCCGACGCGGGCCCGGGTCACGCGGACGGACCGGCACCGTTCGAACGGTGTCTGAACGGGGTCTGCGAATACCTCGCGCAACTGCCTTCATCGGGTGCCCTGGTGAGGATGCTGGACGAGAGCGACGATTTCAACTGGAGCGTGCCGAGTGCCGCATGTCTGGCCGACCTCGACACCTTCCTCACGGACCAGGAACTTCGGGTCGATGCCTATCAGTTCAGGTTGCTGGACACCATTGCCGACAGCAGCGGACCAGTCAGCTATCAGTTGCCTGCCACCGAGGACCCGGTCAATGATCCGGCACCGAACGAAGGCAGTGCCCTCTGCACTTGGTCCGAGGATGCCGATCGGGAGAACATCGCTTGTGACGTGGCGGTTACGCGCATCGAGGAGGGATTGACACCCGAAGTCAGGGCAACCCTCCTGCTGGCGGCCATGGATGGTGTACGGCGTGCCTGGTACGAGTATCGGCAGTTGGATTTGCCGCCTTTCTACCACGAGGACTTCATGCAGCAGTTCGAGCCGGTGGTGTCCGTGCCGGAACCGGATCAATACACCATGGCCTGCTGGGTTTTGTACGGTCGACCGAGCTGAACTCGGCCCGTGGCACGGTCGGGCACCACGGTTTCAGCGGAAAGCCGAGTGGAAAGCCGACAGGTTGTTTGGCAGGCAGGTCTCCGGGGCCGGAAGGGTCGCGACGTGCATGGCGATTACCAGCGCCGGCGTCCTGTGTAAGGGAGTGCGATCGCGATTACCCGATTGCGCTCCGGACCCCTCTGTTGGTCTTGCTCACTGCCGGCGTTGGTCCACGTACCGCCGGGTGGCCGCCGGTCACACCAATATCAGAATCAGGCTGTAGATCAAGGGCGAGGTAAAGAGCAGCGAATCAATGCGGTCCAGCATGCCGCCGTGGCCGCGGAACAGGGTTCCCGAGTCCTTGGTACCCACATGGCGCTTCCACATGCTGATGGTCAAGTCCCCCAGCTGACCCAGAACCGCAATCAGGAATCCGACTCCCAATCCGGTCCACAGGTTGATGGGCAGGGGCGCGAAGTAGTGCGCCTCCAGCGAAGTCAAATTGCGAAACCAGTCGGTGCGCACGATCGGCCAGTCCGGCAGGGTTTGGGGTATGGACAGCCAACCCGGGTGCTGGGACAGGAGCACGATGATCATCGCCATCAGGGGGCCGGCCACCAAGGCTCCCACCAAGCCTTCCCAACTCTTGCGGGGCGAGATTTCCGGTGCCAGTTTGTGGCGTCCCCACAGCGAGCCCACGAAATAGGCGCCCGAATCGGCCATGTAGGTGGTCCACATGAGCAGTACCAGCCACCAGAAGCCGCTGTCGACTTGGCGTATCGGCACCAGCAATGCCAGACAGATGCCGATGTACATCGGACCACTGGCCGTCGTCAGCCAGGTCAGGAAGGGGGTCCGCCGCGAAAACAGGGCCGAGGCCAGCAGCACGATCATGCCCCAGGTGATGACCAGGCTCAACGGCACGCCGCTGAAGGCTCCGCTGAACCGAATGATCAGGACGGCGCACCACAGCAGGCCGAACTTGTGGTTGGTGGGATAGCCGCCCTGTCGGCACAGGCCGAAGTATTCATAGCAGGCCAGCATGGCCGACCACACCACCACCGCCGCCCAGATCAGGTCCCCCATCCAGATCAGGGACATGTAGAGCGGCACCACCAGCGCCAGCGTAAGCAGGCGCACCCCGAGTGCCGGGATTTGGATGCGCCGGCGCTTGCGCTCGGGCTGGGTCATCAGGTCGGACAGACGCCGCCGAAGCGACGTTCCCTCCGGGCATACTCGCCGAGGGCGGCCCTGAGTTGGTCCGGGCCAAAGGCCGGCCAGAAGGTTTCGGTGCTGTAGTATTCGGCGTAGGTGGCCTGCCAAAGCATGAAGTTGCTGAGGCGAAACTCCCCGCCCGTGCGAATGATCAGGTCGAGGTCGGGCAGGTCCGGCTGGTCCAGGAAGCCTTGAAAACGTTCCTCGTCCAAATCCTCGGGCCGCATGCCGGCTCGGATGACGCGGCGGACGGCCGCCAGGATTTCGGCCCGCCCACCGTAGTTGAACGCCACGTTGAGCGTGATGCGGTTGTTGCTGCGGGTCTCGTGCACGGCCCGCTGCATCTCCGCTTGGAGATGGGGGCTGACCCGGTCCAGGTTGCCGCTGTGGCGAATCTGGACGCCGTTGGCATTCAATTCGTCCAGCTGCGTGCGGATGGCGCTGCCCAGGAGGTTCAGCAGTCCGGAAACTTCGTTGTCGGGCCGGCTCCAGTTTTCGGTGGAGAAGGCGAACAGCGACAGGTACGGAACCCCAATCTCCACGCAGGCTTCCAGAATGGGCCTGATGTTGTCGACGCCGGCCTTGTGACCGGCCATGCGCGGTCGGCCGCGGGCCCGGGCCCACCGGCCGTTGCCGTCCATGATGATGCCGATGTGGGCAGGGAGTGGCGGTTCCTGTTGACTCATGGTGCCGACGCGCGGTCTGAAGGGTCCGCGGTGCGGACTATAGGGTCATGATGTCGTCGACCTTGGCGGCCGCCAGGATTTCGATCGCATCGATGAATTCCTCGGTTCCTTTCTGTACGTCGGCCCGCGAAGCGTGGAGATCGTCTTCCGTGATCATGCTCTCGCTCTCCATGTCGCGCAGATCGGAAATCACATCCCGCCGAATGTTGCGGATGGCCACCCGGCCCTGCTCGGCGCGCGCGCCGACCTGTTTGGTCAGGTCCCGGCGCCGCTCCTCGGTCAGCGGCGGAATCAAGAGGCGGATCTGCTTGCCGTCGTTCTGTGGATTGATGCCCAGTTCCGATGTGGAGATGGCCCTTTCGATGGCTGTCAGGTCGTCGGGGTTGTAGGGTCGGATCAGGATGGCCTGGGCATCCGGCACACTGATGGAGGCAATCTGGACCAGGGGACTGAAGGCGCCGTAGCACTCGACCGGCATGCGCTCCACCAGGGCCGAGTTGGCCCGTCCGGTG
The DNA here is from genome assembly GCA_964566955.1 of uncultured Caldilineaceae bacterium. Taxonomy (GTDB): domain Bacteria; phylum Chloroflexota; class Anaerolineae; order Caldilineales; family Caldilineaceae; genus Bin34. The sequence continues at coordinate 465 of CAZMKQ010000069.1, read as the reverse complement.
CGGATCGTGTCGAAATCGTTCTGCAGGGCCTTGATGGATTGCTCCATGCGCTCCCGCATGTCGGACATAAGTTCGTCGACCATGGGGGTTTCCTTTGGCGTTGGGGTGTACGGACCAGGCGGCTGGCCGGGTTCCGGGCCGGGGAGTGATGGGCCCGAATCCGCATTGTAACTGAAGGGGCTTATAGCGAGCGGTTGACAACAAGCCCTGTGCTCCAGTGCCCAGGGTCTTTTCAAAATTGCGCAACTTTGTTCGCTTATGGCGTAATGGCACGCATGAATATGAGAGCCCGGCGGACACTGGACTCTCCATCAGACAGGGAACGAGGCTCCCGTGCCTGACAGCCCCGATTCTACAGCACATCCCCCGGACACCGTCCACCGCACGGTGCGCCTGCGCCTGTATCCGGGCGACGCCGCCACCGGCATCCTGCTGACGGCCATCGCCGGCGCCTGCCGTTACGTC
>CAZMKQ010000068.1:4822-24770 GCA_964566955.1 uncultured Caldilineaceae bacterium | reverse complement strand
GATCCGGATATCGGACGGGATGGTGAAGGCGGGCTGTGTGTAGTGCTTGGCCTTGTACTGCGGACGCCCGTGGTCCGGACGGTCCGGGTCGAAGAACGCGGCGTAGGCGTCGGCCATGTACTTGCAGGCGTACCGGACGATTTCGTAGCTGTAGTCCTGCAGCCACGCGTTGCCGGGTGCGTTCCGCAACTTTGTGAACCGCGTGCCCAGCGTGAAGAAGGTCGGACTGCCCGGACCTTCCCCCACCTTGCCGGACGCCTCCCACAGGCGGTAGTCCGTCTCGTGCCCGGCCAGCACGTGGTTCCACGCGAACCGGCAGGCACCCGCCAGTTGTTCGAGGTACTGGCCGTTCGCGGCCGTGCCTGGATACAGGCGCACGCGCAGGGTCCGCACTACGGTCTGGGGTTGCTGGCTTGTAAGATGGGAGGTGCTGGCCATGGTGCTCCGATCACCGTGTCCGGTCGAGGGTCCGGTGCCCGCCGGGCCCTCTTTCGCGGGAATTGTAGCACAGGTGTCCGGCTGTCAACTATTGGATATAAGCCCCATTGGTTTCGGTGGGTACCACCAGAGCCTTCGTGCATTGCAAAAGCCAAGCATGCGGACCGAGTAGGCTGCAGCACTGTCAGTCACCGTGACCTCCACACCGCGACCCTTCAGTCCCCAACTCCGGAGCGGATTGCCATCTGTTCCGGAGACTTCATCCACTGCTGAACGGTCACGCTTCCGGAGAATCCACCTCTGCAATGAGAAGCCATGTGGTTCTCGATCCGATTCATCCCATGGAACACTGGGGGAATGATGGTCTGGGCGGCCCTGTCCGTGCAGAATCGCCTCAGAATCTTCATCCGCGATTCAGACAGTCCAGACTCTCGTTCCACAGTCAGTCCTGCCAGTTCCCTCAGTTAGTTACGCTCGTCTGGAGGATAATCCGGGATCTCTGCTACTGGGCTTCCTACCTTTCCGTACACAAACTGCGATAGGTGATCCATCGCTTCCTCGGCGACACCAATGTGTTCCTGGACTTCCTCCGAATCCAACAGCCGCCCAGTGAACTTGAGTTCGCTTCCGGCTTCCAACTGTGTGGTTTGGCCACTCGAGGACATGTCCAACCGTTGCATCGTTCCGATCTGCACTGGACCACCCACTCCCCTCGGTACGATTCTGGTTGCCAGGTTCAGTACAAATGCAACGGCGAAAACCCCGTCAGTGACCGATGGATGCGAAACTGCCCAGAATGCGTGACGTACCAGTGCCAACAAGGGCCCAGCGACTGTAGCACCGGATCCAGCCGCCGTAAACCGGACTCCTTCGCGGACAACACTCGGCGAAAATCCACGAGAAGAAAATTCAATGAGGCCGGCTGAACCTGGTTCCTTCCCATTGCTGATTGCCACCAGCGCACTTGTCTTCCTCACATCGGAACTGGTGCGTTTGAAATTCTGCAGCCCTCGTTCCGACAAACTGACTCCCTTGCCAACCAGATCCATCATCTGGAATTCCTCGTTGTCGGCTGCTTGTGCGACCACATGTCGAAAACGCTGCCCCAGCCCTACAGTGCCTGCAGTGGCAACCAGAATCGAGTCGTTGATCACATGCACTTTCTTGACCGGGGATTGAAGCACGCCCGATCCCAATGTGGCTGCGCTGTCCGACCCAATGACCACTCCATCGGTGCAAAGGACACCTACCAACAATGTCACTGGACACTCGCCAACGAATCCTTGAAGACACTGTTGGCCGCCATGTCCGGGAACTTGGCGTAGATCGCGCGGAGGAGGGAAGCGAACGACTGATCGCGTACCCAGTTCGACAGGGTTTCAATGTACTCGGCTGTGTCTGGATTCTGGTCCCCTAGTGTCTCCAACAGGTCTGTTCCTTCGCGTTCGCCCAAGTTGGTCAACCTGTACTGCGTAGGCTGCATCTGCGCACTCATGTCGTTGATTTCCACGAGACCGTCGCGTTCCAGCTCTTCGAGTGCCTTGTAGACAGCCTTGTCAAAAGGACCGTAGTGCCATGGCTTGAAGTGGAAACCCGTCCCGCCGATTGTTTCCCCGATGAGCCGATCAATCAGGAACGCTAGCTTTTGAACCTGCACCGGCGTATGAACGGCCGTTCCTGCAGGTGCCATCATCATCAACAGTACATCCCGTCTTGGCATGTCCTTACCCCCGTTGCGATGAATGAGCCATCAACTACTTACAGAAACCGATCAGCACTGACCGGATCGGCGCTGGAGTGCCAACTTGCCCAGCCGAAGTTACAGCCGGGAACCTTCGTACAATCCTAGCGAATACCCAATCCTTTCAGGCAGTTCCCTCCTCAAGTGCAACTCAACAACAAGGTAGACAACAGCGAAACGTTGCACATATTAGCCGCATGTTACCACACATAGCGATGCTAGCTGTGAGCCTGGCTCGCGCGTCGCGCTTGCCGAGGCGATGAAGCAAGTACGTAGCAAAATAAGCCGCTTTCGACACACCAAGCTTGCCTGTATCGATCTCCTCACTTGGGATAATCGGTGCTTGGAGGCCCATCTCCAGCCGTCGGCCGACCAGTTCCTTCAGTTGGCAAACCGCGGCTGCATGGCCGGCCGCGCGCGGATGGCCAGCAGGAACACGGAACCGCACACCGCGGCCACGGCCCCGATGAGGAAGAGGGTCGGGTAGCCCCAGGCTTCGATGATGTAGCCCCCGAAAAGGCTGACAAGGGCGAAGTTGGTGCCCAGGGCCACGGACACCAGGGCAAACGCGATCGGCCGATACTCCGCCTGCACCATCTCCATCTGGTACATCTGAATGACCGGCATCCAGATCGCCGACATCGACATGACGCCCATGCGACTGATTCCCGCCAGGACCCAGGACTCGCCCACGATGACCGGTGCCACCAGTAGGGCGGACACGAGCGAACTCGCGATCAGGAGCGAACTGTTGTCCAGTTGGTTGCGCAATCTGGGCACGGCAAAGGGAAGGAACACCGCGAACACCTGGCCCAGCGCGCTCAGCCAACCGATAAAGTCGGCGCTCAAGTGCAGTTCGGTGTCCATGTAGGCGTTGCAGAAGGAATGGCAGACCGCGATCGCGCTCTGGCTCAGCACGATGTAGACCAGCACCAGGCCCAGGGACAGTGCCGGGAACAGGCCGTCCCGGGCCATCGACTCCTGGACGGCGGGCGAGGGAATCCCTTCCTGGTAGCGCAGCAGCACAAACAATGCGGACACGGACAACAGCCCGGAGACCAGCAGGGCCACCCGGTAGGGGGCGGTATCGTCCAGGGACCAGTCCATCAGGGCCGCGATGCGGGTGGGCAGCATGCCGCCGGCCACCAGGCCAATAAAAACCCCCAGGTTGCGGGTGGTGCTCAACAGGCCGTAGGTCTTGGAACGATTGTCGGGCCGGGTGGTGGCCATGATGGCCGGCGAGGCATTGACGGACAGAATCGAGTACCCTGCCGCCGAAATGAACTGGGAGGCCAGCAACCAGGGCGCCCACAGCGTGTGCGGGGTGTATTCCACCAACGGGCCGATCAGGTAGCCGACGATAAAGGTGACAACGCCAAACACCATGGTGGGCTTCAGGCCAAAGCGCCGGCCCAGCAAGCCGGCGGGGATGGCCATGCCCGTGTAGCCGAAGGCCGCGAACGCGTTGGACACGCCAAAGAACTCCGTGCCCAGATCCAGACGCAGGATGAACAGGGTGCGCGTGACCGCGGCGATGCCCATCATGAGGATCGAGAGGACCATGGTGGCGGCCATGAGCCTCAACGCGTTCGGGCTCACTCCCTCCCAGAAACGGAGACGGTCCGTGACCATGGCGCAGGAGCGAGGTTCAGGCGGGGACAGACACAGGGCCGCTCGGCAAGGAGCCGGTGTCCGGTACCGCGCACCGGCGCGGAGACTGGACTGCGGAGCGGACGGCAATCCGACCGGGTCTCGGGATGCCTATGGGGAAGCGAAAGGCACCGGCCTCGCCCGTTGCGATCATGCATCTATTATCCGTGCATTGATCCCCGCAATTCAACTCAGGCGGACGCGGTGGGGATGGTCCCGCTGTCGGGAAGGGAAACACCAGGCCGGATTCGGCCCGAATCCAACCGGGAGGAGCCGCCGTCCCGTCCATTCCGACGGCACCGCCAAGCAGAACGGTGGAACGACGGTCCCGGTCGCAGGTATCCCCTACGGTGCCCGGTCCACGTTCCTGCTTGCGGGGGCGCCTGCCAAAGGCTCTGTGTCGGCGCAGGCGGACCGCAAGTCCGCAAGGGTGAAGTCCAAACCGCAGCTGCGGCGCAGCGCGGACCGTGCGGCATGCCAGCCGCACAGGCCGTGGACTCCGCCGCCGGGGGGAGTGGAGGACGAGCACAGGTACAGGTCCGGAGCCCGGAGACAGTACGGATTCAGCCAACGGGCCGGTCTCCGCCACAGCTGGCCCAGATCCTGCACGCCACCGTTGATATCCCCGCCGACCCAGTTGGGGTTGTAAGCCTCCCACTGGCTGGCACGCATGACCCGGCGTGCCAGAATCGTGTCCCGGAAACCGGGTGCAAATCGTTCAATCTGGCTTTCAATGGCCGGACTGGCATCCCCGTCCCACCCCGACGGCACATGGCAGTAGGCCCAAAGTGCCTGCCGGCCGGCCGGAGCCCGTGAGGAATCCGCCACGGAGGGCTGGCCCACCAGCACATACGGTGCGGCCGCGGGCTGGCCCGACCAAACCTGCTCAAGGGCCGCGGCGATTTCCCCGCGGGTGCCCCCGAGGTGCAGCGTGCCAGCCTTTCTGGCGGCATCGGCAGACCAAGGCGCGGGCTCACTCAGGGCGTAGTCCACCTTGCAGACCCCGGGACCGTATCGGTACCGTGCCAGCCTGCGCGCGAGCGCAGCCTTCAATGCCGGACCGACCAGCCTCGCCACCGGCCGGGGACCGGTGTCGAACATTCGCAGGTCGTATCGCTTGAGTTGCGACCAGTGCTCGATCGCCGTACAGGTATGAATCTCCACTCCCATGCCGGAAGCCAGCGCAGCCAAGGCTTGCGTAATGGCCCCTGCACCACCGCGGGCAAACGGCCACCCGGTCGACTCCGCCAGGCCGGCCAGAACCAAACCGGCCGCGGCTGTGGCCGGCCGGTGCAGCGGCACGGCGGTGTGGGCTGCCGCGCCCGCAAACAGGGCCCGAGCCCGTTCGGTGCGAAACAGGCTGCGGCAAAGCCCGTCGCTGGAACGGAGCGCGCGCAGTCCAAAACGCAACACCCGGACATCCGGCCGCGGCAGGCGCAGCGGTCCCAGCAGATTGTCGGCCATGCGCGCCCAATGGCCTGACACGGCCCCCACCGCAGTGTGCCAAGCGGGTGCGTCCAGCCCCAGGCCATCCGGAATGTCTTGATCGGCGACAGGAACCACCGCCGATCCGTCGTCCAGGGGATGGGCAAAAGGGATGGGTGGAACCGCCCATTCCAGACCGAACCTTTCCAAATCCATGGCCCCGAAAACCGGTGAGGCACATCCCAACGGGTAGACGCTGCTGCAAGTGTCGCGACGGAACCCGGGCAGGGGACCCGCCTCCGAGCGAACCCCGCCGCCCAACATGGCGTTCGCTTCGAAAAGGGTGACGTCAACTCCTGCCGCGCACAGCGCGATGGCCGCCGACAGTCCGTTGGGGCCGGAACCAACAACGGCCGCGGACAGCTTCGCAGGTTGACGCGAGCCGGACGGATTTCGGATCCGCCTGCCGGATCGTGGTGCCAGCCTTGACAGCTCCCGGAACGGCAATGGCTACCCCACCAGCAAGGAACGCCACGATTGTCTGCCGGCGACAACCTGGGCCGTGTCCGCAATGGAGGGAACCTTTCCCGCCCTGCGCCAGCTTTGCTCAAGGGTGTTGAGAACTTCGGTCACCGCCTCGCCTTCCACCACCGGGAGGCCCTCCAGTAGTTCGAGGCGATCTTCAATGCGGGCTTTGAACCGTCCCTCGGCAAGGCCCGCGGCATGGCTTTCGACGCGGGTGGCAGCCAAGTTCAGTTCCATTTCAACATCCGGGTCCCACCAGGTCTCCCGGACCGGATCCCACAGTTGCAACCGATGCTGGGTATCCGGTTGTTTCGTTGGCAAGCCCCGGTCATTGGCCGGCAGCATTCGGATGTCCCGGTCAAGCACCTCGCTACGGTAAACCGGGTGTCCAATCTCCCACCGTTCGGGAGCGACCGCGACATAGGCAGGGCTTCCATCCCCGACCAGCCGATACAAGTACAAACGCGGCTTTTCACCCAGACGCATGAACGGGTCGTACAGCAAGTTTTCCCGTATGCCCAGGGCCTGGTAGACCTCCATTTTGTGCTCGGTGTCCCGCCTCACAGCTTCCCTCGTCGTGGACACCACCTCCAGATACAACTGGTCGGGATGGTCCGGATCATGTGGACGAACGGACAGCTTCCGCTTCTCCGACGGCAGGGAACGGGCCGCGATTACCGCGTCGGGAATGACCCCCTTCTGCTCGTTTCGGTATTCGTTGTCCGGGGACAGGCCGTCGCGGACATCCTGCGGAAGGCCAATCTTGCGATCGGTCTGCACAAGATCATCCCAATCGGACAGGAGCGTGATCATGAAGGATCTGAGGGAGGACAAGTGCTGCGGATCCATGAATCGGCGCACTCCGTCAACGACATATTGCGGATCATCGGTCCAAGTGGAAGCGTAGTCGTAGTCGGGGTTGTAGGGATAATCCCGATCGTAGTGCCACAGCGACGGAAGATGGTCCCGCCACTTCTGCAGCTCCTTGCGCGGGTGGGAATGCGGGCCGCTCTCCACCATGTCATCGACTCCGGCCGGCGGAATCGGCTGTTCCAGGATTTCGGCCGCACCGGCCGGCGGTGCAAGCGCCTGCTTTGCTGCCATCGTGGCCCACTCCCTGTCCAATTTGCCTTGGTGATCATTGTAAGGCGTGCATCAGACCGTTGACGCCGGGACATTCCTGGACCGCGGAAACCGACGGAAGCCACGCCGTCTCCCAGACGGCCCGGCGCAACACCCGCCGGACCACTTCGGACGGGTTGAGGAGCCCTGCCCCCGAGAGCCAGCCCAGCCGTTCCGAGGCCAATCCCACGGCACCGGTGTCGGGAGCAAAGGACAGATCCTGGCGCGCAAAGGTCTCTCCCCGTCGCTCCCAGAGCTGTTCGGTCAACGGCGCCATTCGTTCAGGTAGCGCCCAAACTCCTCCATAAACTGCCTCAACGCAGCGTCATGCCTCCCCGCCCTTGGAAGATTCATCTTGCGGACAATGTCCTCTGCGAACTCCAGACCTCCCAGGATGGGCTCGATCCCCGCTTGCCGCACGGCATCGTGGAGAAACTGCTTGTACCGATCGCGTTCACACTTGTGATCCGGTGCATTGCATCCTTTGCCCACCACTTCTCTGAATGCGGTACCGTCCAACAAGAGCCACCGTTCGACATGAGGATCGGGCAACGCGAACACCACCGGAAACCGGGACACACCGCTTGGCTGGAGCTCCTTGAGGCGATCAGCCCTTCCCTGGCAATTCACATCCGTGGCCACAATCACCAGGTCGGGCAGGCCCGGGGCCGATTTATGCAAGTCCTTCACGAACTGCCGAAACTCTTCGACCACCCTGCCATAGCCGCCGGTGGCGCTACTAATGTTCACCTGCACTGATACGTTTTGCTCATCCGCCATCCGTTCGACCAAGCCACCCACTATTTTTTCCTGTGCAGAATCCTCGCAGAACAAATCAACCCTAGGCATCAAAATCGCCCCTCAACATGCGCGCGGAAACCGGAAGATCGGATCCTTGATCGGCAAAACCGGCTTTAACATCGTCGTGTCGCCAGAGAGGGCCCCATGTGTTAAACGGATCTATTCGTGTTTGCTGTCCGTCCTTCTTCACAAAATACAGGTTGCAGTCGTGTATCTGATCCGCCAACCAAGGAGAGTGGGTTGTGACAATGTACTGGGTTTGGCCTGACCGGGCACGAGAGTGCAGGAACTCCGCAATCAACTCCAGGCGTCTGGGATGGACGCCGTTCTCGGGCTCTTCAAACCCTATCAGGCACGGCTGCTCTCCGACACCAATGAGCGAAAGCAACCCCAGCAGACGCAAGGTGCCTTCAGACACCACGCTGGCCGGAATCGCAACTCCACGCTCTATCAATCGGAGGTCCGCCTCTCCAAGTCCATTCACGTCCACCTCGATGCCGTCGATGTAGGGCACCAGCATCTTGAGGGCCGCTTCCACCGCCTTGAATTGCTGAGGGCTGGAACTCTTGAGGGAGTTGAGAAAGGCAGCAAGATCCTCTCCCATCAAACCAATGTGCGTCACTTCCTTCACGGCATTGGCGGCACGCATACGTTCACGCGGCTCAAAGTAGAAAAACATCCAGCGAGACAACTCCCTTTGCACTGCGGCCACATGTGGGTAGTGCGGGGTGTACAACGGCAGGGACAGCAAACTGTGATCCAGGTACCGGTCATGATAGGTGGGGTGTGCTTGGCCTTCCCGACGCAGATGGAGCCTTTGGTCAACCCGTTCAAAAAACGGTCGGCGGCTTTTGCTTGGCGTCCCTTTCCTGTTCAAGGCCACCAGGGATTCATCCGCAACCCGGACAACGCCCGTTCGGGGATGCATCTCGACTTCAATCGTGTACCTCAAGAGGCGTTCCCGTACCCGGGATGGAGGTCGATCGGCATGTTCTTCGGCCGGGCCGCCGCTTGGATGGCGCATCTCGGCAATGAGACGATCAACTTCGTCCGCGACCGAATCGGATATTTTCAGGTCGGCCTTGATGGAAAACGTTAGTCGGTCCTGTCTGACCAGACCTTCCAGCCCGTCGGCGCCGATTTGAAACGACTCCAGTGTGGAGCCCCGATATGGCGGCTCGAATGCTTCCTTGAGCGTGCGCCCTGCTGCGATTCCCGACAAGAGCTGCAAGGCATCAAGGAAGTTGCTTTTGCCGGAGGCGTTGGGACCGCAAAGCACGACCAACGGCTTGAGAGCGACTTCCACATCGGCCAAGGACTTGAACCCTTGAATTCGTACTCGTTCCAGCATGATGATTTCCTGCAGGGCCGATCGCGCATGGAAGGACAAAGACCGGTGGCTGCGAATCAGCTTGAAGCCATTGATGTCCAAGTGACCGCGCGGCGGAGGGTATCGCCAACGACCCTGTGAAGTTTCGCAGACCGTCGCACTGCGAACAGCCGCCCTGTGCACTCAGGAAATTGTGCATGAATTTGACGATGCCGGCAACCTGTTCCTGTTCCCTCGCTGATCCCGGCAAAGTCTGTGGCACGCAGCCAGACCGCAGCGACAGCTCAGCGAGCGACCAGCCAGACCTGGTCGGCGGCCACTGCCGGGTGGGCCTCAACGGAACCGCCCGGCCAGACGATGGTCACGTTGGCCGGCGCGGCGGTACCCAGCCCGAAATGCAGGGACAGGTCGTTGCCGGCACCCAGACTGGAGCCGCTCTTGATTTCCTGCATCTGCACCGGTCCGCCTTCCGTTGCCACCGTGACACGGGCCCCAATCGCGTCTCGGTTCACCCCTTGGCCACCGATCAAGCGCACGGTCAGCCAGTGATGGCCGGCACCGTCCGCGCCCTGGTTGCGATAGAGCGTGAAGCCTTCATTCCACTCCGTGACGATGAAATCCATCCACTCGTCCCGATCATAGTCGGCGTAGGCCGCCCCCATGGTGGGACGGGGCTGCTCCAGCCAGGTTTCGGGCGTCATATCCTGGAAGGAACCGTCCTGCTGATTGTGATAGAGATAGTTCTGCCATTCCCAGCCGTTCCAAGCGGTTTGGTCCGGCTCCGGTCGAGTGTCCGAGGATGGTTGCCGGGAATGAAATGGATTGTCACCCGTTCGGGATAGAGGTCATTGAAATGTAGACGGTGTTGAGGAACACCGGCATGTCCACCCTCAGAGGCGACCAGGAGCCTCCCGTGTGGGAACGCGGAGGAGGGCGTTGCATTCGACGGCCGGCAACGGGCGCCGGGTCACGGCAAAGAGGCTGTGAAAAATGGGACAACATGGTCACGACGGCAGTTGGCCGACAGACCAGCAGGGCAATTGCCTTCAATCGGGTTTTTCCGATGCTTTCGACATTGGGCATACCAAGCGGAGATTGCGAGAAGATGACTTTCATCCCAAGGTTTCGTTCACCAGAGACAAACCGGCTTCCAGCTTGCCCAGCCAATCCTGTTGGGGATGGCGAATAAAGTTTGTGCACATCCTGAACAGACAAGCCGCTTCGCGGAAAGCAAGTTCTCGTTCACTCCATCGAAAACGGTCCAGCGCGGCGTGCCGAAACACGTGATAAAACGCCGCTCTTGCATCGTTCTCCCTCTTGCGTCCAAAGCGAGACGCCCCTTGCAGATGTGCCAGGAAGTTGCCCACATCCAGCATCGGATCACCTGGGCCCGCTTCCTCGAAATCCACCAGTGCAATTCTGTCATCACGCAAGAGCAGCATCTGATCATCGTAGAAGTCGTTGTGTGCAATGCCGGACGGGTGCCATGATCGAATGAATGGGTCCAGTGCCTTGGCAGCATCGTTGAAGTTTCGCAGAGTGGCACGGCTGTCCTGTATGTGGTGCATGAAGCTACGCCTGGCTCGCCGATAAGCCCGCGGCAGGTTGAATGGGCGGTTGGTGCCACCCATGGGCGACACATTCCACAGGGTCTCCAGCCCGTCAAGAAGCAGTGTGGGATCCGGTGCCTTGCCTTGACGCAAGCCCCGACGCAGGTTTGTGCCCGGTATTTCCGACATCCACACAACACCGCCTTCCGCCCAATTTCCGGCAAGCCGCGGTACAACGAAACTTGACTGCCCTACCAACTCTTGGGCCTTGAGAAAGGGAGCGACTGCATTGAGCCGCATGACACGTGCATAAAACCGGGCTCTGTTCACACTGTGACGCAGTACGGCCCGACTGGCGGGCCGGTAACGAATCAATTCGACACGAACACGGCGCGGCGGCATGGCCAAGACATGCCTGCTGATGGACCTGCGGGCGGTTTCGGGATCGGCTACTGTGTGTAGGCCCGGCAGACGGCTGTCCTCAGGATATCGAAATAGCTCGACAGGCTTGCCGTGCTCAATCTTGACCGTAAAGAGGCGCGACGGGATGAATTCGTCAGGATGCCATTCCAACTCATAGCTGACGATGGCGATCCTGGAAATGTTGTAGCTGAACTGACGAATGCGAATCTGACAGGGGTCGGTCCCCGGCTTCCCGAACTGCTGACGATACGCTCGCCACAGCCAGTCCGCATCGAAGAGCTGAGGCAACTCCCGTAAGCCAGGGTCGTCTGGGAAGTCGACCTGCGGGTACAGAGACACGGTCGTGGGCGAAGGGCGATCGCCCTCAACAGACTGTTGAAGAAGCAGTGAGTTACACAAGATGTGGAAACCTTGCATTCAGCCCAGCCACTACGGGCCGTGAATTGAGTGAACCGGCAAGGCATGGGAGCTCCATGCAAGACTCGACCCATCTCCCCCGAGGGTGTGCAGGGACACCGCGGGCCTTGGGCCGTGCTGATAAAGCCGGTGGCCAAGCAGCCCACCCCCTTGCTCCATTCGAAGATCGATTCAATCCGCTCGCGATAGTGCAGGCTGGTCCGGCATACCTCACCAGTGGCCACGCCCAATGCCTGCAGGACTTCCTTGGGCGTTGCATCCCCAATCCGCAGTCAGGATCCCGATCGGAATCCCCATCTCCAGAACCGCGTCGCGGATAGCTATGCCGTTCGCGACGGTCACCTTGATGTCGCATCGCGGGCTGTTGGGATGCGACATCAAGGTCAAGACGGTAGATTGACCCCGGCCCTTGCACACCAGCAGGGCCTCTGGATCCGTGGTGTTGACATGGGCTGCATTCGTCCGTTGGGTACCAGCGAAGTCCACCCAGTCGTTGCATCCGGCTCCGGGTATCGGCGGCTCGTCTTCGTCGGTCAGGAGCCGCGTACGTCACATCAGGGTGGTCACAGAGGCATCGGTAGGCACCGCCCGCCAAGCCTTTGATCGAGCACAAGGCGTGCCGGGATGCCCCCTCCGGACAATCGGTCCCATGTTCACAAAGGCCATCATCGATGGCGGGGAAGAGGATGTGCCTGCGTGCCTTGGGGAGTTGTCCAGCCTTTGTCGAGATCGATACTCCAGATTCCACCGGGACACACTTGGGCGCAAAGTCACAGGATGGACAGCGCAGCCTCGCCCAGACCATAGTGGCCTCGACGCGCAAGGACAGATGGAGCACGGCATCCCCACTTCTTCAACAACCTATTAGCTGCTGAAGTTGTCGCTGTCGGTGGCGGTGGCGGTGACAAGGTTGCCTGTCGTGTCGAAGCCGTCATTGTCGGTGTTGGCCGTCGTATCGAAGCCATCGTTGTCCGTGTTGGCCGTCGTATCGAAGCCGTCGTTGTCCGTGTTGGCCGTCGTGTCAAAGCCGTCGTTGTCCGTGTTGCCTGTCGTGTCGAAGCCGTCGTTGTCCGTGTTGGCCGTCGTATCGAAGCCGTCGTTGTCCGTGTTGGCCGTCGTGTCAAAGCCGTCGTTGTCCGTGTAACCTGTCGTATCGAAGCCGTCGTTGTCGGTGTTGTTGGTCGTGTCGAAGCCATCATTGTCGGTGTTGTCGTCGTCATCATCGCTATCCTCTCCCCCTGAGGAACGGTTCGCCGGGACTGGCGCCACTGGCGTGGGCTGAGGGATAGGATTCGATGTGGGACTGGTCCCCTGTTCCTGATGCCATTGCCACCAGCAGTCCTCGCGCTCTTGCTGGGTAGGGAGTGGATTGCAGGTCTGGAAGGGGTTGACAGAGGAACGGCTCGCCGTTCCTGGCGTGGGTTGTGGGGTAGGACTCGATGTGGGGGTGGGGACAGGGGTAGGGGTAGGACTCGATGCGGGAGTACTGGAGATCGTAAGAGTTGTGCCTACATGTATCAGATTGGGATCGGAAATGCTGGGATTGTCGGCCAGTATCTGGGCTACCGTGACGCCATAATCCCTCGCGATCCGGGACAAGGTGTCTCCGGGTTGGACCACGTAGGTTGAACTGTCTTGAGACAGGACAGGCCTCGATATCACGCCCAGGAGCAACACCAACTGGCCCAAGCCAAGACTCAACATCCTGGCACGGTATCTCCATGCTTCAATGGCAGGAACATTTTTGGGCATTGCTTCAACCCCATTGATATTGGTTTCGGGCGAGCAGACGGCGGATCACGTGGATTCGCCGCGGATGCAGATGGGGAGCGGCTCGATTTGACCCAGTGCGAGCAGAGCCTGCAGGACAGCCGGATATTTTTGCAGGGAGCAACCCAGCCCGTCCGTTGCACAAAGCCTGGCCACCACCAGTTGAAGGAAGTTCCTGAGTTTGGCGTTGACCATCAAAAGGCGTTCCAGCGCGCGGTCGACGGCATGGCGCAACTCCAGCCGGGCCCGTGCAGTCCCTGGTCCGCCTGCAACCAAATCTGAACTCACCGCTGCAAAAACGCCTGACGCGCACCATGGGCACCTGTTTTCTGCCCCGGCCCCTCGTCAGCGCCACCATCTGGTACATGGTGGTCATGGCCAACTCCCGCATGGCGATGGCGTGCAACGCCGCCATTGTAAGGCACTGTGTTATTGGCTTGTTGAACTTGGTTCCAAGCCTGGCAAGGGGCGAGGGGGCCTTGACAATTGGTTTGCTTCAAAAACCAAACATTCCCCTTGCCGTGGACTTCATCCTGGCCCCTGCCCGTCCCGAACACCAACTGGCCCTGTCCGACAGACAACCCGGGCGCGGGCACCTGAAGCCGGACGTGCGGGCCCTGCTACGGCACCTCGTGGAACGGCTTGTTGCGCAGCCGACGGAACCGCGCCATGCCCGGATCCACCAATCGGCTCGAGGGCTGGTTTGGACGCTTCAAGCCCGGGGCGCGCCAGGACCGGTAGGGTCTCCATGCCTGCGGGATCGCATCCAGCCTTGCAGTGCCGGATGGCCGCTCTGATCTGGACAGTAGTTCTGCCGGATCAGATTGAGCTCCCTGTGCCGCAGCAGACACAGGTTGGGGAAGCGTGGTGCTTCTGCAACCAACTCCTATCCTCCCGGAAGGCCATATCCAGGGCGCGAGGTGCAATGGAACCGATTCCATGCCCTCAGGTTTGAACCTGCAGCCGAGGGTGGAATGGGCCGGGACTGGAACGAGAGACCCAAGACGGACACAGCCGTGTGGGGACGGACAGGGATGCAGAATCCGGCCGGCGCGCACGTGCCGGAACCGGGCCCCGAAATCGAACCACCGAAACTTGATCCCGAGGCGTCCGGATGGCAGCTTCCTCCCCTTTGCGTCACCGGACGAAGTTCCCGGGCGCATGGCGCGCTTCCTGCAAGACTTGAATGCAAACTTGCACATCCCGCAGACCGACATCGCCGCGCTGCCGGCAGCCCAGCAGCGTGCCTTTGTGACCATCCACCCATTCGACGACGGCAACGGGCGCATGGCACGCCTGTTGTTGAACTTCACGGTCCAAGCGCGCGGATTTCCGGCCCTGGTGATTGAGGAAAAAGCGCGTGAGGTCTACATGGACGCATTGCGCCTTGCCGACAGCGGCGACCTCGGGCCGTTGCGGGACTTGCTGGCGCCCCGGTTGCAGCGCGCCCTGGCCTTCGGCATCGCCGTCAAGCAGCAGGAGTGTGAACCGGGCTGGCGCAACGCCACGGGCGATCCTGCAATGCCGCCCGCCGGTTCCGTATACGATGCGGAACGCAGCCACACCGTCACCGGAACCTGACACGCAGGGGATGGCATGCGGGGCGGCCGGCCGCCCCGCCCGACAGTCGTCCGCCATCACCATGCCCACGGCGCGACGCCTCCCGCAACCTGTGTCCACGGCGCGACGCCTCCCGCAACCTGTGTCCACGGCGACGCATGGCACTCTGTCTGATCCGACCTGACACCACCGTCAAGACCGGACGCAATCTCGCCTACATGCCAAATCAGGATGCGATGGTCCTGGGTGCCGCGGGGATTGTGGTGTCCCAAGAGGTGCAGATCGGTTGGTCCTACACCTATGTGGTGGCCGCCATCGAATCGATGGCGGGGCGGCTGTGGTGAACGTGGCAGGCGACCATGCGTGGCACCGAGATGGCCCGCATCCAGGGAACTGGAAGGAACAGCCGGGGATTAACGGCTGGGTCCGAGAAGGAGTTAGGGGTCGTCAGGGCGTGGAAGCCCCCGGGTAGTGCGTTTCTTCCGGGAGTCGCGCCAGGCCATCGAGGGACGGATGCATCCGACTCTGTAGGCCAATCAGGACGCGCTGGAACCAATCCTGAAGATCGGGCAGGCGCACATGCCCGTCCGGCGCTTCACTCCAGCCCCACCCCTTTTCCGAAAGACCGGGGAGCGTTTGCAACGCTCCCGCTGAAGCGGCTCTGGCCGGAACCGGTGACTGCAGCGTCGTAGGTCTGCTACCGGTATTCCACAGTGATGTGCGGCGTCGTGGACAGGGCCTGGCAGGTCAGGATGGTGCCGCGGGCCACCTCGGCGTCGGAGAGGGCCATGCGGGCCCGCATGTGGACGCTGCCGCTGTGCAGCCGGGCGCGACAGGCACCGCACACACCCGATTCACAGGAATAGGGCGGGGTGCCTCCGGCGGCGCGGACGGCGTTCAGCACTGTCTGCCCCGCGGGTGCCTCCACCCGCAGCTCCTTGCCGTTCAGCCACACCGTCCCCTCGACGGCGACCCCGGCAACGGAATCGTCCGGCGGTTCAAGCACGCCGTAGCTCTCGGTATGGATACGGTCGTCTGGCACGTCCAGACCCGTCAACGCGGCGCGGACGGCGGCGTTCATCCCACCGGGACCGCAGATGTAGTACTGCGCGTCCTGGGCGTAAGGCGGATGCTCTTCGATGAATCGTGTGATGGCGACAGCGTTGATGCGACCCCGACGCCAGTAGGGAAAGGAGGACAGCAGTCCCGGTGCCGACAGGATGTGCCGCACTGTCAGACGCCCTTCGGCCTCGTCCTCCAACCGGGCTAGGTCGTCACGGAAGATGATGGCTTGGGCGTTGACGTTGCCGTAGAGTAGATGGGCCGCCGAATGGGGTTCGGCGGACAGGACGGAGCGAATCATGGCGTACAGGGGAGTGATGCCGCTGCCGGCCCCAAAGAAGTAGCAGGTGCGCCGGCCCTGGGGTTCCGGATCCAGGCAAAACCCGCCAAAGGGCGGCATCACGTCCACCTCGTCCCCGGCCGAGATGCGGTCGTTGATGTAGTTGGACGCCTGCCCGTTCTCGACCCGTTTGACGGTAATGCGCAGCGCGCCTCCCTCCTCCGGAGTGTCGGAAATGGAATAGGAGCGCCGCACCTCGACGCCGCCGATGTCCAGGCGCAGCGTGATGTGCTGTCCGGCGCGCCAGCGGAAGACCTCCTGCAACGGCAGTGGAATGTCGAAAAGCACAGTGGTGGCTTGCCGGGTTTCGGCTCGGGTGTCCAGCACGCGCAACCGGTGGAAGCCCCCGGCGTCTGGCTGATTCTGCGACATGCCGGTTCACTGCCCCTCGGTTGGATTCGCGCTGACGGGCATGCGCATTTCCCGGACTTCCCGCCGCAGTCCCGCTCCCAGGTTCACCAACCACATGAGACCGATGGCAGACAAGGCCCCACTGAATCACAGCAACCGGAAGTTTCCCGTGCGCAGCAGCTGTCGGAACCCGCCGGGCCGGGTCGCCTCCACTTCCACCGACACCGGATCATGTTGACGCGGACGCAGTGCGCCCCGACGGGAAGCCATCCATGCCTTCCACCCAATCCCGCACCAGTTCCTGATGCCGGCGTACGCCGGCCTCTCCCCGGGAGGAGGGACCGTGCTCGAAGTAGGGGCTGCGCAGCGACTTTTGCTGCTGCTCGCAGGCATAGATGTCCTCGGCCATGAAGTCGCCCGACGCCATGGGGTCGTCGGCATCGCCCGCGTACTTGCCGGTGACGCGTCCAACCCAGAAGCCCCAGGAACGACTTTCCTGCCGGGCAAAGGCCCGCATGGGTGCGTTGGCCAGCCGACTGCGGGTGACCACGCGCGTGCGGTCGGGGGCCAGCGGAGTGACATGAAACAGCGTCCACGAACTCTCGGCCTCGGCCAGGCCGATGCCGGGAAACAGCATCGGCACCCAGGCGCCGGCCTGCTCCGGCGGGATCACCAGGGGGTAGGGCGCGTTTTTTTCGATGTTCTTGGCGTAGTCCGCAGTCGGCGGCTCCCAGAAGGCAAAGTGCGGTCCCACGAAGCCCGAACGGATGCGCGAGTGGTCGTACATCGCCAAGGTACCGGAGTGCAGGTGGGCCAGATGGTAGCCATCGATGTAGTTCTCCACCACGATCTTCCAGTTGGCGGCGACGATGTGCTCGGTCCGTCCTTCCGGATACTCGATCAACTCTTCCACCTTGTGCGGCCCCAGGTGTGGCTCCACCTCGCCGAACCATTCCATGATGGAACCGGCGTTCTCCTCGGGATGCACCCAGAGCATGCCCCGCCACAGGTCGACGGAGGCCTGCTTCAGCCTGATGCAGGTCAAGTCCTGACCGGGGAACTGGTGTTCCTGTTCGGGAACGGAAATCAGGCTTCCTTCCAAGTCATAGGTCCAGTCGTGGTAGGGGCAGACGATGGCCCGCTGTGTCTGTCCTACGGCACGAAGCAACTGTGTCCCCCGGTGGCGGCAGATGTTGTGGAAGGCGCGCAGCCGCCGGTCGCGCCCCATCACGACAAAGATGTTGTTCAGCCCGGCCTGTACCGACACGTACTGTCCCGGCTCGCTGATGTCCTCGGCGAACCCGACGCAGGCCCAGGTGCGGGAAAAGATGCGTTCCTGTTCCCGGTCGAACCACTCCTGCGAGGTGTATGCCTCGACGGGCAGCACGGGCATGGTCCTGCGGTCGCTCATGGAAGCACGCCCAGCCAATCCGCGGCGAATTGGGGAGCGATCTGGGGAAAGATGTCGTAGACGACGGTCATCACGGCCAGAACCAGCCACGACAGACTGACGACCCAGAACAGGGCAGGATTCTCGTCCCGATACACCATCTGCAGCACAAAGGCCTGTCCGCTGGCAATGCCTTGCACCGACCAGAAGAGGAAGAAAATGCCCCAGATCCAGTTCCAACCCAATGCTGTACCCCCCAGCAGCACAACCATCGCCACCACGGTCGGCCACTTGGAGCGCGCCGCGAAACTCTCATCAGACCGCATTGTTGTTACCGCCGTTTCTTCTTGTCCTTGCCAATGACTTCGATGAGCCGGCTGCCGTATCTGCCCGCGTCCTGCGGCGGCTCTTTCATTCCCGGCCAGGCATCGTACTGCCGGATTCTAAGCTGGACCTTGTACAAAGTGATCGTGATCCCGTCCATCCAAACGGGCGGCAGTCCGTGGAAGTAGGCATCCGTGAACGTGGGGGCAGCTTTGTGGGCGTACCAGACGGTCCGGCACGGTGGCAGGCACCGGCACCGCGGCCGCGCGTGTGCGGTCACGGTGACCCAGCTGAACAGTCCCGGCAGGGCGAGAGTGGTGTGGGGGATGGCCGGAGCCGACCACTGGCGCTGCCTCTGTCAAATTGACACTTGAATTGGTAGGGGATAATGGCTGTGCCCCCACTTTCGACAGCCAGAACCCAAGGAACACAAGACCATGGATAGAGCGGAACAGGGCCGCCAACTGGCCGAGGACGGCTATACGCTGCTGCCGAATATTCTCTCGTCCGAGATGCTGGAACGGGCCCGCCAGGTGTCCGACGAGGTGCTGGAGGCCCAAGACCAGGATCACTTCGAGCGCCAACGCTCAACCGGCAGTTTGATCAGCGTGGCAGCCCATCCCTGGTTTGCGGAACTGGTTGCCTGGACACCCGCCCTCCAGGCCCTCAAGGACCTGGGCTTCGTCGAACCCCGTTTCACCTCTGGCTTTGTCATCAGCAAACCCCCGCATTCCCCACCGCTGTTCTGGCACCAGGACTGGTACGGCTGGAATGAGCCCTGCAGCTATACCGAGCCAACCCTCCAGGTCTTCCTTATGTACTACCTGGTGGACACGACACCCGACAACGGCTGCCTGCGCGTACTGCGCGGCTCCCATCGCCGCAGGCACGAGATGCATGACCTGGTGCCCGAAGCCCACACGGAAGCCCTGCAAAGAGCCACCGATCCGGACCACCCGGCGTTCCATCCCATACCGGAGGACACCGCCGTGCCGGTCACCGCCGGCGATCTGGTGGTGGGTGATGCCCGGCTGTTGCACGGGGCCTATGCCAACAACTCGGATCATCGGCGTACGGTACTCACCCTCTGGTTCCACCGCTGGGAACGCTACTCTGAACCGCTCAGGGCCCATATGGCGGACGAGGGAAACATGGTGGGCCAATGGCCGCCGGGGGCCCAGGTCAGGATCGAGGGCTTGATTCCCGACTACACCGGCGATGCCGCACCCATCCTCCAGAGCCGGGTGCCCGGCCCCGATTTCCGTTGAACTGGCCTCGTTCCTGCTTGACTGTGGGTGGCCAGTGGGTCTGGCGCACGCGTCCCAACGAAACCCACAAATGGCAAAAACGGGGAGCCGGCCTGAGCCGGCTCCCCGCTGCTGTTGCCGGTGCACTCACCGGCGATGGCATGTCCGCTAGGCGGCGCCCAACAGCTCGTTGGTCTCGTTGTTGAGGCCGACCAGAGCCTCCTTGATGTTTTCCTTGCCCTCAACGAAGATCGGATCCATCCACTTGCTCCACAGCGCGGCCCACTCCTGGTACTTGGTGAAGTACTGGTAGTAGGTCGGCTGCTCCAGGCCCAGCGTCAGGAGGGCATGCTTGGCATTGGGGATCTTTTCCTCCCAGCCCTTGGGCAGGCCGTACTCCGCCAGGCTGAGGCGCGGCGGGTAGAGGCTGCCCTCGATGCCCAGCGTGGGCAGGATGTCCTCGTTGGACAGCACGTAGCGGG
>CAZMKQ010000068.1:0-4812 GCA_964566955.1 uncultured Caldilineaceae bacterium | reverse complement strand
CGGGAACTTGCTGCCGGCCGGAATCATCCACTGCGCACCGCCCTCGTAGCCGAAGCGGCCGTTGGGGCCGGTCGGAATGGGCGCGATGCCCCACGGGAACTTGTCGCCGATGGCGTTGTCCAGCCGGGCCGCGATGTCGCTGATGCCCATGTGCATGCCGATGCGGCCGGAGGCGAACAGGAACTCGCCGCCCAGGCCCATGGCCTGTTCGTCGCCGGGCGTCGGCGACGAACCGTCGGTCCAGCGGAGATCCCAAAGATACTTGGCCGCCTCCTCGACAATCGGGTCGTCGAAGTTGCCGCGGGTGCGCTCCGTGTCGAACAGATCGGCACCCCAGGTCATGGACACGGCCCACAGGGTCTTGTCGGAAATCGGAATGCGGCAGCCGTAGATCTTGTCCATGCCCTCGCCCGACGTGGCCTCCTTGGCGATGTCCCGCAGGTCGTGCCAGGTCCAGTCGTCGGGAAAGGGGTATCCCTGGACCGAGTCGGTGATGTCCCGATTCACGAACAGGCCCCAGGTTACCCAGCCATAGGGCAGCGAGTGCAGTTCGCCCTTGTAGGTGGACATTTCGATCATCTTCGGTTCCCAGTCGTCGGGCCAGCCGTCCGGCGGGTGGGACTCGACGTACTGTTGCATCGAATGGGACCAGCCCTTGTCCGGATAGACCCAGCCGCGGCTCTGGTGCTGCCAGGCCAAATCGGGCGGATCGCCGCCGGCGATCTGCGTGGGCAGCTTGGTCCAGTAGTCGCCCCAGGGAACCCCGGACTCGATCTCCACCTCCATGTTGGGGTAGCGCTCCTCGAAGAAGCCCTCGATGAAGGGGATGAACTTGTCGATCTCCCCTTCGCCCTCCCAGGAAATAATGCGGAAGGTTCCGCTGATGTCCGGGTCCACAAGGCCCGTGGTCCAGCGATCAACAAGGACCTCGGCGTCCGCGGCCTCGTCGGCCGGTGCCGCCCCCGGAGGCGCGCAGGCCGCCAGGCCGGCCGCGAAGCCGGAGACGCCCATAAGGCGCAGCCAGTCCCGACGGGTCATCTGCAAACCGGTTTTTCTTCCCTTCATCTTGATCAACTTCCTTGTTGAATTGACAGTGAACAAAAACCGTTTTGGGACGCGGGTCAGGCCGCGCCTTTCAGGCCCGAAGTCACGATGCCGCGCACGTAGTACTTCTGCCCGATGATGAAGATCAGGAGGATCGGCAGCACACTGACGACGGCCAGGGCCATCACCAGGTGCCAGGGGGTGTTGAGCGCCACCCTCTGCTGGAAGCCGGCCAGGCCCAGCGGCAGCGTCTTGAGGTCCCGCGAGGAGATCACGATCAGGGGCCACAGGAAGTCGTTCCAGAACCCCATGAAGGAGAAGATTGCCAGCGTGGCCAGGACCGGCTTGCACAGGGGCATGATGATCGTGCTGTAGATGCGGAAGTGGCCGCAGCCGTCGATCTCGGCCGCCTCCTCCAGTTCCTTGGGGATGCCCATCATGAACTGCCGCATCAGGAACGTGCCCCAGGCACTGAAGAGTCCAGGGACAATCAGGGCATACAGGGAATTAATCCAGCCCAGCATGCGCATCTGCACGAACAGCGGGATCATGATGACCGCAAACGGGATCATCATGGTGGAGAGATACAGCAGGAAGATGGTGTTGCGCCCCGGGTAGTCGATGCGCGCGAAGGAATAGCCGCCGAGGCTCGAGGTCAGCAGCACCCCCAGCGTGGCGCTGATGGCCACGGTCGCGCTGTTGGAGAAGAACCGCGCCACGGGTACCTGATCCCAGACTTCCGCATAGTTGGAGAACAGGAACTGGTCCGGCAGGACTTGCGGGGGGAAGGTGTAGACCTCGTCCAGGCTCTTGAACGACATCAGCACCATCCACAGGAACGGCACCAGCATGATGATGCCGCCCAGGGAGAGCAGGCCCCAGGCACCGAGGTTGCCCAGCAGGCGCGAACGCTCCGTTCCCATCGGGCCGGCACCGGTGCCGATACCGGCCGCGGGACGGCTCTGGACGGCTTCGGTGGATATCGTGTTCATAAACCTTCGCGTTCCTCAGTTGTCCATGTCGAAGCCATAGACCCAGCGCCGGGCCACGCTCCACTGGAACAGCGTGATCGCCAGGATGCACAGAAACAGGATGGCGGCCATGCTCGTGGCATAGCCCATCTTGAAGTAGGCAAAGCCGTTCTGGTAGATGTAGAGGACCAGCGGCGTGGTGGCGAAGGCCGGCCCGCCCCGGGTCATGATCATGAACTGGTCGAAGGCCTGGAACGCCCCGATGAACGAGGTGGTCAGGATGAAGAAGATGGTGGGGGTCAGGAGCGGAACCTTGACATGGCGCAGCTTGCGCCAGCCGTTGGCCCCGTCGACGGTCGCGGCATCCAGCAGTTCCGCCGGAATCCCCTGCAGGCCGGCCAGGAAGATCAGCATAGCGTAGCCGATCCCCTTCCAGTTGCTCATGATGATGATGGAGATCATGGCCCAGCGGCTGTCCGTGAGCCAGTAGGGACCGTCAATGTTGATCTTGGACAGCGCCCAGTTGATCAGCCCGAACTCCGCCTGGAAGATCCAGGCCCAGATGATGGAGGCCGCCACGGTCAGCGTCACGTGGGGCAGGAAGTAGATGACCCGGAACGACAGCACACCCCGCATCTTGCGGTCCAGGAGCAGGGCCAGCCAGAACGCCAGGAAGACCGCCACCGGCACAGCCACAAAGGTGTAGTAGAAGGTGTTGCCCAGCGTCTTCCAGAACAGGGAATCCCCAGCCATCAGGACAAAGTTCTGCAGGCCGTTGAAGACCGGGGTGTCCGACAGGTTCCATTCGTGGAACGTCAGATAGATGGTCGTGGCAATGGGGAACAGGCTGAAGGCGAGCACGCCCAGCAGGTTCGGAATCAGGAAGGCGTAGCCGGCAATCAGGTTGCGGCGGCGGCGGCCGGTCAGGCCGCCCCGCGGCGCGGCAGGACCTTGCGGAAAGGCGGGAGCGGAGGCGGCCATGGTATTCCGGGACTACCGGCCCTGGGCGTCGTCCCACGCCCGTTTCCAGCCGGAACGCCGTTGCCAGTCGTCCTCCGGCCGGGGCGGCTCGGGTATGTCCTCTCCGGCCGGACGCGGCTGGTGCTGCCAATAACCCGACGGATCGCGCCCGCAGGCAATCACGCCCGCGCCCTCCGGCACCGTGAAGTTGCGCACGTCCGGCGACGTGAAGCGCAGGGTCAGGCCACAACGGCGCCGGTCGGAGCGGTTGGCATCCGAGCCGTGCAGCAGCCAGTCGGTGTGCAGCGACATCTGGCCGGCCTTCATCTCAAGGTGGATGGGGGGTTCCGCGAAGGAGTCAATGTCCACCGTGGACTGGTCGAGAACGTTGTTCTCCCCATCCTCCGAGTATGTGAACGGCAGCTGGCCCAGCCGGTGGGTGCCCGGAATCACCTGCATGGCCGCATTGCCGCGGTCCGTGTCGTCGAAGGCCAGCCAGGCCGTGACGGTCTTGCTGGGGGTGAGGGGCCAGAAGGAGGCGTCCTGGTGCCAGCTGACCTGCTTGCCGTCGCCGGGCAGTTTGGTGAAGAAGTGGGTTGTCCAGCAGATCAGGTCGGGACCCAGCAGATCGCGCACGGGTCCCAGGATCCGCTCCTCGGTCACGAAGTCGTGCAGCCCCCGGCAGTGGGCATGCCACCCGGCCTGCCCGTAACTGTTCCAGCCTCTGGCCAGGGCCTTGGCCAACAGGTCGTCGAAGTAGGCGCGGTTGGCATCGGCTTCGGCTGGCGTATAGACATCCAAGGGACAGAGGTAGCCCTTGTCGTTGAAGTCCTCGATCTGGGCCTCGGACAGACACCGCGGCCGGTCCGTGCCCAGCGGCACAAACTCCTTGACCCGTTCCGCTCCCGGATACGCTTCCAGGATTGGCTTCGACATCGCCTTCCCATGGATGGGCGTGGACCAAAATTATAAGCGGTCCGCCGCGGCGCGCGATCCGGATCGGTGGGGTGCCAGCTGTTCAGTTCAAGCCATCAGGTTCCGGTGCGCGATGTCAAGGAGATTCAGAAACCTGTCGATTTCCTTCCGCGTCGTCATGCGGCTGATCCCAAGTCGGATGCAGGATCGCCCGTCACGAACTCGCATGGCACGCAGGACATGGGATACGCGATCGGTTCGCGCATCGCAGGCACTGCCTGTTGAAGCTGCGACCCCGGGCATGCTGTTCAGCAGATGGCGGGCGTCCGCTCCGTCTGGAACACGGTCAACGCCTGGCCATTCCGCTGCGCGGCACGCACCTGCCGACCGGGACCCTGCGGATCATCCTGCAGGACGACGGCCAGGTGGCCGTCCACTACGCCATCGACGAGACCGCCGTAGGCAGCACGAAGCCCTGCGGGGATGGTGAACTCGGCGTCGCCAAGGGCTACACCGAAGCCTATGCCGACAGCGAAGGCGAACGGCACGGCGAAGGCCTGGGCGACCTGCTGGCCGCGGAGAGCGATGCCCGCAAGGTCAAGGGCCAGCGGCGCAACCAGCGGCGTGCGGTCGAGCAGAAGCACCGCGCAGCCGGACGGATCAAGAAAGCCGACCACATTCGCCGCCACAACCTTGGCCACCGGAAGTGGGATCGCCGGCAGCAGAAGCACACGGCGCAGACGCGCGACTTCCTCTGCCAGGCCGCCCACCGCGTCGTCGACCGCGCCGGCACCATCGCCTGCGAGAACCTGACGACCCCCATGTCGTCGTCCAGGTACCGCCACCGCGACACCAGCCGCCGTCCGGGCGGCTGGGTCAAGGGCATCATGGCCGACACCCTGACCTCGATATCTCGGCGCCG
>CAZMKQ010000067.1:14136-24833 GCA_964566955.1 uncultured Caldilineaceae bacterium | reverse complement strand
CTCCCACGCCCGGCGACGCTTGGTGGAACAGCCGCCTTAACCTCTCGTTGCAGTGTTAATCATCGGAAGGCTTGTTTCGACGGAATCCAGGCAGGAATTTGCCGGGTGGTGGTGCCTTCCCGCGAGGGGCACGGTGCGACCATAGCCTTCCGGTTTTGGCAGACAGGATTACGACATGAGTGATAAACGGCTGCGAATCGGTGTTGTTGGCACGGGCCTGGTGGCACAGGTGATGCACTTGCCCCACCTTGCTTCACTTCCCGACCAATTCGAGATCGCCGCCCTCTGCGACCTGTCCGTCCGGACGGTGCAGTCCCTGGCACACCGCTACGGAGTTCCCCGAACCTTCACCGACATGGAAGACATGCTCGACTCGGTCGCATTGGACGCCGTCCTAATCCTGACCCCTTACCACTATCCCCAGGCCATGGCGGCCATGGCCGCAGGACTGCACATCTTTGTGGAAAAACCGATGTGCGTGAACGTCGAAGAAGCCACCGATATGGTCGATGCAGCCCGCCGCAACGGTCTGATTGGCCAGCTCGGTTACCACAAACCCTACGATCCCGGATACGAAACCGGTGCGTCCATGGTACGCGCGATGCCTGCAGTGCGCATGGCGACGATGTCGGTCGCCCACGGCCCCAACGAACCGTTCCTTGGGCACTACGAGATCCTGCGTGGCGACGATGCCGATCCCGACCGCGTGGCGGCGACCAGTCGGGCTATGCGCACGGCGCAGCAACAGGCCATCGGCAAACAACCGGAGCATGTGGCACGCGCCTACGGGGGGTTGCTCGGCAGCGGATGCCATCAACTTTCGATCATGCGCGGCTGCCTCGGGCGCGTGGAGGATGTGCTGTCAACGGAGATCTGGAATGGCGGTCGTTCGATTGCGGCCATGCTCAAGTTCGAGCGCGGCGTCCGATGCGTCTTCACCGCCGTATTCATGCCCGACATCCGCCTGTTTGACGAGACCTTTACGGCCTGTGGCGATGGCAGTTCCACCGCGATCCGGTTTCCTTCGCCGTTCCTGAAACACGCCCCCACCAAGGTGGTTCGTCGCGGCATGGAGGATGGCCGCTATGTTGAACGGGAGATCACAACCGACTACCGGGAAGCCTTCCGCAACGAGTTGATTCACTTCCACCGGTCTGTAACGACCGGCGCCCCGCCGCGTACGCCCCTGGAACACGGTGCCGAAGATGCCGCGACCATGATCGCCATCGTTCGGAACTGTCCCGATTTCGTCGCGTGACGAAAGTCGATTCCGCGGCTCCAGGAGAGAGCCGGTCAGTGAAGTTGGCACACAACAGTGGAAACTGCCTGACAATGCAGCCGGGGCAGACGAAACTCGGTCTAACTCCTTGTCCAACGGGGGCATGCCCAACCCGGCCGCCGCCTCCGTGATTCGGTCCCCTATCGCATCCGCTACCGGAATGCCGGTATGCGTCCGTCCGCGGGCAACCGTTTCTTCCAGTTCTCCGGGAAGCAGCACTTCCCGGTAGCTCTGAACCACATATGAGTCCTTGATCCGTTGCAACAGCGCCTCCGGATCCTGCAACATGTGCACTGCTCCGTATCGACATCGCTGCGGGTCGTGTTGGGGAAGTCCCGTAGTAGCCCCAGTGCGCACGACCAGGTAATGGAGGAGGAGATCCATACCGAAGGCCTGATTGCCTTTGTAGATGCATGTCTTGGCCAACATGAAGAACTCGGGTGGGAAATGGCTGTAGGATCCGATCCCGCCATCGGCACCCCCATTGGACACAGGCCTATGCCTTGGACTTGTGGGCAGGGGCAGCGAAGGGGTGGAGCAACCCGTGGTAGATGACAGCCAATGCGGCGAAGCCTCAGGCGCGATCCACAGCTGGTCCGGAGCACGTGGCCATACCGCCACCCGGCGATGCAACCTGCCCGAGAGCGGCGGCAGTCGGTCCCACCGGGAGATGGCAAGCTCTTTCACACCCGTGCGATCGTCCGGAGTTGCGTTTCCGCGGCCGGTTCAACTGTCGCAGAACACGACCTCCGCCTGCACCTCCCGAGGATGGTAGGGCCGCCAGACGGCGGGCACGCATTCGGTAAATGCATTCCGGCCAAGGTCGAGAATGTCCAGATTGTCCATGTCGAGCCAGGACTCCGGCACGGTCCCGGACAGGCCGTTGCCGTCGAGACGGATTGCCTCCAACCGCTGCAGACGGCTCCACTGCGGAGGCAATTCACCGACCAGAACATTGTTGCTGAGCCGGAGCGATTCCAGGCTGCTGAGGGCGTGCCACGAGGTCGGCAGGAGGCCGTGGAACCGGTTGCGGCTCAGGGACAGGACGCGGAGTTGGCCGAGGTCCTTCCAGTTCACAGGCAGGAAGCCAATCAGATCGTTGTCTCCCAGCCAAAGCACTTCGAGCTGTTCCAGCCGGCTCCACGTGCGCGGCAACGATCCAGCCAGCCGATTGCCGCCCAAGTCAAGGTAGCGCAGGTTCGACATCACCCCCCACTCCGGGGGCAGAGAGCCGTGGAGCCGGTTGCGGCTCAGGGACAGGACGCGGAGTTGGCCGAGATCCTTCCAGTTCACAGGCAGGAAGCCGATCAGATCGTTGCCTTCCAGCCAAAGGACCTCAAGCTGTTCCAATCGACTCCATGTGGGCGGCAGCAATCCGGACAGTTGGTTCCTAAGGATCAGGATTTCCAGGCTGGGCATGCGATGCCAACCAGCCGGCAGGAGACCCTCGATGCCCGTGCCGCGGATGTCCAGCACCTTCAGCCGCGGCATGGCATGCCAGGACTCCGGCAAGGACCCTTCCAGCGACGCGCTGGTGATCAACAGTCGCTGCAGGTTTGGCATGCCGCTCCACTCCGGAGGCAGAACCCCGGCCACCTCGGTCCGAATAAGGTTTAGGACCTCCAGGTTGAACAGAGTCGCCCATGCCGAAGGCAATTGACCATGGTACTTCGTGCCCTGCAGGTTCAATGACTTGAGGTTGTGCAACCGGGACCACGCAGGCGGCAAGGGGGCATCAATGGGGTTGTCGCTCAGATCAAGGACCCGAAGTTTCGCGAGCCGGTCGAGATCGCCGGGCAATGCGGTGAGTTGGTTGGCCGAGTTCGATCCCTCCCCCCCGAGATGTGCCTCGCGCAACTCCGACAGGTCGCTGAAGGAGGACGGCAAGCGCCCCCTCAGTCCGACGCCGCTGAGATTGAGATGTGTTACCCGGCCGTCCGCATTCGTGCCCACGCCCCACCAGTCTTCCAGCGGCACGTCGGGACGGCCCCAATCCGTCAGAACGTTGTCGAGATCCGCAGTGTCGAGCATATCCTCCAGCACGCGGCGGTCCTGTGAAATCCGGGTCTCCCATGCAGTCTCGAATGCGTAGCGGAGGTAGCCCACGCCGTCCAGTGCAGGAGCGTCGAGATAGGTGACATCCCCGTCCGGCGAAATCCGCACCCGAAACACATGCTCCGTCCGCGCCTCGGTGTCCGTCCCGTCCGCGTGGACCGCTGTGCCGACCACCGTCCGGGTAACGGTCACCGCCGGTCGGTAGCCTTCGGGCACCGTGAAGAGCGGCGCCGGATGTACGCGGGCGTAGTATTGGACGGGGGAACTGCTCGAAGACAGCCGCGCCGAGACGTAAACACCCCCCTTGGCCAGCTGGTATGTCCCCTGGTGATGTGCGGCCAGGTTGTCGAACTCTCCCTCCGCGGCCTCCGTGGCCGTGAACCACTCCATGGTGATTTGTTCTGCGCTTGCTCCAGACGGCAGTTGCAGCGAAGAACTTGCGTATTCGCGTACCTCGCCGCTGTACCCGAACCGACCGTCGGGATATACCGCCACGGTGTATCCGATGCCGGACAGCCAAGGTTGGCCGCCGTCCGGATCCGCCAAATGGCCTTCAACCTTCCTGTGGACCCGAGACATGGGACGGTAGCCTTCGGGCAGCACAAATCCGTCTTCGGGTGAGATAGGTTCGAGCATGGCCACAACCTGCGCACCGGTGCGGTGGAGCACAAAGGACGATTCCTCACCGTTGGGCCTGACAAAGACCCCGGAATGGGTATGCGTGCCGGATCCATCTACTTGTGCAGCCACGGAATTCGGCCCGCCCAATGACAACACGGTGCAGATGCAGACGGCGGTCAGGACGCGTGCAATGGCTTTCGTCTTCATGGATTGATGGACCAACTATTCAGGCACCGCGATCGAAATGCAGACTGGGCGTCAATGCACATTTCTTGGGATCATAGTGCGCCATGGAGTTCTGGCTGGCAGGTCCCTTGACCCGTAACCCGGCTGCGGACTGGACACGGGGGGCGCGGTGCTCCCGTCCTCGGATTTCAATCGCGTGTGGGCGGAGTTGTGTGCCAGTGGTGGTACTTGGGTAGCTGGCACACCGACGGTAGCCGCGAGGCACCTCCGCCGTGCCAAATCAAGTAGGTGGTCGGGAAGACGGCACCCGCAGGTGCCGATGTCTTGACCACGCCCTGCATCGCAACGTTGTACCCCATGGTCGGTGAGGTGGCGAAGAGGGGTGGGAACCCGGCAACACCTCCATGGGCTCCATCACCGCAAGTCGTCAGTTCCAAGCGCGGGTGAATCCTAACGTCCACAGCAATCCGGTTCAACCGACCGCGCACCCGTTTGGGAAACGGCCGTGCCCTTCGATTGCAGAGCCCCATGGTCTGACTTGGTGCACAATCATGTCCCGACACATGTGGGCCAATTGGATCGTGTGAACTTTCCGTTCCTTGTCGAGGCGAGGCGGATGGTTCCGGTGGACTGGGACCGACTACCGGTGTACGTTCACCCACCAATCGGGCCAACCGTCAACGAATGGCTACACCAAAAGGAAATCTCATGGAATACAGACATCTGGGCAACAGCGGCTTCAAGGTTCCCGTCTTCGGATTGGGAGCCAACATCTTCGGTCACCAGAAGGCAACATCCCATTTCACCGATCCGGACGAGACCGCCCGGATCATCCACAGGGCCGAGGAGTTGGGTGCGAACTTCATCGACACCTCGAACAGCTACACGGGCGGTGATTCGGAAACCTTCATCGGACGGGCGGTGGCCGACCGACGCCACAAGTTCATCATCGCCAGCAAGGTGGGTTGGGAACCCAACCACCTGATCGCGCAGGGGTACCGCATGGGACCCAACGAAGCCGGCCTGTCCAGAGGGCACAAGCCGGATCCGGGCACCCCTTGGGACGAGACCCTACGCGCCTTTGACGACCTGGTTCGAAGCGGCAAGGTTCGCTACATCGCGTGTTCCAACTTCGCAGGCTGGCAAATCGCGGCGATGAGCGAGATTTCCGGCCACAACGGCTACACCCCCCTCGTGGCCAGCCAGTCCCTCTACAACCTGTTCGAACGCGGGACCGAGCGGGACGTGGTCCCGGCCTGTCTGCACTACGGCCTGAGTCTGCTGCCCTACTCCCCGTTGGCCCAGGGGGTGTTGACCGGCAAGTATCGAGCCGGCGAACCGGCCCCCAAGGGCACGCGCGGCTATGGAAACACCAGCGAGCGGTTTCAGGCCTTAATGGCACCGGAACGCCTCTCGGCGATCGCCAACCTTGACCGATGGTCGCAGGACCACGGCTTCCGGGTGGGGGATTTGGCCCTGGCTTGGCTGCTGGCCCAGCCGGGCGTCTCGTCGGTGATCAATGCCGTGACAAGCATCGAGCAGCTGGAGGCCAATGTCCGTGCCACCGGCTGGCAACTCGACGCATCCCAACTGGGTGAGGTGGAGAAGGAGGTCGGCAACCTTGCCGACCGGTAAAATCAGCAGGGATTGCGTCGGTTCCGGCATGGCAAGCCCGCCCGTGCCCATCGGCGTCGGGGCATCCCGACACGGACAAACAGGACAGGGAGTAGGCAACTGCGCAGCCGGCCCTGCGCAGGGCCGGCTGCCGGATGCAATCCTTCCTCTCGGCTGGTTGTTGCGATGGGCCCCGTCGAACGTCAGTCCCGACCTGTCTATCCGGAACCGGTTTCCGACGGACCTTCCCACCCATAGTCGCGACGCGCGGCGGCCTCGGAAATAAACCCGGCTTCCAGGTCGCGCCGAATCTGTTCGGGGGGACGTTCGGCCACCGGTCCGAACCCGCCTCCGCCCGGCATCAGCAACTCGATTTCGTCGCCGGGCTGCAGGTCCAGGGGCGGAAAACGGTCGATGTTCCTGCCGTTCCACCGAACCTCGCCCACGACACCGGGAACACCGCCGTCGAGCCCCGGCGGAGCACAGAACATTTTGTCGGGCCTGACGCGACCCTGAATCGTGCTGTCGGCGATGTTCCTGAAGGTCATACGCTGTCCGATGCCGCCGCGCTGACGCCCGGCGCCCGCCGAATCCGGCCGAAACTCCTTGTGGAGAATCAGGATTGGGGCCTGGGTTTCCATGATCTCAATGGGTGTAACGGAGCTGTTGTGGGGAAACGCAATGGGAGGCATGCCATCCAACCCCTGCATGGCCCCTCTGCCACCGTGCGGCAGACAGCTCACGGAAAAGGAACCATACCCTTCCAGGTCGCCGTGCACGGAGAACGGCCAGATCGAACCGCTGCCGGCCTGGGCGTGCTCGCCCAGGATGGACCAGACCGCCCCGAACAGGACCTGGTTGATGTTGTTCGTCACCTTCGCCCGTGCCTGAACAGGAAGCCCGTCGTCGCAGTTGAGGATGCACCCCTTGGGCACCGTCACGTGGATCGGCCGGAACAGCCCCTGATTGTTCGGGATCTGGGGCACCAGCGAGCACTTGAAGGGATACATCGTGGACGCGAACGTGGTGTTGTAGGCACAATTGATGGACCCCTTGCGCGTCTGAGGCGACGTGCCCCCGTAGTCAACGTGGATGTCGTTGCCCTGAATCCGCACGGTGGCATGCAGGTGAACGATGTCCACATACCCGTCAATGTCCAAACCGAACTCGAACTCCCCGTCGGGCAACGCCTCGATGCGACTGCGCATCAGGCTTTCCGAACGGCCGTGAATGACACCGGACAGTTCCACCAGGTCCGGCATCGCGTAGTCGTCCATGAAATCGCGCAGCCGCCTGATGCCGATCTGGTGGGTGCCGGCGATGGCCCGGATGTCCCCCAGGACCAAATTGGGCACCCGGCAGTTGTTGCCGATGACCTCGAACAGGAACTCGTTGGGTTCGCCTTCGATGAACAGTTTGGAGGGCGGGATGCGTATCCCTTCGGTAAAAACGTCGTAGGCCTCAATGTCTCCGCGGTGACCGCCCACGTCCGACAGGTGCGCCACGGTGCCCATGAAGGCCACCGGTTTGCCCTTGTGAAACACCGGCGTAAGCAGGATGTAGTCGGGCAGATGGCCGGTTCCGATCCATGGATCGTTGGTGCACAGCACGTCCCCTTCCCTCAGGGTCTCCAGGGGATGGGCCGCCAGGAGCCGGCGTGCCGTACGGGGCAGGACCACACAGAAATTGGGCGGGGAAAACCGGGACTGGCAGAGCGAATCCCCGTTCTGATCCACCAGGATGCAGGCAAAGTCGCGGCTCTCCCCGACGATGGTCGAGAAGGATGTCTTGACCGTGGCGAAGTCGATCTCGTCCATGATCGAGATCAACCGCTGCCATTGGATTTCAAGGCTTACGGGATCGAAGTCCGGGGTTTCGGCAAAGGGATCTGTGGTCGTCATGACTGGTTGGAATTACCGGTTTGCAAGTCTGCCAATGTCTGGGTCGCGGAACAGCTGCCGGCCTTGGCGGACCGCACCTGCACCGTAATCCTGCCCGTGCCCGGCCCGCGCACCAGCCACTCGGCAAGCCCGGCCGGCTCGCCCCATGGCCGACGCCAGGGGTCGTACGGCATCCTTCGTTCCTCCCTGCCGGCCAGATCCCCGAGCGTAACCACAGGCTGGCCCATGAGCAGTTCACAGTCCCGGTCCAACTCCAACTCGACCGTGACGTCGCCGCCCTTGCCCAGGTTGCGGGCCTGATCGGTCAGGTTCGTGGCCAGGTAGCCCAGGTTCTCGACCTGCGCCTGCACAATGTGGAGATCCGCCGCAACGGGCCGCGCCTTGAACTCCCGGATGTTCAGCAGGGGTGACGCCAGGGCATGCCGCACGGTGAACAGGGTATTGGGCAGGGCCACCTTGGCAATCAGCGACGGGGGCGGGTTCCTTTGGATGAAGTAGGGGTCCCAGCCGCCAAGCAAGACCGTTCCCAACTGCGGATGTTCGAACTCGCGCCAGTCCTGATGGGCCCGCGGACTGTGCTCGTCAGCCCATGCCAGAAACCGTATCTGCTCGGCTTCGTTGTGCGGGCGGGTGGTGAAGAACTGCTGCTTGGGGATGCCTGCTTCGGTTTCGACATCCCACACCTCGCTGGCAAACGCCGGAATGCCCATGCGATCGTAGAGCCAGTCGGTGAACATGCCGTGCCGGGGACTCCGCATGTTGGGGGTGAAGTCCTCGTAGGTTGAAATCAGCGGGTATCCGGTGACCGCGGTACCCACGGCACCCAGTTCCCTGTATATGTCGAGATCGGCAGCCGGGAGTTCCGCATCCCGCCGGAAACCGGAAGGCCGCAGGATGATGCCGCCGTGGCTGTGGTAGGCCTGGGCTCCCGTGATGTTCGGATGCGACAGCACGAAACGGGCCATGGCCATGGCTTCGGGTTCGTTGAGCGGAAAATCGCCTGAACCGTACTCGCCGCCCTCGGGCTCCCAGTTCACGGGGAACTGCCGGTTCAGATTGCCGTGCCGCGGCGGCACGATGGGCAGGCTGACCCCGTCCCAGTCCCGCAGCATGCCTTCGGGCACCATCCGGTAGTACTGTCCGTCGGCTTCCCAAGGCTCCCGCAATATCAGCAGACGCGGCTCCGCGGTCGAACGACGCCACTCCCCTCGCGGGTCGGGTATCGCCATCTGGCGAATTTCGCCGTCCCCATCCAAATCCTCCAGGTGCAAACCTGTCGGGTACTCGTCGGCCGGGTGATACCGACCGGTACCGACAGTGCGATACGGCGTCGTCAGGCAGATTTCCGCGCCGTCGGGGTTTACCCGCGGCAACACATAAACAACGCGGGTATCCAGCAAACGCGTTACATCCGGATCCTGCCCGTACTCGCTCAACAGGAAGTCGATGGTGTACAGGGTGACCGAGGAGGTAATCACCTCCTCACCGTGGTTGTTGCCATCGATGTAGAAGCCGGGTTTGGACTCGGGGCTGCCGGTGGCGCGGTTGGTCAGGGTGACAGCCCAGATCTCGCGTCCGCGGGAGCTTTGGCCGACCGCCTCAAGCTGGGCCAGCTCGGGACTTGAAGCAACAAGGGCCTTCAGGGCTACCGTGTACTGATCGAAGGGCAGGTAACGATCATGAGAGAGTTTCATGGACTAGCGGACCTCGTGAAGCGGGGACTGTAGGACGACAGAACAAGCTGCATGGCGATGTGGGGAAATCGGTCCGGAAATCGCTGCCCGTCGGCAGCATGTCACGCGCTGCGGCCGTTATCCCGTCAGCGTGACCACCAAATTTCCGTAACGGTCAATCTCCGCGGCACCCCGCGGTCCAACCACAGCCGTGGATTCGCGTTCCTCCACGATGGCCGGACCGCGGACAGTCGAGCCTCTGCCAAGCAAATAGCGATCGTAAACAGGAGTGTCGACGAAGTCCCCGGCCTCGGTGAAATAGGCGGGGCGGCTGCCCTTAAGGGCTTGGTCGGGGCCTGAACCCGCTGCAAACTCGGGCAAGACCACCTGAGGCCTGGGACCGGAGGCGTTGAGCCGGCAGGTGGTGATTTCCAAGTCCAGATGAGTGTGGGCATGACCATAAATTTCCTCGTAACGGGCGAAGAAATACGGCCGCAAATCCGCGTCCAGCGACATGTCGGAGGGTCTGGTGCAGGGCAGCGTAACCGAGATCTCGTGACCCTGGCCCACATGGCGCAAATCGGCCTTGAGCGTGAAGGTCATGTTGTCGTCTGCGATGCCGGCGGACTTCAGCACGCGCCTACCTTCCGCCTCCAATCCGGCATAGATTCCGTCCAACTCGCTCAGGGATGAGGCATCGAGACGTTCCATGTGGGTGCGCGCGAACTCGAACGCCGGCGGCGCAGTGAGGAAGCCCAGGGCCGACGTGACCCCGGCGGACGCAGGGCAGACAAATCCCTGCATCTTGAGCGCCCGTGCAATTTCATAGGCATGCACCGGGCCGGCGCCTCCAAACGCCATCAGGCGGAGACTGCGGGGATCGGCTCCCCGTTCCGCGACATGAACCCTGGTGGCCGAAATCATGTTCTCGTTGACGACCCGGAAAATCCCGTGGGCGGTTTCGGTGACGGTCAAACCCATCCGGTCCGCCAGTCCGGCCATCGCCGTTTCGGCCGCAGCCCGATCCAGAACCATGCGCCCGCCCAGGAAGAAGCCGGGGTCCAGATAGCCCAGCAGCAAATCGGCATCCGTCACGGTCGGTGCATCCCCGCCCAGGCCGTAGCAGGCAGGACCCGGATCGGCACCGGCGGAATCGGGACCCACCTTGAGCAGTCCAAGTTCGTCGGCCCGGGCCACGGATCCGCCGCCGGCTCCAATCTCGATCAGTTCGATGGCCGGTACACGCACCGGAAGACCCGAGCCGCGCTTGAAGCGGTGCACGCGCGCAATCTCGAAGTGGTCGGACATGGCCGGCTGCCCGTCCTTGATGAGACACATCTTGGCGGTGGTGCCGCCCATGTCAAACGA
>CAZMKQ010000067.1:13430-14126 GCA_964566955.1 uncultured Caldilineaceae bacterium | reverse complement strand
ATCCAGCAGTTCGCCGTAGAACACGGCGGCCAGCGCCCCCGCCGCAGGCCCGGACTCGACCAACCGGATCGGAAACTTGGCCGCGGTCTCCAGAGTCGACACCCCGCCCGAGGAGAGCATCAGGAACATCTCGCGCTCAAATCCGACCTCTCTGAGAACTTCCTCCAGCTGCCTGAGATAGGTTGCGGCCAACGGCTGCACGTACGCGTTGCACACCGTGGTCGACATGCGTTCGTACTCCCTGATTTCCGGAGCCACCTCGTGCGACAGGGACACGCGCAGTTGGGGCAGGTGTTCCGAGAGCCAGGCACCGGCCTGCCGTTCGTGCTCCGGGTTGGTGAAGGCATGCAGGAAGCAGACCGCAATCGATTCGACCGAGTCCGTTACTCCGGCGCGCTTCAATCGCTCGGCGATGTCACCGAGACTGTCGAGGGCCAACTCCTCGATCACGCCACCGAACGCGTCCATGCGCTCCTGGGCTTCAAACCGCAACGGCCGGGGCACCAGGTGCTCCACCTGAGGAGCGTGCAGGTCGTAGATGTCGTAGCGCATCTCGCGCTGGGTATCCAGCACGTCGCCGAAGCCCTGTGTGGCCAGGAGCAGCGTCACGGCGCCCTTGCGCTCGACCAGGCAGTTGGTGATCAGAGTCGTGCCGTGGATGGCGTTCGAAACCTGGGAGCCGGAAAACCCGGCTTC
>CAZMKQ010000067.1:0-13327 GCA_964566955.1 uncultured Caldilineaceae bacterium | reverse complement strand
AGCGTCCGCCAGCCGGCGCGCACCGCGGCTTCCGGGCTGCGCGCCGTGGTGGCCAGCTTGTGGCTGTGAATGCGACCGCTGGCCTCGTCGTAAAGGACAAGGTCCGTAAACGTGCCGCCGATGTCGAAACCTATTCGCAGTTCGGCCATTGGGCTTGGATGTCCTAATTGTCCAGAGAGGTGGCTGTTGTGCCCTGCGCCATGCGACGGCAAAGGCATTCGTTGTCAGTCCCGCAGGGTGACGACCAAGTTTGCATGCCGATCGATTTCGCCAAGGCCGCGGGGTCCAATGACGGCCGTGGACTCGCGCTCCTCCACGATGGCCGGTCCTTCCACCGAGGTGCCTCGGCCCAGCAAATACCGGTCGTAGACCGGCGTATCGACATAGGCCCGGGTTTCCGCGAAATACACGGCACGGCTGCCTTTGAGCGCGGCCGCGGGAGCGGAACCCGGCTCGGCCTCCGGCAACGCGATGTGCGGCTTGGGCCCGGAGGCGTTCAGGCGGCAGGTCGTGATCTCCAGGTCCAGATGGGTGTGGGCATGGCCGTAAATCTCCGTATAGCGTTCGAAGAAATGGGGCCGCAGTTGTTCGTCGAGCGATGTGTCCGCCAGGCAATCCCATGGCAGGGACACCACGATCTCGTGGCCCTGCCCCACATGCCGCAGATCGGCCTCCCGCGTGAACACCATGTTCTCTTCCGCAACGCCGGCCTTGCGCAGGACCTGCCTTCCCTCCGCGGCCAGCTCGTCGTAGATCCGGTCCAGCTCGGGAAGGCCGGACGGTTCCAGGCGCGCGATATGGGTCCGGGCAAACTCAAAGGCGGAGGGCGCGGTCAGGAAACCGAGGGCCGAAGTCACACCGGCCGAGGCCGGGCAGACAAACCCGCGCATCCTGAGTGCCCGCGCGATTTCGTAGGCGTGGACCGGACCTGCGCCGCCGATGGCCATCAACTTGAGGCGTCTGGGATCCGCCCCGCGCTCGGCCACATGGACACGGGTGGCCGAAATCATGTTTTCGTTGACCACCTGGAAAATGCCGTGGGCCGTGTCCAGGGCGGACAGGTTCATCTCGGCCGCCAGGCCGGCAATGGCCCTTTCGGAAGCCGAGCGGTCCAGCGTCATGCGGCCGCCCAGAAAGAACTCGGGATTGAGGTAGCCGAGCAGCAAATCGGCATCCGTAACGGTCGGCTGATCGCCTCCCAGGCCGTAGCACGCAGGCCCGGGGTCGGCACCGGCCGAATCCGGGCCGACCTTGAGGAGGCCCAGTTCGTCCTTGCGCGCAATCGAACCGCCGCCGGCGCCGATCTCGATCAGTTCGATCGTGGGAACGCGGACCGGCAGGCCGGAACCCCGCTTGAAACGGTGCACCCGCGCGATCTCGAAGTTGTCGGACATGGCCGGTCGGCCGTCCTTGATGAGGCACATCTTGGCCGTGGTGCCCCCCATGTCGAAGGACACCAAATCGGGTTCGTCCAGAAGCTCCCCGTAGAACACGGCTGCCAGCGCGCCCGCGGCAGGACCGGACTCCACCAGGCGGATGGGGAACTTGACGGCTGTTTCCAAGGTGGACACGCCGCCCGAGGAGAGCATGAGAAACAGTTCGCGGGCGAATCCGGCGTCCCGCAATCGGACCTCCATCTGCCCCAAATAGGTTTCGGCCAAGGGCTGCACGTAGGCATTGCAGACCGTGGTCGACATCCGCTCGTACTCCCGGATCTCGGGCGCGACCTCGTGGGACATGGATATTCGGAGTCCGGGCAGCCGCTCGGCCAGACAGGCCCCCGCCGCCTGCTCGTGTTCCGGATTGGTGAAGGCGTGGAGAAAGCAAATCGCCACGGCCTCCACATCTTCCTGCGCAAGCACCTCGGCCACCTGCTCCACCTCCGGCACACGCAGCGGGGCCACCACCTCGCCCCTGCCGTTCAACCGCTCCTCAACCTCAAGGCGCAGGCGACGCGGAACCAACGGTTCCGGCAGGACCAGGAGCAGGTCGTAGATGTCATAGCGCATCTCCTTGCCCATCTCCAGAATGTCCCGGAAGCCCTTGGTGGTGAGGAACGCCGTCCGGGCGCCCTTGCGTTCAATCAAGGCATTCGTGAAGAGAGTGGTGCCGTGGATCGCGGACTCCACATGGGGCGCGTCCGCGGCCGACACCAGTTCCCGCCAGCCCTGCAGCACGGCCAAAGCCGGGTCGTGGGGCGTGGTCAGGGTCTTGTGGGTTCGAATGGCACCGGACTGTTCGTCGATCAGCACAAAGTCCGTAAACGTGCCGCCAATGTCAAAGCCAAATCGCAGCGAACGCCTGTCGTTCATTCACCCTTCGTCCTTCATCCCTGTGCGCCAATACGATCACGGTGGCGCAGGTTTGCGCCGGATCGAATGTATCACAGTGATCCCCATGCGGATCATTGCCTGTGCGCCGGATTGCGGTACATTCAGGAAGCACCGCAGGACCAAGCCAGCCTGCCGGAAGGCCGACCCGAACAGACTCTTCCACCAACCATGCAGACCATCGACCCCATCACCCTTGAGATTCAGTGGCAGCGCTTGATCAGCCTCATGGACGAGATCGACGACGCAACCGTCCGCACCTCGTTCTCGACGATCGTCGGCGAAAGCCGCGACTTCGCCTGCATTCTCGTCAATCAGGACGGCTACTCCGTGTGCCAGTCCAGCTTCAGCCCTCCGGACTTCTGCGTGATCCTGCCGCGTACCACGCGCCACATTCTCACGCGCATTCCCAAGGAATCCCTGGTCGAGGGAGACGTCCTGGTCACGAACGACGCCTGGCTGGGAGCCGGCCACCTGCCGGACTACGTGGTCATCACACCGGTTTTCTGGAAGGGGGAGGTGGTCGCCTTCGTGGGCACGATTGCCCACCTGGCGGACACCGGCGGGCATCCCGGCGACATCGAAAGCTACGACGTGTTCTCCGAAGGCCTGCGCCTGCCGCCCTGCAAACTGTACGAAGGGGGCGAGCCGAACGCGCTTGTGTTCGACGTCATCGAGGGCAACTGCCGGGTACCGGATCTGGTACTGGGAGACCTGCGGGCGATCGTCGGCACCCACCGTCTGGGCGCCAATCGGGTCAGGGAATTCCTGCGCGACTACGACCTGGACGACATGCGCCTGCTGTCCGACACCATCCACGACAGTTCCGAAGGGCTGATGCGACAACGCATCCGGGAACTGCCGGACGGAATCTACGAATTCGGTCTGGACATCGACGGCTACATCGACCTGGTGCACCTCCATGCCACCGTCGAAATCCGCGGCGCGGACATTTATGTTGACTACACCGGCACATCCGGCCAAACGCGCAACGGGTCGATCAACTGTGTCTACAACGTGACCTACTCCAGCACGCTGTATCCGTTCAAGTGCGCCTTGGCCAGCCGCATCCCCAACAACGAGGGACTGTTCCGTCCCATTCACGTCACAGCCCCCAAGGGATGCATCCTCAACTGCGAGTTTCCCTTCCCGGTGCGCGCCCGCGCCAAAACCACCAACAACATCAACCAGGTCCTGTTCGGGGCCGTATGGCCCATTCTGGGGGAACATGCCCAGGCCGGCAGCGGGTCCATCTGGCCCTTTTCCGTGCGCGGCGACGAGGAGGGTTTCGGCAACTTCTCCGTCCACATCCTGCCCCACGGCGGCCGGGGCGCCATGCAGGCCATGGACGGCATGATTCCGATTGCCTTTCCGCACAACAGCTCGGTCACGCCGGTTGAAATCATGGAGGTGCGGTCGCCGGTACTCATCAAGCAGAAGGAATACCTGCCCGACTCCGCGGGCCCCGGGCAATACCGGGGCGGCACCGGACAGCTGATGACGTTTCAGAGCATTGCCCAAACCACGCTGACGGCGCGGGTGCGCCCGGACAAGATGTTCTGTGCTCCGCCCGGCTTGTCCGGTGGGGAATCGGGACGCGTAGGCACCGTGCGGGTCAACGGCAGCTCCATCGAGCGTTTCCCTCCGATTCCCCTGGAGTACGGAGACGAGATCGAACTGCGCATGCCCGGCGGCGGCGGTTTCGGCCCCGTATCCGAACGGCCGACAGAGGCAGTCCTGGCCGACTACCGGAGGGGATACATCACCCGGGAAGGTGCCCTGCGGGACTATGGCGTGGATGTAGCCGAGGATGCCGGGTAACCCGGCGCGGCCGCCGCCCCGCGGGTTCCGGCATCCGGGCTTCAGGCCTCGACCGTGAACCTCTCCA
Source organism: uncultured Caldilineaceae bacterium (assembly GCA_964566955.1). GTDB lineage: Bacteria > Chloroflexota > Anaerolineae > Caldilineales > Caldilineaceae > Bin34. Next base: position 9,109 of record CAZMKQ010000067.1, on the reverse strand, counting down.
CCTTGTCCCAGTCCAGTTCCACGCCCAGTCCGGGACCGTCGGGCGTGGGCAGAATCCCTTCAACCGGAGCTGGAGCATCGGCCACGAACGTGTCCGCCAGATCGGTGGCCGGGGACGGCCAGCGTACGCACGGCAGGGCCGAAGCCAGATGGCAGGCGGCAACCGCAATCAGGTCGTAATAGATTGCAATCGACAAGCCGAAGCCGGCAGCCTCGAACAGGTGGCCAATCTGCTGCACGGCCTGCAGTCCCCCGTGCTTGTTGATTTTCATCAGGGCCAGCGTGGCTGCTCCGCGCCGAACCACTTCCATGGCATCCGGCAAGCCGTAGATGGCCTCGTCGGCCATGATGGGCGTATACAGGCGCCCCGCCAGTTCCGCCATGTCCTCGATGCGCTCCACCGGTTGCTCGACCGCACCCAGGGAGCCCAGATCCTCCATGGCTTTCAGGGCCGGAATGGCCTGGGTCAGGTTGTAACCGATGTTGCCGTCAACCTGGATCACGGCCCGACCGCGCACCGCCTCCGCCACGGCGGCGTAACGCTTTACGTCCTCGGCCGGATCCAACCCGATTTTCATTTTCAGCACGCCGTAACCGTGCTCGTCCAACTGGGCCGTGGCATGGGCCGCCATGTCCTCCGGAGCCCCGTGATGCACGAAACCCATGAGCGTGATGCCGGACCGCACCTTGCCGCCCATGAGCTGATATACCGGCACGCCCAGGGCCTTGCCCTTGAGGTCCCACAGGGCCATCTCAACACCCGAATAGGAAAAGTAGTGGTGGGGGAGTGCGGCCTTCATCTCCCGGTTCAGCGCCGTGATCTGCATGGGATCGGCACCCACGATCACAGGGGCCAGATGATGCCGGATGTTGGCCAGCATGCCGACCGCGGTTTCCCCGTAGAAGGGGGCGTCCACCGACGCCTGGCCCAGGCCGGTGATCCCCTCGTCGGTCTCCAGTTCAATCAGAATGGTCGGGGCCTGGTCCCACGACCCGTAGGACGTGGTCAGGGTTGCCGACCGCGGGATGTTCAGCAATCGGGCCTTGAGGCTTGTGATCTTCATTGGGAACTCCTGTTGGCTAAGGGTCTAAATGCGGGCAATGAACCGCTTCATGCGGGCAGTGGCGCGGGCAATGTCGCCCAGCGACTGCAGCAGCGTGATGCGCACATGGTCGGTCTTGGGATCGCCGAAGAGGGTGCCGGGAAATATCATGACGCCCTCCTCCTGCAGCAGCCGCAGGCAGAACTCCTCCGAATTCAGCCCGGTGGACGCCACATTGGCATAGATGTACATGCCGCCGCCCGGGTGGCCGTAGGTGAGATCCATGTCGTCCAGGGCCTGCATCAAGGCTTGGCGTCGCTCGTCGTAGGCCCGGCGCATCTCCTCCACCGCGCTCTGTGGTCCCGTCAGCGCCGCCAAGGCTGCCTGTTGCATGGGGGTGGCCGTGCAAATGCTCATCGTGTGCTTGACCTCGACCACTGCCTCCGCGAATTCCCTGGGTGCGGCGAAGTAGCCGACCCGCAGGCCGGTCATGGCATAGGCCTTGGCAAATCCGTTGACGGTAATCGTCCGCTCCCGCATGCCCGGATACGTGGCCAGCGACACATGCTCCAGGCCGTCGTACATGAGCTTTTCGTAGATTTCATCCGAAATCACAATGAGATCGCGCTCAACACACAACTCGGCGAGCTCGGCCAGACGAGCCGGCGGGATCACACCTCCCGTGGGATTGTTGGGTGTGACAATCGCAATCGCCTTGGTCTTGGGAGTAATGCGCGCGGCGACATCATCCGCTGTCAGGGCAAAGTCAAGTTCCTGCGTGGTCGGCACGGATACAATCGAGCCTCCGGCCAAGCTCACCATGTGGTCGTAGGCGTTGTAGCGCGGCTCCTGCAGGAGCAGCTCGTCACCGGGACCGATTAGGGCTTGAATCAACAGATACAGGGCTTCCTGACAGCCGTTCGTCACCACAACCTCATCGGCCGCATAGTCCAGGCCGTTGTCCGTTCTCAACTTATCGGCGATGGCTTCCCTCAATTCGGGCAGTCCGGCCGGCAGCGTGTAGTGCGTGTCGCCGGCCGCCATGGCCGCGGCAGCCGCCTCCACCACATGGGTCGGGGCATCGAAGTCGGGATCCCCCCTGCCCAAGGTGATTACGTCATCGAGTTCGGACGCCATCGCGAGCATGCGGGAGCGGAGACTTCCCTGCACCTTCGAACGGTGCTGGACGATTCGTGCCTTCAACATCGACTGCCCCCCTTTACAAGGCGTTTTCGGTGCCGGACCCCTGCTGCTTCGTAGTGCGGCCAACACCCGTCGCATGATGATCCCACATGCCACGCCAAACCCAGGCTTCGAACCCTGGACGGATTCCGGCGGGCCCTTTTGATCCTCGTTCGGCTATCATGGGGACATCCAGCAACCATTTCAACAGGGGGCTTCGATGCGAAACCGCCATATTCTTGTGACACTGATTGCCTTGTTGCTTTTCCTGGCAGGGTGTGCAGCTCCGGCAGAGGAGGCAGCGCCAGCGGGCGACGGCATGATGGCGCCCAAGGGCGGCGATCTGGTAATCGCGTTCCCGGCGAGCAGCGAGCCAGCCACCTTGGATGGCCACATTGATCCCTATCAGTCTGCATGGCTGTTTGATTCCTTTACCGCCGACCCCCTTGTGATCCTGGCCCCCGACGCCACCTACCAAGAGGCGCTTGCCGAGAGCTGGCAGTCCATTGACGGCGGTCTTGCCTGGACCTTCAACCTGAGGTCCGGCGTAACGTTTCAGGACGGCACCCCGTTCAACGCCGAGGCCGTGAAATACAACCTCGAGCGCATTCTCGCCCCGGAGACAGCCTCGGCGCAGATGGCGGCCGATCTGGGCGACGTGGAAAGCATCGAGGTGGTCGATGATCTCACCGTGACCATCCATTATGCGAGCCCTTCCGTCAATCTGCTCGACGCGCTGCGACGGGTCCCGATCTGGTCCCCGACCGCGGCGGAAGAGCACGGACTCTCGGGTTTTGACAGGCACCTCGTGGGTACAGGGCCGTTCGTGCTGGAGGAATGGGTTCCCAACGACCGCATCGTGTTCAGCCGCTGGGACGACTATGGCGGCTGGAACGCAATCATGGACCATGAGGGCCCCGCCTATCTGGACAGCGTCACCATTCGCTTCATCGGCGAGGATGCCGTGCGGGCCGCCATGCTGGAAACCGGCGATGCCCACATCATCCGCGAGCTGCCCGCCGCCAACGTCGAGGATTACGAAGGCCGTGAAGGGTATGAACTGATTACGGGCTATCAGGCGGGCACCGGCTTGCAGATGGTGATCAACATCCGCAACGCCCCCTTGAACATCCTTGAGTTGCGTCAGGCCCTGCAATGGGCCACGGACCAGGATGCCGTCAACGACCTGGCGTACGGCGGCCTCTACCTGGTGTCCGACGGCCCCGTCAACGTGGTGCATCCCTGCCACTGGCCGGGTGCTGCCGACATGTACGGCTACGATCCCGCCAGGGCTGCAGAACTGCTTGAGGAGGTTGGCTATGTGGACAGCGACGGCGACGGCATCCGTGAGGCCCAAGGAGTTCCCGGAGTCGAGGACGGAACGCCGCTGAGCCTGCGCTGGACCGTACTGCACCACACGGAAATCGGCGAGGTGGTCCAGGGCCAGTGGCGCGACGTGGGCATCGACCTGGTGCTGGAACAGGTAGCCGGCCCGATCCAGCTGGAGCGGCGGAACGCCCGGGACTTCGACCTGATGTACGAACGGCAACGCACGCCGGATCCGGCAGTGCTGGAACTGGTGTGGAATTCGGCCAATGATGTCGAGGGCGGCTGGGCCTGGACCGGGTTCGTCAACGCGGAACTGGACGAGGCCGTGGTCCAGATTCTGCAGGTGGCCGATCCGACCGAACGGTGCGAACTGGCCCACACGGCACAGCGCATCATCCTGGAGAATGCGGTGATGCTGCCGACCTTGAGCCAGCCGCAGTTCTATGCCCTTGATGATTCGGTCCACGGCTTCCAGCTGTCTTCCGAATCGCCCTACTTCTTTCTTCACAACACGTACATTGAATAAGCAGACCCGGGCCCTGCCTTAAACTGTCCGGACTGAAATCGTCAACCCGACCCAAGGAGAATTCGGAATGAGACGTGTACTTGGATTGCTAACGACTACCGGGCTTTTGCTCCTGGCCTTGGCCCTGGCTTCGTGCGTTGCACCTGCGGCGCCGGAGGCGGCGCCCATGGAGGACGAGCCGATGATGGATGGGGAAATCACCCTCACCATCGGCATGAACGAACTGGTGACGTCGCTTGATCCCCCCACCGACTGGGCGATTGCCGCGACCTGGATCCACATGAACATGTTCGACTGCCTGGTCTGGCGCAACCGCGAGACGGCGGAATTCGAGCCGTGGCTGGCCGAATCCTACGAGAACATTGATGAAACGACCTGGCGCCTGAAACTGCGCGAGGGCATCACCTTCCACAATGGCGAACCCTTCACTGCAGACGCCGTGGTATGGACCTACAGCCGCATCATCGAGGCTTCGCGCGACGAGTTCATCACCTACAACCAGTGGCTCTTCATCGATCAGATGAACGTGCTGGACGACCACAACATCGAGATTGTGACCGCCACCCCGGAACCGGCCTTCCTGAGCAAGATGGCAGGCACCGGCTGCGGCATCCAGGCCCCCGAACACGGACGGGCCCAGGCCGAGAGCGGAGCGGACTACATGCCGGTGGGCACGGGTCCCCTGATGTTCGACAGCTGGATCAAGGACGACAGCATCACCTTGCGCGCCAACGAGAACTATTGGCAGGGCAAACCCGACGTCGACGTGGTCATCTGGCGCAACATCCCCGAGGTTTCAACCCGGGTGGCGAATTTGCTGACCGGCGACGTGGACATGATCGTGGCTGTCCCGCCCCAGGACTGGGAACGGGTCAACGGCAACGAAGGCACCAACGTGGTCGACTTCCTGACAACCAGGGTCATGTTGCTGGCCCTGCGCGTGGGACCGTCTTCGACGATGGAGGATTGGGCGGGACCCACCGCCGATCCGCGCATCCGCGAGGCCATCAGCCTGTCCATTGACCGCGAAGCGTTGTTGGGGCTGATTGACGGCATGGGCATTCCCGTCCTGTCGCGCGTTACGCCTCCCACACTCGGGTCGGACGACAAGTTCATCAACCAGTTGGGCGAGTACAATCCCGAACGGGCGGTCGAACTCCTGGCCGAAGCCGGCTATGACGGAGAAGAGTTGACGTACCACTCCAGCACGCGCTGGCTGGCCCAGAAGGAGGTTTCCGAGGCGCTGGAGGCCATGATGGAGGCCGTGGGCCTCAACGTGGATCTCCAGGTTCTGGACGTGACCACGTTCAACGAACAGGTCTATCGCCCCAACCGCAACGAAGAGATTTACATGACCGCGCTGGGCAACTCCTTCTTTGACCCGTGGATCACGGTGCTGTCGGAACGCTCGGATCGGCGGGAACGCTCGGGATGGGCCGGACCCAACGCCGATGCCGCGGACGAATTGATCAGGGCTGCGGCCGTGAACATGGATCCGGAAGCCCGGGCCCAACAGTACGTTCAGATCCAGGAACTCATTGCGGAAGACATTCCCTATGTCTACCTCTACCAGATGCGGGACACCATCGGCCTAAGCGACACGTTCGCCTGGGATCCGCCCCTGGACGGGTTCATCTGGCTGGGCAACATCGACTACGTACCCAACAACTAGCAACCGTATCGTTCGATGGTCAACCGGCGGCAGGCGGGAGTTCGTTCCCGCCTGCCGCCGCCATCACCCTACGGACCCGACGCTTGGCACCGGATCCGTAGGACTTGACACCGGTGGATGACCGATGCTGGCCTACCTGGGCAGACGGCTGGCACAGCTGGTCCCCGTCCTGCTGCTGATTTCGCTGATCGTATTCCTGATCCTGCATGCCCTGCCCGGCGATCCCGCCATGCTCATGCTGGCCGGCGCGGAAGGCGGTGCGGTCTCCGCGGAACGGATTGCCGAACTGCAGGAGGCCATGGGGCTCAACGATCCCCTGCCTGTCCAGTACGGCCGCTTCCTATTGGGAAGCCTGCGTGGCGACTTGGGCGAGTCGATCCGGCTCCGGACACCGGTGACGGAAGTAATCCTGGAGCGGTTCGCATTCACCATTCAGCTGAGTCTGGGCGGCTTGGCCTGCGCCTTGCTGCTGGGCATCACCACCGGAATCCTGTCCGCCCTGCGCCCGAACGGCTGGACCGACGTCCTGTTCAGCCTCATGGCCTACTTCGGCATGTCCATGCCCCTGTTCTGGCTGGGCCTTTTGCTGATTTTCCTCTTTGCCTTCCAGCTCAAGTGGTTCCCGCCGTCGGGTTCGGAAGGCCTTGATCGCCTGGTTCTTCCCAGCCTGACCCTGGGTTTCGTGTCCGCGGGCGCCATCAGCCGCCTGACACGCTCATCCCTGGTGGAGGTCCTGCACGAGGACTACATCCGGACCGCCCAGGCCAAGGGCCTGGCCCGCCACCGCATCGTGCAAAGGCACGCCCTCAAGAACGCGTTGATACCCGTGGTTACCATCGTGGGTCTTCAGTTCGGCGGCATGCTGGCCGGGGCCGTCGTGACGGAGACGGTCTTCTCCCGTCCGGGCCTGGGACGTTTGGTGGTGCAGGCCATCCTTTGGAAGGACTACCCTCTGGCCCAAGGCATCATCCTGTTCATGGCGGTGCTCTTTCTGGCTGCAAACCTGCTGGTGGACATCTCCTATGCCTGGCTGGATCCCCGCATCCGTTTCCATTGAAATGACGCCTTCATCCGGCTCCGTTCCCGTATTTGCTCGTTGGTGGACACGGACAGGGGGCGACATCCCGTTCGCCGCCGACCACTGACCGCAGCAGGTGTCCCCATCATGTTCATGCGTACGCTCAGGGCGTTCGGTTCCCAGCCGCAGGGAGTCATCGGACTCACCTTGCTGCTGATTTGGCTGCTTCTGGCCCTGGGCGCAACACAACTGGTGCCCTATGATCCCCTGGAACAGGGCCTGCCGCCCGCCCGGACCGGCGACTCCCCGGTTCGGCAGGCGCCGTCGAGCCTGTATTGGTTTGGCACGGACGAACTGGGACGCGATGTCCTGAGCCGCGTCCTGGCCGGGGCCCACATCTCGCTGGCCTTGGGCTTCATCAGCGTGTCGATCGGCCTGGTCGCCGGCTCCACCCTGGGTCTGGTGGCCGGCTTCTATGGCGGTTGGGTGGACGGCATCGTCATGCGGGCCATGGATGCCCTGCTGGCGTTTCCCGGCATTCTCCTGGCCCTGGTGGTCATCACCGCCTTGGGCACGAGCATCCAAAATGTGATGATTGCCGTGGGCATTGCCATCGTGCCCCAGTATGCGCGGCTCGTGCGCGGCCTGTGCCTGACCATCCGGGAACTCGCCTACGTGGAGGCGGCACACGTGGTGGGCAGCGGTCCGGTCCGCCTCATCTTCCGGCACTTCCTCCCGAACATTGTGCCTCCGCTGATTGTGCTTTCCACCCTCCAGATCGGGCAGGCTATCATCTACGGGTCGGCCCTCAGCTTCCTGGGCATGGGCGCACAGCCTCCCACGCCGGAATGGGGTCTGATTGCGGCCAAGGGCCGGGACTTTTTCCGCAAGGCCTGGTGGATTTCAACCTTTCCCAGTCTGGCCATCCTGTCGGTGGTCCTTTCGTTCAACCTGTTGGGAGACGGTCTGCGCAGCCTGTTGGATCCCCGGATGCGCATGGTGCGTGCAGCGGAGTAGCAAAATTCGTAGAATGGCTGGCCAAGGAGAACCCTGACGTGAAAATTACAAACCTGAACGCGGTGGTGGTGTCCCTGCCGCGCACGGACACCCTGGTCACCTCCTACTCGCAAGCCACGGGCGCCACCACGGTGGTGGTGACCCTCGACACCAACGCGGGGCTGGTCGGCATCGGTCAAACCGCCGTGGCGCCATTGTCGTACGGGGAAACCGCGGAAGGCATCCGGGCCAACATCCTGACCCATTTGGCACCCGTCGTGATGGGCGAGAGTCCCCTGGACATTGAGCGGCTCGTGCAGAGGATGGAACACGCGCTGCCCGACCACTGGTCGTCACACGCCGGGGTGGAAATCGCCCTCTGGGACCTCAAGGGCAAGGCGCTGGGCGTACCGATCTATCAGCTGCTGGGCGGCAAGGTGCGCGAGGGCGTGGACCTGATGGGATTTGTGCACCACGGCAAACCCGAGGCCATGGCGGCACATGCAACCGCCACCCTGGATCGCACCCCCTTCCCCGTGCTGAAGATGAAAATCGGACTCGACCCGGACGACGATGTCAGACGGTACGCCGCCGTGGCCGCCGCCGTGGCCGGCCGGTCCGTAATTCAGGTGGACGGCAACGCCGGCTACACGCTGGACCAGGCGGTTCCGGCCCTGGCCCGCATGGAAGCATGCGGCGCGCTGGGCATTGTCGAACAACCGGTGGCCCGATGGGCCGACATGGCGGTGCTGGCCCGACGCCTCAACACCCCCCTGATGGCCGACGAAGCGATTTATCCGCCGCCGGACGCACTGGAGGTCGTGCGCATGAAGGCGGCCACGGTGGCGCTGATGAAAATCACCAAGCACGGCGGCATCCTGAACGTTTGGAAGATTGCATCCATCTTCGAAGCCGCCGGATTCGATCTCTCCATCGCCATCTACTACGATGTCATCGCGGTCGCCGCAGCCCATCTGGCGGCAGCCATTTCCTGTGCACGCTGGCCGTCGCCCTTCACCGAGCTGAACGACACGATCCTGTCCGAGCCGTACGAGCCGGAGGGACTGCTTCTGCGCGTGCCGGAGAAACCGGGGCTGGGTGTGGAACTGGACATGGACAAGGTGGAGCGGTACCGCGTCCAGTAGGGACCCCCGGACAGTCATGACTACCTACCTGGCCTCGCGCCTGCTCCAGATGGTGCCGTCCCTGTTTCTACTGACGGTGGTCCTGTTCGCCCTGATGCGACTGGGCGGCGATCCGGTCGCGCACCTGGCCCATCCCGAGGCCTCGCCGGAGGAGATTGCCGAGATACGCGCGGCCTACGGCTTCGACCGCCCGTTGCCG
>CAZMKQ010000066.1:0-25451 GCA_964566955.1 uncultured Caldilineaceae bacterium | reverse complement strand
GGCAGGCGGATCCGGCGCGGGTGCGGCAACTGTGCGGCTGGGGCTGGATCCGGGAGACCCTGACCGACCTGCCCGTCGACACTCAAGTAACTCTATCGTAATGGATTGGTATCACACCCGAATGCCGTCAGGTTGAGGATGCATTTCCCGGAGCAAGACCAACCCGACAGGCAAGAGCCCCGCCTCGGCGGGGCTCTCCAGCTTTCGTGAACATTCAGTCGAGCTATTCGGGCTCGATGGGCGTAACGACCACCCTGATCAAATCGGCAACAGCCGGATAGTCGTACCCGTCGTTCGCCAGACGTACGGTGTTGTCCACATCGGCATCGCCCGTATTGGGCGCGCCCTGCATCAAGGGTTGGCTGTCGCCCTCGCCGGGCGGCTGGTTGTGTTCCGTGCCCGCATCCCACAAGGAGATGCTGGAGGTCACGTCACCGGAAACCGGATTGCCCATCTCATCCCACAGCGTGATGCCCCCCGCAGGAGACCCAAGGAACAGATCGTTGGACAACACGTACATGAACGCCAACGAAAGGTTCGGCTCCGAGGGTTCCAGGAATACCGTGGTTTGGTAGGTCTGGCCGGGCAGCAGGGGGCCGGGCGCATCCGCCCCCACAGGGGTATTCAACACCTGGACCGGCAAGGCCTGCAGCGCCAGCACTTCCGCCAATCCGGAGGGATTGCCGTCCTCGGCCAGACTCTCCAGACCCTGGCCCCGATCCGGCCGGCCCTTCGTGAAGAGCGGATCGCAGACACAGTGCGGGACGACCACCCCGGGCGCAATCGGCCGATCGGCTGAAACGTTGGTGATCGACACCTGGAAATATTGAGCCTGTCGCGGCGTGATGGTCACGGCAACCAGTTCGTCCGCATCCATGTCGTCCACCAGGCGCACGGTGTTGTCGTCATCCTCGGGGCCGGTGTTCGCACCGGACTGGCGCGGAGCCTGATTGGGGCCTTCGCCCACAGGCTCGTCCTCCTCGGTGCCGGCATCCCACAGATACACCGGCACGCGGCCCGACACGGGGTTCCCGTCAATGTCAAACAGGACCATGCCGTTGTCCGCGGTCGCGACGAACCAGTCGTTGGACTGCACGAACATGAACGCCAGCGACAGGTGGGGAGCAAGAGGGCTGGCCCGGAGAGTAAAGTGGTAGGACTCGCCCGGCAGCAGCGGTCCGGGGGCATCGGCGCCCACCGGAGTGTTGAACACGCCGTAGGAGCCGCCCACCGGCTCGTCGCTCATGAAGCCGCCCGTGGAAATGAACTCATGTAATGGCCCGGGATTGCCGTCCTCGGCCAAGGCCTCCAGGCCGTTGTGCAGGTTCGGCTGCCCTTCCTTGAAGAGCTGGGGATGCCCTTCCATGTAGGTGGTGGCCGGATCCGTGTGCACGGCGAAGACCCCAGGCGCAAACGGCGTTGTGACCATGGCCGAACCAGACGTGTTTTCGACTGTGACGTCGAAGACCGTGTCGAAGGACCGGCGGATGGACACGCTGACCAGATCGGACACGCTCGGCCCTTCCACCAGGCGTACGGTGTTGTCGTCATCATCGGGGCCGGTGTTCGCGCCGGATTGGCGCGGGGCCTGGTTGGGACCCTCGCCCACGGGTTCGTCCTCTTCGGTGCCGGCATCCCACAGATAAAGCTGATCGGTGATGTCGCCTCCCAAAATCGCGCCCTCCATCGGGCTTTCGAGGGAGATGCCAACTTCATCCGTGCCGATGAACCAGTCGTTGGACTGCACGAACATCAAGGCGAATGTCAGGTTTCTGGGGGCGGCACCGGCATCCACGATGAAGGAATAGCTGGCACCCGGCAACAAGGGCCCGGGCCCTTCGGCACCGACGGGTCTGTTGAACACACCGTGCTTGACCCCGTGCTCTGCCAACGTGGCAGCCACCACACCGGGATTGCCGTCTTCCGCCAGGTCTTCAAGACCGGGAGTCTTGATGGGATCGAAATCCCAAAACAGGATGCCGGGATGGGCACCGGGAAAGAAGAGCGAACCGGGCTTGTCGGACAGGGCCCAGACACCGGGAGCGAAAGGCGTCGGCGTTTCGCTTTGATCCGAAACGTTGGTGATGGTCACCACAAATCTGAAGTCTTCCCGGTTGGCACATGCATTGAGTGGTTCGGCAGCCAACACCGGCACTGCCGGCAACAGCCCAACCGGGATCAGGGCGGCAATGGCAAGGACTGCCAACACCTTGTACAGACGAATCATTGAATCTCCTTTACTTGGGCCTTTACGCAACCGCCAGAACGGCAAGCAGGTTCATTCGGGCTGGAACAAGCCAGCGCAGCCGCATCGGAGGAAGTCGGTTCCGGTCGAATCAACCTGTAATTGGCCACTCGCGTTCAAGTTCCCCTGAATGTCTCCCGCCGTCTACTCAAGGCACCGCTTGTCCGCGGGCCACGAGCCTTTCTGACAACCCCCTGATCGCGACAGGGGGTGTTGCGATGCTAGGAGATGTATCGGAACTTGTACGTTCGCTGGTTACGAGACGCCGGTCATTGCCCGTGGACGGCTTTGCGCCCCCTACCTACGGTGATTGGCGGCCCGCTGGGGCATAGGCCAACTGCTATTCATCACCGTGCGCTTGCCGTCCGGAGAACAAATTCATCAGGTTGACCGACTACTAGGCCGGTTCAGTTGGGAGATGTCGGCTCAGCAAGTCACTGTGACCCTCAATCACACCCCGGCTCCACAGGTAGCCCAAACCGGTCAGGTTCCGTACGACGACTAAACGGGAACCGTGTTCGTTACCTCGAATCGATCGATGTAGAAGTACTTCTCAGTGAAGGAGTTGTTGAGGGTGTGCACCTGGTCCTGATGCTCGATCGACACTTCCCAACTGCCGCTGGAGCTGCCATCCGGCGCGGCCCAGTCGATGCGTACAGTGCCCGACTTGTCCTCGTTGCGAACCAGCACGGACGCCTGGCGATGATATGCGGTCCACTGCCAGCCGGTCTCGCGCCAAACGGCCCGTTCCGCGATCTGAGCCATCGGCTCCATTCCGCTCCAACCGCGGTAACAGCGGAGCACGGCCTCCAGATTCCCGTTCCGCTCCAGCAGGGACAACGCCGTGTCCGCGGTCAGATGGCCGAAGGCCATACCGTTGGGCATGTCCATCAGGGTTGGTGCCAGACGGTGTCCTCCCAGATGGGACACGCGCCACAGCCTCAGATCCGACTGGCTGCGAACCTGGTCCGAGGCCTGCAGGGTCTCGAACAGCTCCCGGCCGAACCGGCCGCAACAGATGTCCCGATCAGCATGGGTGCAGAGGAAAATATCCCGGGTCTGCCCGTCCAGTTCCTGCACGTCGGCCGGCAGGGAGGCGGGCGCAAGTTCCTGCAGCAGCACGGGCAGTACGGTAAGTAGCTCCCCGGAGGGAACCAGATACTCCCGCTTGGCATAGGCAGCGAAGCCGTCAGCACCATTGGCCGCCTCCGGTCTCCGGTAGACAAACACGCGTGACAACCCCGTTCGGACCGGGTCCGGGTTTGGATCCGGCTGGAAGGCAAGCAACCGCACTGCATCGCCGGGCCGGCTGGCCATCCCGGCTATCTTTTTGATGGCCTTGGTCGTGTCGGACGTTGACCAGACATCGCGATCCCAGGGCGTGGGCAGCTCCACCAGCAGACATCGCTTAAACGGGGTTGCGGATCCGATCGGATCCTCTCCTTGAGCGAAGGAGTAGACGCTGCAGAGTTCGCCTTGCGGCAAGTTGGACATGGCATTGGTTCCTTGAGGAGATACAGCCGACTGTTGATGGCACACGGGGAGCCGCAATGCCGTACGGCAGTTGCGAACCGAATCTAGAATCCAGACTGTTGTTCAACTCACCATACCACCATTCCGCCTCCACTTTCCACAGAAGACAAACTTCCGAGGATCCATGCACGGTTCAGCTCCAATCCTGCCACTTCTCCGCCCCCATCTTCGCCGTGAACGCCTGCTGGAGACCGTCGTTCGCCTAATGGAAGTCCACAGCCCCACCCGGGATGCCGGTGCGGCACTGACCGTGTTGGCGGACATCCTGACCGAGGACGGCCTTGACGTGTCCAGGGAGGAAGCGGACTGGCCCTCTGCACCGGCCGTCGTGGCCTGGCTCCACTCGGGCAAACCGGGGCCGGTACTTCAGTTCGACTGCCACCTGGACACGGTGCACTTGCCCTTCGTGCCGCCGCGCATCGAGAATGGCGTGCTGTTCGGGACGGGTGCTTCGGACATGAAGGGCGGCACCGCAGCCGCAGTCGAGGCCCTGCGCATGCTGCAGGAGCTGGACCTGCCAGTCCGCGGCTCGGTGTTATTGACCGGACACGACCACCACGAGGGGCCATGGGGGGACAAGCGCCAAGTCGTGGCATTGTGCCGCGCCGGCCTTCACGGGGACGCAGTCCTGCTGCCCGAATACCAGGCGGCCTGGCTGCCCACGGACGGGCGCGGCATGGCCATCTTCCACATCGAAATCAGCCGCGCACAACCGCCCAGCCATGAAATCCTCACGGATCCCGAGACGCCGAACGTGATCGGGGCCGGCCTGGATCTGGTCGACCAACTCCGAAACCTGTCCCTGCCGGACAGTCCGGGGGAATCCCCCGCCGGGCGCGAATCCCTATTCATCGGCAAGGTGCAGACAGGGGAGATTTACAACCAGTCCCCCCAAACCTGCATCGTCGAGGGCACGCGCCGCTGGCTACAGCCCGGAGCCGGTGAGGGCGCACGCCGCCAAATCGAGGAAGTCCTGGCCGGTCTTGATGCCCGGCACGGAACCACCACCTCCCTGGAATGGGAGCAGCAGGGGGACACCTTCCATCTGCCGACGGATCACCCGATCGTGCAGGTGGTGCAGGAGGTCCACACCGAACTCGTCGGCCGTCCGCTGCCCGATGGCCCGAAGCTGTTCATCGACGACGGCAACATCTACACCGCGGAGGTGGGCATTCCGGCCGTCACCCACGGCCCGGACGCCTTGGGAGCCCACACAGTGAACGAGGAGGTTCCCGTAACCGAATTGGAGCGAATCGCCCTACTGTACGCCGCAACCGCCGCCGAGTTCTGCCGGGGACCGGACAATGCGGCAGCTTCCGGCTGAGGAATGGATGACATCCCACTGAACCTACAGTGGCCGACAGGACACTTGGCAAGGTGCCGCCACGCTGCAAAACAGAGTTGACACAGGTTACAGGCAGGTACCCCGTTCCGGCCGTCCAACAGCCGGACACTGGTTGCGCACAATGCACGCCTCAGACTTGTGCTCCAAACCGGAAGCTTTCCACGCGTTTGGCTACTCCTGCGCCATAACCTTCACCAACCCACGGGCGAAGCCGGTGCTGCGATGACCCAACCGCGGAAGCAGGCCTCCGGAAGATTCGCATCCTGGGCCGGGATCCCACGGATGCAGGACCTGTGCGGTCGTTGGCTAGCTTCGGGGAGCTTTTCGTTCCGCAAGCCCAGGTTCACTCGCACTCCGGTCCGCGTATAATTCCGCTTGGGTAAATGCCATGAATCAGCCAAGCATCGCAACCATGCAGGACATCCTGACCGCCCTGGATCAGGATCCCAACCTGCAACGCGAGTTCCATAAGCATTTGGTGGAAGTGATCCGCAGGGACGACCACCTCCGTCGGGACCTCAGAAAGGAAATCCTCGCCGAGGAACTACTCCAGCTACCCACAAGATTCACGCGCGTCGAAGACGACGTGGCTGTACTCAAACAGGATGTGGCCGTACTCAAGGAAGACATGGCCGAAGTCAAACAGGATGTGGCCGTGCTCAAGGAAGACATGGCCGAAGTCAAACAGGATGTGGCCGTGCTCAAGGAAGACATGGCCGAAGTCAAGCAGGACATGGCCGAAGTCAAGGGGGACACATCCCGAATGGCCGGCCAGATTGCCAACCTGATGGGCAGCGACTACGAGACCAAAGCCATTGAACGATCCCGACGGCTGATCAGAAGGGCCCTGGGCATGGAACGCGCCATGCTCGTTTACGCCAGTCGACAACCCGCAACCGACTTTGAGGAACAGATTCTGGTCCCCGCAATACGGCAGGGCCTCATCGACCGTCAACAAGCAGACCAGCTGGAAGAAGCGGACAGTATCATCCGTTGTGAAAACGGCCAGGGCGACATCATCCACGCCGTGGTGGAAATATCCATCACCGTCCAGGATCACGACCGTACCAGAGCCACCGATCGGGCCGAAATATTCAATCTGGCCACGGGATTGCGTGCCCTGCCTTTCGTTGTCGGGCAGAACCAGCAAGAACGAGGTGCAAACGCCCCCAACGTGCCTTTCCTTGAATACCGGGAATAGCAGCAACGTACGACACCAGAACGTCAAACACCGTAACGAGAAGGCGTTTGGCAGGTTGCAGGCTAGCTTCAGTACCCGGTGCACTGCCGGGCAGTTGGCCCCTATAGTGAATCCTTGCAGTCACCGACGGCATGAAGCACAATCGCAGGCTGGCCCGGGCGATCAGCGATGCCGGCCTGTCCGAATTCGTGCGGCAGCGGGAGTACAAGGGCCATGGGTACGGAACGGAGTGCCGGCGCGTCGACCGCGGGTATCCGTCCTCGAAGACGTGCAGCCGGTGCGGAGCCGTGCAGCAGTCGCTCCTGCTCTCGGAACGGACCCACCGCTGCCACCGGTGCGGGTTCGCGTGCGACCGGGACGCGAACGCCGCCCGCAACCTCCAGGCGTACACGGGTCCCACGGAGCCGGCCCGAACCCTGAACGCGCTCCCCAGGCCGGCGAGGTCCGCCGGCGAAGAAATGGACGTGGAGACCCGTAAGTCGCACTGCCGTGAGGCACGCGCACGGTCCGTGAAGCGTCTACCAGACAGCCAGCCAGCATGGTTCGATTCCCCCGGACCTGGACAGGGTAGCGTAGGTTCTGGAGACCGGATAGCAGCAGTTGGCCGAAATCTGTGATGCCTTGGGCTCAGCCATGAAAATCCGAAGGGTTTCCAGCCCGGTCTCTATCCGAGATCTCGCCAATCAACTCCTCTGCAGTGCAAGCGCAGACCAAGAAGATACACATCCCGGTCTGCGCTTGTCCCGGAGCCGGGCCTCGTTGACCACGCCCATTGCAGAACGCCCAATCTTGTTTTAGGTTGCCTCACATCACGATGCCCACAACAAGTGAAGCCGAGTAGCCGTCGGCGTAGGGCGTGACACGTCCTACCAGGTCACGGCTGAAGATTCGATCGTCCGCGTTCGTCGTACCCCGAGGACCTCGCGTGGAGTAGGGTTCCGCCAGGTGGGCCGCATCGGTGGTGTCATCAGGGAAGTACAACTGCGAAGTTATGAACCTCTGTTCGCTGGTATAGGCCTTGAAGTGGATGTGAACGGTTCTGCCATGATACGAGCCTGGGTAGATCGTTTCGAACTCGGCGAGCCCGTTGGCATTGGTGACTTGGATGCCGCGCAGGAAGGTCTCGCCGGTAGTGTCGGTATCATCGTCTCCCTGTCCTCTGTAGCCGGAGTACTGGCCTACCGCGTCGGCGTGCCAAATGTCCACTACGGCATCGCGAATCGGATGGCACGAGCCTGCCTGCACCAGGTGGATCGCGACCAGGAGAGGGATGCCTGGTTTGCTTTCAGTGATGTCGCGCCGGACCAAGCCGACATCGAAATAGAATGGTCCTTCCGTCTGCCGGGGCCGGACCACGCAGTCCGGCTGGGTAATCGAGGCAAGCTGCGTGGCGCTTGCGGGCGTGCTGGTTGGAGGTTGTGCAGGCACCGAAAAATCGGCGGTGCCGGTGGGGTAGCAGCCGGCGAGGACCGCGCCACCGGCGCCGCCCAGAACCCTCAGCACATCCCGCCTAGTCATGCGGGTGTTACAGGCTGGAGGCAGATGTGCCTTGCGGTTGAATTTCATGGTCGGTTCCTTCCGTTGCGATGGTCCACCCAATGACGGATCCGAACAAGAGTCTCCGCGGCCATTGTGAACACAACGTGAAGTTCACGCGGACGGTTTATGAAGCTTCGCGGGCGCGCGGGGTTGACTACCGGCTGCGGTCTGGCACGCCGGCGGCGGCTGTCACCAGCGAAGCTCGGACTGCAGGACGCAGGACGGATGTTCGCGGTCGTGGTGCGCCGTCTGGTCCGCCAGCCTGAAGGTCCGGTCCCAGCCTAAAGGCTCCCCGGTGTTGGGGCTGACGCCGAACCGCATCCGTACCGGCCACGCAGCCTGCAACACATTGCATCTTGCACTGTATGGCACTCAACCCGCCCCGATTGGGGCCCGCGGACTTGGGCGAGCGATAAACCCGTTTCAGAGTCGGCACTCCATCAGGCTGCGGTTGCCAAGTCCGGTACCCGGCCGGGTCAGGCGGAACCGGACACGGCGATCTTGCAGACCGTCTCGTCGCCCAGGTGGTAGGTGCCGTTCAGGGCGGCGAAGCCCTCGGCCACCCGGTCCAGGGGGATGACATGGCTGACCATGTCGCCGAACGGAATGTCTCCCCGCTCCAGAATGGGCAGGGCCTGCACGAAGTGGCTGGTTTGCGAAGCCCAGACGGCCTCCAGGGACAGGTTCTTGCGCATCAACAGCCGGTTGATGTTGAAGTCGATGGAGCCCATGTCCACGAAGTGACCCACCTCGACAAAGGTGCCGCTATGGCGGCAGTAGCCCAGACCCTCCGGCGTAGCGGACAGGAAGCCGGCACACTCGAACACTATGTCGGCGCCTTCGCCGCGCGGCGTCTCCTGCATCACGAGTTCCGTGCGCTCCTCGACCGAGGGTACCTCGCCGATGTCAATCGTGACGTCGGCTCCGAACTTGCGTCCGATCGCCAGCCGTTCCGGCGGGCCCCCGACCATAATCAGCTTGCCGGCGCCCGACAGGCGGGCCGCAATCAGGGTGACCATGCCAATCGCCCCGGACCCCTGCACCACCACCGTGTCGCCGATGCGTATGCGGGACCGGTCCACGGCATGCACGCCAATCGTGAAGGGTTCCGTCAGAACCCCCACTTCCGCCGGCATGTCCGTCCGCCACCACTCGGTGCCGGGCAGATTCAGGTGCATGTACTCGGCAAAACCGCCGCACAGCTTGGACGGATCCTGAAAGCCGTAGCCGAATCCGGCCGGGATGCCCGGCTGCAGCACAACCCGGTCCCCTTCCTTGACGGGTCGGCCGATGGAATCGTGGGTCACTCCCTCACCCAAGGCGGCCACGATGCCCACATTCTCGTGGCCCAGGCCCTTCTCTTCGGTAAAGCCGTGCTGCCAGTAGTGCAGGTCCGTGCCGCAGATGCCGCCCAGTTCCTGCTTCAACACAATAGCCCCCGGGTCCGGATCCGGGATCGGATACTCCCGAACCTCGAACTCCTGCCCCATGACCACCACCGCTCTTGCCATTTCAGCCATGTCCCGTCTCCTCAGGTTTTTTGGCCAGTGCCGAAAGCCGTCACTGCCCCGTAATGAATCCGAATGCCAGCAGGAGCAGCGCCACGACCGTGATCACGGCACCCCCGCCCAGTACTGCGTACAGAACCCAATGCACGGTCGCGTCCCCGTTCAGTCCCCGGGTTCCCGATAGTATCCGATGCGGTCCGCCAAGGGGACCGGTCCGTAGGGATCCACTTGGCCGGGTGCCAGGTAGAAGTACGCGACCGTGTCGTACAGACAATGGTTTTGGCCCCGGTCGCCCCAGCGGTTGCCCTTGTACTTCTCGATGCAGCCCTCGAAACTCCGCTGGAAGGGGATGTCGTCGGCGATGTGGAACCGATTGACCGAAGTATGGCCATTGCCGTCGATCGGCGTAAAGGGTTGGCAGGCAAACGGGCTGTCGAAGATCGGGAACGGCGGCTCCGCCGCCCAGGCGTAGCCGATGTAGTCCTCGGAGCCCGTGCCGAAGGTGGACGGAAACTTCTCCCCGTCCACAAAGAACTTCTCATCGCCCTCGCCCCACCACCAGTCGATGGTCTTGTCCCCGCCGCG
Source organism: uncultured Caldilineaceae bacterium (assembly GCA_964566955.1). Classification (GTDB taxonomy): domain Bacteria; phylum Chloroflexota; class Anaerolineae; order Caldilineales; family Caldilineaceae; genus Bin34. The sequence goes on along the minus strand of CAZMKQ010000066.1, from coordinate 15,495 downwards.
GCCGTACCACCAGCTGGAGGGCTGCTCCGCCGGAATCTCCCAGCGGTTCCAGATATGCAGGGCGACTCCGCAGAAACGACCCCTGCCCTCGACGTTCAGGATGGGCCAGTCAATGTCGCGCCCGTTCCCCATGGACTTCTCGACGAAGGCATCCCGGTGCCACTTGGCGTGGAAGCGCAGCAGTTCGTCGGCGTCCTGCACCAACGGTCGGGATGCAATCCGGAAGGCGAGGCTGCGCTCCACATCGCCATCGTTCTGCAGCCGCAGTTCCGCCCCCCGGGCAAACGGCATGAACCAGTGGCTGTACAGAAACTCGTCGGTCATGCCCGCGGGCAGGGCACGGTAGGGCTGAATTCCCGGGGCCGCGCCGAAGAAGTCCCCCAAGGGAGACCAGACGCCGGGTTCCGTCTCGCCGTCCCAGTGGATGGACAGGGCCAGTTCCCGCAGGGCGGTTTCGGCCTCGGCCCTGACCCCCTGGTCGGGCAGGCAGTGCAGGCCCGTGATGGCCCGGTTGCCGGGCAGTGATGCCAATTCCAGGTTGCCGCCGGCGGGCACGGTCACCTGCACATCCGTGATCTCCGTGTCGTCCGAGGTCGGCAGGCCCCGGCCCCGGAAGGCCAGTTCCCGATCCTTGTCCGCCAGGGCAATGCGGTTGTCATCCTCGCGTTCGCCCTTGAAGGCGGGCAGCACGGTGCCTTCGGGAAACGTGCTGTAGGTGATGTGGTAGAAGCGCCCCCAGTCCGGTTCCATCAGGATGCGGCAGGAGCGGTTGTAGGGAATCGGGATGTACCGGTTGTGGCCCCGGGACAGTTTCATGGACAGGCAGGGCAGGTTGTAGTCCAGCAGACCCACCCCGCCGAACAGATGCAGGAACGGCAAATCCATGACCGGTTCGGGAGCTCCGTCCAGAAAGATCTTCACATGCCCCATGCCGGGCCAGGCGGACCATATGCGCCAGATGCAGCCCGGGCCCTCCGCCTCGAACACCACCTGATGGCCGTCCTCCATGCGGATGTAGCCGTCGCCGTCGCGGTTGGCGTTCCAGTTTTCGTACAGGCCGGTCTCCGCGTTGTACACGGAACGCCGGTCATAGCTGGTTTGGCTACCGCACTGCTCCCCGGCCAGGGGCGGCACGGCCAGGCGTTCCAAATCGGACAGGCGGGACACCAAATCCCGGTAGGTCAATGTGGAACCCATCGGCAATTCATTCCCGGTTGTGCAGTGTTGGTCGAATCGTGTCCATGCCAAGCTTCGCCATTCATTCCGTCCTGCGAAGGACTAATTCGCCCACCTGCGCGGCCTGTTCCGGACCTGCGGACAAAGGCCGGCCCCTCAAAAGATGGATGGGCTGCGGATGCTCCGGCTGCTCGTTGGCCGAGGCATAGGAGCGACCGTCGTCGGTTCCGGCATCCCATACACACAGGGGAATGACGACCTCTTCGATCCAGGCTCCGCCACTGGTCAGGGGCAGGGCCGCAACGCCCACGAACAGTCGGGGCTGGGGGCCAGCCTGCTGGTGACGGACAGGAAGGTGTGCTCGCTGTCCGTCCGGAAGGCAACGGTGGTGCGGCCTGGTGAATCAACCCGGTCCCCGACCGCAAACTGGTTTGGCAACACCCGTGTTCCGCCTTGCCGATAGGCATTCCCCAACGGCTCCGGATCGCCGGTTTCGGCCTGCATTTCGATGGCCGGAGAAGCCGGTTCACCCGGCTGCCAGAGACGGAAGCCTTCGCTGTGCGGGCCGCCGGCCAACGGCGAGAAGTGGGGGTTGGGCGGGAAGTCGGCGGGGTGGTCCGCAGCATTCCAGAACACGTGCATGGCCACTTCGTAGGCCACCGGAGACGGCAACGACAATTCCGAAGCCATGGCATGTTCCTCATTACTCCTGAGCGGCTCCTTGGCATGCGCAAAACCGGGTTGGCAGGGATCGGTCTCGGTTCCGGTCATCGCGCCATCCACCACGGAAGCCTCCTCCCGGGGTGGAATCACACAGCCGGACAGCATCAACGGAACCAGCAGGCAGACGAACACTCCACGCAAGGAATCCTCCCGCCATCCGCCTACATGAACTGCCGGAGATAGCGTCCGGACTGGGACACGGCCTGCTTGCGCCGCTCCAGCGAGGACTCGTAGATCCGGTCCTCCACCTCAATGCAGACGGGTCCGTCGTAGCCGGCATCCCCCAGTTCCGAGTAGAACTTGCCCCAGTTGACCTCGCCCAATCCCGGGAGCTTGGGGGTGTGGTACTCAAGCGGCGTAGCCATGATGCCGACCCGGTTCAAATGCTCCCGATCCAGCCGCGCGTCCTTGGCATGGACATGCACGAACCGGTCCGCGTAGTTGCGGATGGCCGCCAGATAGTCCATCTGCTGCCAGACGAAGTGGGAAGGATCGAAGTTCAGGCCGAAGTTGGAGCTGGGGATGATCTCGAACATGCGGTCCCAGACCGCGGGCGATATGGCGAGGTTCTGCCCTCCCGGCCACTCGTCGTTGGTGAAGAGCATCGGGCAGTTCTCGATGCCCACCTTCACCCCCAGCGAGTCGGCATACTCGATGACGGGAGGCCACAGTTCCCCGAACAGCGCCAGGTTTTCCTCAAGATTCCGGCTCTGATCGCGTCCGATGAAGGAATTCGCCACACCGATCCCCAGTTCCGCCGAGACCGCGATCAGCCTGCGGATGTGGGCGAAGTGCATGGACCGGGCATCCTCGTCCGGAGTCAGGGGATTGGGGTAGTAGCCCAGACCGGAAATGCGGACGCCGGTCTCGTCCACCAGACGCGCCACTTCGGCCGCGTCCCCGGGCGAGAAGTCGCCGACATCGATGTGGGTCACGCCGGCATAGCGTCGCTCGGCCTTGCCCTTGGGCCAGCACATGACCTCGATGCAGTCAAAGCCCTCGGCCGCCGCAAAGCGCAGGATTTCGGCCAGGGACAGTTCGGGCAGGATGGCGGTAACGAATCCCAACTCCACGGCAGGACCCCCTTCAGGTTGGACTTCCGATGATTTTCGAGGCGGTGCACCGACCGCGCATCCTGTCGCAGGACAAGGGCGCGGCCACATGGTGGCCCGGCCAGATTATAGAAGTAGTGCCATTATCCCTGCCGGGCGGTCCGCGGGTTGGCTCAGTTCCCGATCCTGAATTCGGGCGCGCCCAGCACTTCGGGACGCGGCTCGATGCCCAGACCCGGCGCATCCGAGGCGGCCATGCGTCCCTGCCGCCGCTGGGGCGCGCCTTCGGCGATGCTGGTGGTGACGTAGCTGTTGAAGTCCGTGGCCGTGAACAGCAGCGCCGGCGACGTGCTGTGGGCCAACGCGGCAATCGCGGCGGTCACGATGTCGCCGCCCCAACTGTCCTCAATGGTCATCGCCACTCCCAGCTCTGCGCAGAGATCCCGGGCCCGGCGGGCCTTGGTCAGGCCCCCAAGCTTGCCAATCTTCAGGTTCACCACGTCCATGGCCCCGTCCGCCGCCGCCCGCAGCAGCGCCGGAATGCTGTCGATCACCTCGTCCAGGATGAACGGATGGTCCGTGGCACGCCGCACGGACACACACTCCTCATAGCCGGCACAGGGCTGTTCGATGTAGACATCCACGTCCCGCACCGCGCGCACCACGCGGCGCGCCTCGTGCATCAGCCAGCCCGTGTTGGCGTCGGCAATCAGGATTTCGTCCTCCGACAGCACCGCCCGCACCGCCCGGATGCGTTCGATGTCCTCCTCCACCGAGCCGCCCACCTTCAACTGGAAACGGCGGTAGCCCTCGCGGCGGTAGCCGGCCACGCGCGCCGCCATGGCATCCGGTGCCTCCTGGGAAATCGCCCGGTAGAGCACGAAGTCCTGGCCCTCGGCCCCGCCCAGGAGCCTGGCCGCGGACTGTCCCGCATCCTTCCCCAACAGGTCCCAGCAGGCCATGTCCACCGCGGACTTCACATACGGATGGCCCTTCAGCGTCCGGTCCATGCGCCGGTTGAGCACGTCCAGGTCGCGCGGGACGAGACCCAGCAGCGACGGCCCCAGTTCGCGCAGGCCGGCCCGCGCCCCGTTGGCATAGGCCGGCAGATAGAAGGGTCCCAGGGGACAGACCTCGCCCCAGCCGGTCAGACCGGCGTCCGTGTGTACGCCAACCACAGTACTGTCGAAGACGGCCACCGACTTGCCTTCGGACCAGTTGTAGCTGCCTTCGTGGAGGGGCAGGTCCACCTGATGGACGGATAGACCGGTGATTTGCATGGGGACATCCGGGAAATGCGCGGCTGGAGGCTCGCCTGCCTGAAGGGCGGCATGACACTTTGGCGTCTGTTAACTATAATTCGGCTCGCCCTTCAGGCCTTTCGGCCGATTCGCAGACCCGCACACAATGCCTTCTACATCCTTCCTGTTGCGCGTCGACCTGCAGGGCGCCAGTCCCAAGATCTGGCGCCGTTTCTTTGTCCCTCCCGCCATCACGCTGCCGGAACTGCACAGGGTCGTGCAGGCCGTGATGGGTTGGCACAGACCCCGCAGCTGGCACTTCGTCATCCGGCGCAAGTGCTATCCGGACACCGAACTGCTGTCCGGGGACAGCGACATGGCCAAGGTGGCCCTGTGCAGCCTGGTGGGACGCCGGGGCATGATCTTTCAGTACATCTGCCAGTTTGAGGACACCTGGAAGCATCGGCTGACCCTGTCCAACGACCACTTTGATTCCAGCAAAATGGACGTGGATACCATGTGCGTGGCCGGGGAGGGAGCCTGCCCGCCGCGCGATGTGGGCGGCATCGAGGGCTATGTCGAATTCCTGCGCGCGTTCGAGGACCCGGAACATCCGGACCACTACGACATCCTGGACGAGTTCGGGGAGGACTTCGACCGGGACGAGTTCTATCTGGACCGCATCAACGCCTCGCTGCGCGCCCTAACCTGAACCGGCGCCGACGGACGGTGGCCGAGCGTGAACGGAACCGGCTTCTGGGACGAGCTTTGGCGCACGGACCCGGACGGCGTGGAGGTGCCGGACCAGATCCTGGCCGCGGAACTGGCCCATCTGGCACCGGGCACACTGCTGGACCTTGGCTGCGGACGCGGCACCAATGCCTTGGCCTTGGCCACCCGCGGATGGTCCGTTCTGGGTGTGGATGTCTCGCCGCAAGCCGTGGCCTTGGCGCGCCGGGAAGCAACCCGCCGCAGGCTCGATGCCGCCTTCGAGGTTGGCGAGTTGCCGGGCTGGACCACCAATCGCCGGTTTGACCTGATCGTCAGCACTTTCGCCTTGCCGGAAGGAGCCGCCGGCAACGCGACGCTCCAACAGGCTGCGGCCCTCGTCAAGCCGGGCGGCGAACTGATAGTGGCGGAGTGGGACATCTCCATGCAGGAGACCTGGGGCTGGTCCGACCTGGATTTGTTCTCGGTCGAGCGCATCGTGCGCCATTTGCCCGGCCTTGAAATCCGGACCGCCGAAGTCCGGGACCTGACCGACCTGTACCCCGAAGGCGATCCGCGGGCCGGACAGCTGGCCACAAACTCGGCCTACGCCGCGGTGGTGCGCGCCGCGCGGCCCAGCCTGACGGACGCCAGGACGCGTCAGGCCGCACCCCGCTGACAGGCCGGACAGTAGTGGGTGCTGCGCTGCCCAACCCGAATGCGCTCAATCACCGTGCGGCAGCGCGGGCAGGGCTCTCCGGTCCGGCGGAACACCTGGTGCCGCGCCTGAAAGCGACCGGGCACGCCGCTGGGCGGTGCATAGCTGGAGATGAAACTGCCCCGCCAGGCGATGCCGGTTCTCAGCACGTGACGGACTGTCCGGCACAACGTCTGGCACTCCTTCAGGGTCAGGGACGCCGCGGGCCGTTCCGGATGGATACGCGCCCGAAACAGGGCCTCGTCGGCATAGATGTTGCCCACCCCCGCTCCGACCCGTTGGTCGAGCAGGACGGCCTTGATGGCCGCCTGTCGGCGGGCCAGAACCCCGTGGAGCCAGCGGCCGGTGAAGTGCCGGGACAGGGGCTCCGGACCCAGGGGCGGCAGCACCCGGTCCGCCTCGCGCACCAGCCAGAACCGCCCAAACTTGCGGGGGTCCAGGTAGCGAAGCTCCTCTCCGCCCTCCAGACCCAGCACCACATGGGCATGCCGGTGCATCTCCCGGTCCGAGGGCACCACGCGCAAGGTGCCGGTCATGCGCAGGTGCACCACCAGTGTCCAACCGGCATCCAGGCCCATCAGCATGTACTTGGCCCGTCGCTGCAGATCCTCGAACCGCCGGCCCCGGATCAGGTCGCAGAAACGGTCCGGGTCGGGTTCCGCAATGGTGCGTGCCCAGGAGACCTCTGCCCTTTCGACGCGCCGACCCTCCAGCAGGGGCCGCAGCTCCACGATGTGGGTTTCGACTTCGGGCAGTTCAGGCATCGCCGCAGTACCTCCTTTCGGATTCGGCCGGGGCCCGGTGCCACCGTCGGACATCCCAACAATCCGGGTTGGCTTTGCTCAGACCCGCAACTGTCTTTATACTGATCTGCCGCACCGGCCGGGGTGGCGAAATTGGTAGACGCGTACGACTCAAAATCGTGTGAGGTAAAACTCGTGTGGGTTCGAGTCCCACCCCCGGCACTTTGATATCGTACCAAGAAAAGCCAGACAGGGCCAAATAGCCCGCGTTACCGACCGGAATCCTCTCTGGTCGGTTGCGCGTAGTGCCGCCTGGTACCGTATAATCCCGGTTGTCGCGTGGTACAAATCGGGGTGCAACACAGGTGGGTAAGCTGACGGTGGCACGCATCAAAGGGCTGACCGAGCCGGGTCGATACGCTGACGGCAACACGCTGTATCTGCGGATTGCACCCGGTGGCAGCAAGCAATGGGTCCAGCGCCTTGCTGTGAACGGCAAGCGCCGGGACCTGGGGTTGGGTGCATGGCCCGTCATTTCGTTGGCCCAGGCACGGCAGAAGGCCCTTGCCAACCGCATGCTCGTGGCGAATGGAGGCGACCCGTTGGCCGAGAAACGGCGCGCTGGGGTCCCTACTTTCGAGCAGGCGGCGCGGGCGGTGTACGAATTGAACCGGCCCGCTTGGAAAAATCGGACCCACATCGTCAACTGGTGGCGCACCCTGGAAAAGTACGCGCTGCCGACGATTGGCTCCATCCCCGTGGATCGGTTGACGGAAGCGGAGATTCTGGGGGTGTTGCAAGCAATCTGGACGAGCAAGCCGGAGACCGCGCGGCGGGTGCGGCAGCGGATCCGCACGGTCTTGCGCTGGGCCATGGCCCACGGCTTCGTTGCCCACAACGTTGCCGGCGAGGCCATCGACGCTGCTCTCCCGCGAATGCCCAAACTGGTCACGGGCCATTTGAGGGCCATGGATTACAGGGAGGTCGCAGGGGCACTGGAAACGGTAGACGCTTCCGGCGCGTCCCTGGCGACCAAGCTGTGTTTCAGGTTCGTGGTTCTGACCGCCGCCCGAAGTGGGGAGACCCGGCAGGCGGTCTGGTCCGAAATCGTCTGGGACGACCGGTTGTGGATCGTCCCGCCCACCCGCATGAAGGCAGGCAAGGAGCACCGAGTTCCGTTGAGCGATGCAGCCTTGGCCGTGTTGGAGGAAGCCAGAGTCCTGCGTGACGAGAGCGATTTGATTTTCCCGTCGCCCCAAGGCTCCGGTCGCGCCTTAAGCGACATGGCGCTGACCAAACTGCTCAGAGATTGCGAACTTGCCGATACAGCGACGGTCCATGGCTTTCGGACCAGCTTCAAGGTCTGGGCCATGGAATGTACGGACTTCCCCTGGACAGCTTCCGAGGCAGCACTGGCGCACACCTTGGGCAATGAGGTGGTCGCATCGTATGCCCGAACCGACCTGCTCGAACAGCGTAGGGATTTGATGCAACAATGGGCCGAATTTCTAGAGATAGATTGAGTGGAATGGACATAAACGAACAAGAAGCACTAGCAAGCCTCAAGTCGTACCTCGATGGTGACACCTGCAATCTTGTCACGCTCTATTTTCAATGTGGACCTGACGAACTATTCCCACCTAACGAGATTTGGCAGCCTGAATCACCTGTTACGTGTCGTAATGTTCTTCTCCTTACCTACATGCACTGTGCGCTGGAAGATCCCTAGCTTCACGAGGAACTCCGACTACTTCGTCGCTCGGCTCAGGATTCCACGCAGCTGAGCGACAGCACCGATTGGGAGGGTACCGCCCGTTTCAGCATGGGCTTCCGTAAGGCCTTAACGGCCAAACAGCTTCACGACGCCACACAGGATGGCCAGGAGGTAGCCGAGATCCTACAGCGTTTGGCATGGCTGACCCCAGGACAGGGCAACTACCAGCGGGGAGCATCACCCCGGTACTTTTGGAACTGCTGCTGGACGGCCCCTGGGTGCCGTCCAGCGAGTCCGCACAGGAGCAGTTGCGAGAGTTTTTGGGGGTGGGTAAGACCACCAAGGGCATCGGCAGTGGCTCGCCTGCACCCCAGGACCGGCAACGCACCGACAGCGAGCCGGCATGGAGGCAGAGCCTCTTGGATGTAGCCGCATCATGACCAAGTTCGCGCCCCGGAAACAGCTGGCCGCGTTCCTGGTCAAAAAGATCCCCAAGGCAGAACACACCGACGCCCTGTGGGTGCTGGCCTGCAGAGAGGCCGAACACCCAGACCGGCATCCGCCCACGATGTCGGAAATGGCCCTGCACGGTCACGACCTACGTGCAGCCCGACCTCTACAAGGAAGTCGACCGGGTGCGCGGCCGGTTCGACCATGTTGTCATTGACGGACCGCCGCGCGACGACGTGCTGCTGCGCAGCTGCCTGGCCGTCGCCGACCTGTGCGCGATCCCAATCGAGCCGTCGGGCCTGTCGGTGCGCGCCGCTGACCGCGTGCTCGCACTGGTTGCCAAGGTGCGGCCTTCCCGGCCCGGGCTGAGGGTCCGCTTCGTCGTCAGCCGCAAGCTGCCGACCACGGTGATCGGGCGCAACCTGCGCAACCTGGTCGACGGCCCGCCCGTCCTAGAGACCGAGATCACCCAGCGCGTTGGCTTCGCGATGGCGATGACCAGCGGCCGCACGATCGCCGAATACGAGGGCCGCAGCCATCCGGGCGCCGTCGAGATCGCCAACCTGACCGACGAACTGTTGCGGATTCAATCCGAGGAGCCAACCGCATGAACAAACGCAACCTGACATCCATTCCGCGTGCGCCGCAGGCGGCCATCAAGGTGGTGGTGGCCCCCGAAGTCAAACGCCGGCTGCGCATCGCGGCCGCCAAGCGCGACATGACCGTCTCCAAGCTGCTCCGCGAAGTGTTTGTGGAGTGGCTCGACGCGAACGGCGAGTAGTGCCGTCCGATGAGCGTGGAGGAACCAATGCGACCACCCGCATCAACGGTCGACGCGGAACGCCTGCGGGAGGGCCACCGCCGCTGGCACGAGGCCCCGTCGATGACCGATCGCGTGCTGCGCCAGTGGTGGGGCAACGTGCGCATGCACTGGAACTGCCACTCAAACGCCATCGAGGGCGGCAGCCTGTCGTATGCGGACACGCTTGACGTCCTCGTGCACGAGCGCACGCCCGCCGGCGGATGGACGAAACTCCTCGACGTGGACCAGATGCGCGGCCACAACGAGGCCGTACGCATGTTGGCGCGGCTGCGCAACCGCAGGCACCGCCTGGACATCGGGGACCTGCACACGATGCACAGACACATGCTGGTGCGTGCCTATGCGGCCCACAACACGGCCGGACAGCCGTCGGGCCAGATAGCGCCGGGTCGGTACAAGCAATGGCCAAACGCCCTCCGCTCCGCGCGTCGGCTGGTGGTGTTCCAGCCCCCGGAGGCGGTGCCGCCCCTCATGGACCAGCTGCTGGAGCGCATGAACCAACGCATTGACCCTGGCCCATGATCCGGAGGCGCTGGACCCCGCGTGGGCGATCGCCTCCCTGCACTGGGACTTCATCGCCATCCATCCCTACGACGACGGCAACGGCCGCATGGCGCGCTGGCTCGTCAACTGGATGTGCATGAACATCGGCTACCCGCCCCTGGTCGTCACGCTCGCCCAGCGCGATGCCTACTTCGCGACCCTGGCCGGCATGGAGCCGCTGGCCGTGCCGGCGGACAAGACCGCAGTGCGGCCCCTGCGCGACTCCCTGGCCGCCCGCCTCGACGAGGCCCTGGTCTTTGCCGCGGCCGTGGCGGAGGGCCGCGCCGATCCCACCTGGGACAACGCGGACGCGGATCCGAACCGGCCCAACCGAAAATCCAGTGTCTATCCGGCCGACGACACCGTGCCGTGGCTGCGCGCGCGGGACTGGCACGGCAACACGGAGTTCAGGGGTTGAGGGCCGAGCGGATTGTGCCCGCGCCGGATCGCCTACAATAGCCGGAAGCCCCGGCGCTGAGACAGCCGAGGCTTCCCGTTCACGGGCGGTCGTCGAGTCCGCCCCCGAACCAACCGACAGGAGGAGGATCTCCCGTGGCCCGTTCAATTGTACAGCCCGAGATGATCAACCGCACCGCCTACCACGAGCTGCAGGAGGCCGGCATGGACGCACCGCAGGCCGAGGTGGTGGCCGCCCACCTGCCGGACTGGTCCCAGTTCGCCACCAAGCAGGACCTGACCGACCTGCGGGCCGACATGGAACGCCGGCTCAACACGCAGACCTGGACGATCGTGGGCACGCTGGTCGCCCTCGGCGCCCTGCTGACCGCCACCAACCTGTGGGGCTGAACCGCCGGCGATTCCGGGCCGCCGGCGTGGACGCGCGGTTGGCCGCGCGCACAAGGGCGAATGCCGGGATCAACCGCCGCGGCAGTCCAGCGTTACCGCCAGCCAGTCCGGTGCGGGTTCGACACCGCAGGCGCGACACTGGCGCAGGGCATTGAGCACCGAACCATCAAAGTCCGTGTGTTGGAACCCCCTGGTGCTGTCCCAAATCTCGGTTCTGAGCTGGAAAACCACTTCGTCTTCGTTGGCCACGACCACCGCATCGGCTTTGAGGTTGTCGGGGATCCGGTCCGCCCGGCAGATGTCCCAATCCCCTGTCGGGTAGTAGGGGCTCAGGGGGAATTCACCGACCTCGTCCTCGGGAAACCACTTGCGCCACAGGGCGTTCACCTTCGGGAGGTCTCTTCTGCTCCACATTCTGTACTCTTCGAAAGCGGCGCGGCCGATGTCGAGGTCGAAGGCCGACGTTAGACTCCAAAATGTGTCCTGGCCGATACCGGCGCGGCCGCTGTCGGTGTTGAAGTCCACACTGTCAAACTCCTCCCAGAATTGGCGGAGCCGTTCGGGATCAAGCCGCAGGTATGTCTTGGTGCCGGAAAAGTCTCCGCCGACATAGAAACTTTCGTGGAGGTATTCAGCTGTTGTGATGTCCCCCCGCAGGGCGGCGTCTTTGCTCAGGGGGGCCAGAAGGCTGAGCACCCTTGGTGGTGTGCGCTCTTCGAGTTTACAAAAATGGGTGGGCGGCATGATCAACTCGACGTGTTTGCGCACCATGATGCACTTGCCTCCGTATGTGCATGCTACGGCATTCTCGGGCGCGCGTGCCGGCCCCGGCCACTTTTGCCTCCGGCCCGCCGCTTGCCGGTATATCCATAAGTGTGGTTATGGATATAATCTGCGCTATACAGGTGCATGGTCACCGAACTCCAGGCTGCGATTGCCAGCCACGCGCCCGACCGCTCCGGGGCCGACAGTGATCACGCCCTGATCGCCCTCTGGCTGCGGGGCCGGCGCAGCGCCCATACGCGCGAGGCCTACGCCCGCGACGCGGCGGCCTTCCTCGCACATGCCGGGCAGCCGGCCCTGGCGGCCGTCACGGTGGCGATGGTGCAGGCCTGGGTCGAGGACCTGGCCGCCGCCCTGGCCCCCAGTTCCGCGGCCCGCAAGCTGGCCAGCCTCAAGTCGCTGCTGGCCTTCAGCGCCACGACCGGCTATCTGCCCTACAACGTGGGCGCGGCCGTGCAGGGACCGCCGGTCCCCAACCGCCTGGCCGAACGCATCCTCTCCGAGCACGACACCCTCAACCTGCTGGCCGCCGCCGGGTCGGCGCGCAACCGGGTGGCCCTGGACCTGTGCTACTACGCAGACCTGCGGGTGTCCGAGGTCTGCGGCCTGCAGGTGCGCGACATTGCCGCCCTGCCCGACGGCACGGCCGTCATCACGGTCCACGGCAAGGGCGGCCGCACCCGCCACATCGCCCTGCCTGCCGGCCCCGCAAAACGACTCTCCGCTCTGGTTGCAAACCGGGACCCCGACAGTCCGGCCGTCCGCACGGCCAGTGGCCGGGCCATGACCCCGCACGGGGTGCGCCAGGTGATCAGGGCGGCCGCCCGCCGGGCCGGGATTGCTTCCGTGCCCTCCCCGCACTGGCTGCGCCATGCCTGTGCCAGCCACAGCCTGGACCGCGGCGCGCCCGTGCATGTGGTGCAGCAGACCCTGGGCCATGCCTCGCTGGCCACCACCAGCCGCTATACGCATGCCCGCCCCGGACAGTCCGCCGGAGCCTACCTGGCCAAGTAGGCCCGCCGCCCGCAGCAACAAACTCCGATAAGCGGCCCGGCAAATAGCTGAGGCCAAACACTGATGGCCGTTCGGCGGGGACTCAACTTCCGCTACCTCGTGTGGCCCCGCCTTGCCTGACGCAACGAACAACACATGAACAAAGGAGTGGGCGTGCTGTATGCAGGTACGAATGGTGTACACTATAGAGTCTGTAACCGACATGGAAAAACACAATGACCATTTACACCTCAGATGCATTACCCATCTTCAGGGCGATTCCCGACAGCAGTACCCAACAAGGAGAGAACGGCATGGCTACCAAACCCCAACGCGAAGCGCGGCGGCGGTACGCACTCAAAAAGGTCCGCGAACTGACCCAGGCCGAGAAACTGACAATGGGGGACATCGCCGACGTCTTGAATGACCAGGAGATGCCCACCCCATTGGGAACCACCGAGTGGACGGCGAAGTTGGTCGCGGCCCTTCTGATCTGCGACGCGCTCCAGTACGAAACCCTTGACGCTTGGCTTGGCCGTTGGGGGGAAAACCCGCTCCTTTGGACTCTCAACCACGACGATGCCCTTAGTTTCTTTGACTTCGACGTGAACCATGAGGCTCTCTCCGCGGAAGAGATAGAAGTGATCAATGAATTGGGCTCCAACGACAAACTTGTTTACGAGCGTTTCTATTGGGTGAAAGTTAGCCAATTAGTGGGTGCTTTCAGATCACTGTATGGCGAACTGTTTTTGACCGAAACCGCACACACATTGGAGCTCCGTGAGAACGTTGAAGCTGGTTCAATTTCGGCAGACGACTTGGTCTCCCTGCCTCCGGAAGTGGAAGCTTATCGAGACTTAGCCTTGGATATTGTGAGGACCTGGTGCCACAGTTCCCGGTCGTACAGCGAGGTAGCGTCCTTGTTGACCCGACGCGGGATCCCGACTCCGGACGGCAAGGCGAATTGGCGCCACAACCAGGTTGAACGCCTGATCACTGCTTCGAATGATCAAGAGCTCAAGCAACGGGTGAGTGCCCAAACAACGGACCCGTACGAAAGTCTGGAAAGGATGGAGCAATCGGATACAGCCGACCAGGAAGAGGGCCAGGACGTACCTTTTTAGTGGTCTGGAGTGCAGTCGACACGGTGCGTGTGCCGGCGGATTTGACAGCACTGGAATCCGCACGGTACTCCTCCTGTCCGGCTAGGCCCCCAGAAATCGGAGAGTTTCCTCCGTGAATGAAGCAAGGGACCCCGTTTACGCCTACGTGGACGACATGAATCTGTACTACGGTGCCCTGAAAGAAAATCCTGGCTACAGGTGGCTGGACATTCCGGCGATGGTGGCCAATCTCGTTCCCGGTCTCACCATCGCCCACACCCGATACTACGCCGCACGCATCAAGGTTACATTCCCCGAGGATCCCGGTCCTGGTCGACAACGGATCTACTTGGAGGCATTGCAGTCACGGCCACAGATCACCATCAAAGAGGGGGTCTATGCGGACTGGCCCCGCTGGCAAAGGCTCGACGAGAGCCAGGGTTTGGATTCCCCTGATCTCTTCCGGCCCCGCCTGGGAAGGAAGGATGCCCAACTCGTGGGTGGGATTTTGCAACGGGCCAAGGCACGCCAGCCATCTACCCGTCCCTTCGTTCTGGCGAAGATCCGGTGGACCGAGGAAAAAGGCTCGAATGTGAACCTAGCCACCGATTTGCTGAAGGATGCCCTGGGTACCGGCGAATGCCGTACCGCTCTGGTGGTCACGAACGATTCGGACTCGGCCTACCCTCTGGAAGTGGTCCACGAGTTCGGTGTCAGGGTCATACTGGTCAATCCGTTTCTCCGGTCCGACCGGCGAGAGGCCATGGGGTTGCGACACATTCCAGTTGCATCCTGCGATGCAACTGGATTCGTCACACCTTCGGGACAGCCAGTTGCCTGACCCGATCACGGTTCAGGGCAGGCGGTTGAGCCGGCCCACAGCCCGGCAATAAAAAACCCCCGCTTGCGCGGAGGGCCGGGGATCCAGTACTACGAAGAACACCGGATAGGTAAGTACGCCCCGGCAGACTCATCGTACATCAGAATGTCAAGCCGAAACAAGTCGAAACTGCACAAATCCAGAACCGTGGCGGCATTCGGTGGTTGCAGCTGGACCGGTCGGATCATTGCCGGGGTGGTTTCAATCCCGCAATGCTGTAGGCAGTCCCAGCACAATGTGCGCTGTCTCTACGCTCACGTGTACCAGGCGACGCAGGCGGGTGACCAAACCGGCCGGATTGTTGGCGAACCAGGCATTGGGATCGTTGACGATGCCGCTCTCCTTGTCGCGGCGGATGGGCAGGCGGTCGACCGCCCAACCAACACCAACATCCATCCCTGAAGCACGGGGAGCCGGGGCTGACATCCCTGACTCCCCAGCCACCGGAAGAGGAGGTTCCCATGGCCGACAACAGTGTAACCAAGCCTGCGCAGGCGGAAACCGTGCTGAACGGCAAGCTGGGCGAACTGCTCATTGCGCGGCATCCCCGATGGAACGAGCACAACGTGTTCATCGATTCCACGCAGGTCCTGCGCGGCCATGAAGCCGAAAAAATCGATGTCCTGGTGGTTTCGGCCGGTGGTCAACCCGTAGCCGTCGAGGCCAAGTTCAGCCGGAATGCATCCCAACTGAGACGGCAGGTAGAGAGCCGCCTGGGCAAGGTCGTCAAGGCCAACTCCCTGCCCATCGAAACCGGAGTGTCCGTAGTGTATCCGGATGGTCTTACATCCGGGAGATTGGAACAGTCCCGACTTCAGTTCGCGGTGCATCAGGGTCAACCCGACGGTACGGCAACACGCTGGCCCGCACGGGATGACGAGTGGTTGTCGGGTACGGTGGACGATCTGGCGGACACTGTTGAACTGCTGTCCCTGTCCGAGCGGATGGTGCGGGAAGGCGAGTCCCGACTGGAAGATGGGGTGCGCGCGGGCAGCACAAGACTGCGAACCTTGGCTGACGGCACCGATGTGGAAGACC
>CAZMKQ010000065.1:0-25815 GCA_964566955.1 uncultured Caldilineaceae bacterium | reverse complement strand
GGCACCGGTGCTGAGTCGCTGCCACTCCTGATCTCCGTGGACCGCGTGCACCAGCTCCCGGGGCCAGCAATTTCCCACAGGGACTTGTTGTGGTTCAGCCCACCGCGCTTCCTGGGGTGGGATGCCTGCCGGTTGGGACGGCCGAACGGGACCTGCGCATTCAGGCACTGCAGGACTTCAGAAAGGAAGGTCGGGCGGAAGGCTAAGCCGAGGAACGGCGGCATCGGGAACCGGTAATGCTACGGCTCCATCTTGTGGATGGCTACCAAACCAACCGGGCACGGCAGGCGAGGCGCGGTTGGGCCGTGGCCCGAACCTGACGGCGAACAACCAAGTCCAATAAGGGCGAAACCTTGTTTCGCCTACCGTGCCGGGTTCATCCATCGGATGAAGCCACACGACTCATGGGGACTGGGGTCGCAGGGCGGTGGTTTGTGGTTGGGTTACTTGCCGGTGTTCTCGTCCGGCAGCAAAAGGGGCCGCCACGCGTTCGGTGCCTGCTGCACTTTCAGGATGCGGTCGACTGCATCCGTGGGCGGGGCATCTTGGCGCCAGGCTGACTCGACCCGGTCCAAGTCCGCCGCGTTCATCTCGCGGGACAGCAAACTGCGCATCGTGGCGATCGCCATGTTCGTCCGTTCCTGTACGGCCTGGTCCCGTTCCCGTGCGGCCTGGTCCCGTTCCCGTGCGGCCTGATCCCGTGCCTGCATGATCCGGTCCCGTTCGGCTGCGCGCTCGACTTCCATGTCGGTTTGGCGGTCTCGCCAGCGGCCCTGCCGGGTGTCCCGCCACTGGAAGCGGGGCGGCGGGCCCGTTGTCTCCGGCAGCTCGCTGCGTTCCTCCTGCGGGTCCGGCATCATGCGGACATGTGCATCGAACACGTCGCTCCAGTGCACCTCCGGGGCCGAGGCGGACTCCTGCGGCTCGGGATCAATCCTGCGGTAGGCCCCGCCTTCCAGTCGGTATAGCAGCAGTTCCCTTGGCGCTCCTCTCCGACGCTTGCCCCCAAGGTCGTACACCAGGTACTCTCGGACCCCCAGACGTTCGTACAGCCGCAACTTTCCGTCCAGATCCCGCTGCGCACCGCCGTACGACAGGATCTCCAGCACCAGCAGTGGAGGGGGCTCTCCCCGGTCGAGCCGGAGGGCGCGGTCCGGACCGGTTTCCATACCCAGCATTCCCACCTGTGGAAGCACCATCAGGTCGGGGAAGACCCGGCGCACCACGCCGTCGGGTGCCATATAGTGAACCCCCGTCTCGAGCTCCACGCAGTCGCCCATCTTGTCGAAGACCGTGTAGCCCGCATTGCGCTGGATGTCGTGCGCCCTGAGGTCGGCCATGACCTCTACACCGTCCGCGTCGAAGTGGCAGTGGTGGATGCCCTCCTCGATGCCGTAGTTGGGGTCGGTTGTCCAGAATTCTTCGTATTCATGGCCGGGGTCGTAGGGAAAATCCGCATCGTAATGGTAAAGGGCCTCGATGTCCCGCCGCCACGCCTCGGGGGCCGCCCGGCGCTGCGCAGCTCGTTCCTCCCGGGCCGCGCGCGTCATGGCGGGATCGGCGGCGGGGTTTGGCTCCGGCGCGCGTCCGTTGGCTGGCACCGTTGCCGATGGCCGTGTCCGTTCCGCAATTCCAGCCGCATCCATTGCTGCCTCCCAATTCAGGCTGCTGGGCACGGCCCCATTCTACCCGGTCGGACGCGGCCTTTCCGACCGCTTCCCCGCCATTGGATTCGGGATTTTGTGGACCTCGCTTCGTCTTCAGCCCCGGGGCCGGCACACCCGCGGTGGAAACTGTCCGAACCTGTCTTCCAGGCGGTTGGTGCTGGAGGGGATGTTGCCATTCTGACCGCACCAGGTAGCTTCGGCAGATGGTTTACTTGGGCCGGTACCGGTGGAGGCAGATTCAACCGTCTGATCGACTCCTCCTGTGGCGGACTGTCCACAGGGAGCCCATTGAAGAAGTGTGGTGCCTGATCCGGCTGCACTGGCATCTCAGCCACCAGTAACGGGTGATGTGCTGCTCCTGCGGGCGACAATTCCATCGGTTGTACGAACTGCCGCTGTAGTATTAATTGCGTCTTGGGCGTGGACAATCGTGGGTTTGACGGCGCGCCATGGTGGCGTCACTCATAATGCCGATACTGCCCGCACTTGGACGACCGGACGCGTTCCAATCCGCTGGCGAGCCAACCCAGGTTTCCAACACTCTCCGTGCAAGCCATCAGGACCCGTTTGATAGCCATCGACGGCGTGGCCGGTGCCGGCAAGTCCACGGTTGGCGCCCTGTTGGCCCTGCAGCTGGGCTGGACGTTTTTCGACACCGGAATCCTGTTCCGGGTGGCCTGCCATCTGGTCCTGCCCCACGGCC
Organism: uncultured Caldilineaceae bacterium; assembly: GCA_964566955.1. Classification (GTDB taxonomy): domain Bacteria; phylum Chloroflexota; class Anaerolineae; order Caldilineales; family Caldilineaceae; genus Bin34. The sequence goes on along the minus strand of CAZMKQ010000065.1, from coordinate 23,445 downwards.
GCCCGCCCTACGGCGACGATCTCCTGGAGGCCGTGCTGGTGCAAACGGAGCGGGACCTCGATATCCGGAACATCCTGTCGTCCGATGGCAGTGGCGAAACCGAAACGCAGGTGTTGCTGGCGGGATGCGATGTCACCGCCGCGCTGCGCCGGGAGGCGGTGGACCACCTGCTGCCCTTCCTGTCGGGCCTGGATCCAGTGAGAAAGTCCCTGACCCGGACCATGCGCAACATGGGTCGGCGCCTGGCCGAGCAGTCCGGTGCGGTCGTGGTGGGCAGGGACATCGGCACGACCGTGTTTCCGGAGGCGCGCTTGAAGTTCTACCTCGACGCCGATCCCGATGTCAGGGCCCGCCGAAGGTGGCTGGATCTGCAAGCCCGGGGGCTTGAGGTGCCATTGGCCCAGGTTCGTCGGGATCTCGTGGAGCGGGATCGCCTGGACAGCAGTCGTTCCAATTCGCCGGCAGCCAAGGCACCCGATGCGGTGCTTGTCGATACCACCCGCGTCGGAGTGGACGAAGTGGTGGCCCAACTGGAGGCTGCTTGTCAGCCAATCCACTGCCAGGATGTTTCCGGCCCATGACCAGCCTTTCTGCCGACGAGCGCCTCGACATCTACCGCTGGATGTATCGCACCCGCCGCTTCGACGAGGTGATGGTCTCCATGTTCAAGCAGGGACGAGGTTTGGGCACCTGCTTCAGCGCCCGCGGCCACGAGGCCGTCAGCATCGGTGCCGGTTGGGGTCTCCAGCCCGAGGATTTTGCGGCTCCCATGCACCGTAATGTCGGCATGTTCATGCTGCGCGGCCTGCCGCCGGATCAGCTGTATTCCAACTATCTTGGCCGGGCCAACGGCACAACCCGGGGCCGCGACGCCAACCTGCACGGCAACGGGGACCTTTCGCACAATTTGATTGGGTTCATCAGCCACATTCCCCAATCCCTGCCGGTGGCGCTGGGTACGGCCATGAGTTTTCGCTACCGCCGACAGCCGCAGGCCGCCCTCACGGTCTGCGGCGACGGGGGATCGACGGCCGGGGTCTTCCACGAAACCCTGAACATGGCGGTCCTTTACGAGGCGCCGTTGGTGGTGGTGCTTGAGAACAACCAGTATGCCTATTCCACACCGGTCGCGGAGCACACGGCCGTCTCCGAACTGTATCTCAAGGCCCGCGCCTACGACATGCCCAGCCAGGTGGTCGATGGCAACGATGTCCTGGAGGTGTTCGAAGCCGTGTCCGCGGCCCTGACCCGGGCCCGTGCCGGCAAAGGGCCGTCCCTGGTCGAAGCGCGCACCATGCGCATGCTGGGCCATGCCATCCATGACGGTGCCGAGTACGTTCCGGACGAACTCCTGGCCCATTGGGAGGCCAGGGATCCGGTGGTCCGGTTCCGACGATGGCTGCAGGACAACGATGGGGTCGGCCCGGATGTGTTGCAGGAGTTGGAGCGCACCGAGACGGAACTGATCGATCAGGCCTTCGCCGCGGCTGAGGCCAGTCCCTTCCCGGATCCGGATACCGTCGAGGCAGGCGTGTATGCCGACTGACAGCCATGTCGGCAACAGCCGGCGGATCACTTACCTGGAGGCGTTGGCCGAAGCGCTGGATCAGGAAATGGCCAGGGACCCGGACGTGCTGGTCCTGGGCGAGGATATCGGCGGCGAATTCGGGGGTGCCTTCAAGGCCACCAAGGGGTTGTGGCAGAAGTACGGGGAACACCGGGTGATCAACACCCCCATGGCCGAACTGGGCTTCACCGGCATGGCGACGGGCATGGCCTTGGCCGGCCTGCGCCCGGTGATCGAGATGCAATTTGCCGATTTCATCTCGACGGCCTTCGACGCCATTGTCCAGTATGCGGCCTCCACCCACTACATCTGGCAGGGGGCGGTGCCCTGGACCATACGGGCCCCGGCGGACGGAGGCACCAGTTCCGGGCCGTTCCACAGCCAGAACCCGGAGGCGTGGTTCGCCCACGTACCCGGGCTGAAAGTCATCTGCCCCGGGACGCCGGCCGATGTCAAGGGCCTGCTGACCTCCGCGATCCGCGACAACAATCCGGTCATCTTCTTTGAAAGCAAGACCCTGTACCGCTCCCTGCGCGGTCCGGTGCCCCCCGGCGAGCATCTGGTGCCCATCGGCAGGGCCCGACAGGCGCGACCGGGTGCCGACCTGACCATCATCACCTACGGAGCGATGCTGCAATCGGCGCTGGCGGCAGCCGAGGAGTTGTCCGGGGAAGGCATTGAGGCCGCGGTTCTGGATCTGCGCACGGTAAAGCCGCTGGATACGGACCAAATCCTGGAGTCGGTCAAGGCCACCGGCAAGGCGCTCATCGTGCATGCCGCCAATCGCATGATGGGATGCGGCGCCGAAGTGGCGGCGCTCATTGCGGAGGAGTGTTTCGAATATCTGGACGCCCCCGTCAGGCGTCTGGGCGGTTTGGACACGCCTGTGCCCTTCAGTCCGCCCCTGGAGCAGGCCTACCGGCCTGATTCCGGCCGGATCGCGGCGGCCGCGCGGGACTTGGACGCCTGGTAGAAACCGACCGGCAACGCGCATGGCAACCATCCTTGGCACCCTCTGCTATTTGAAGCGGGATGGAAAGACGCTGATGCTGTTCCGGAACCGCAAGGCCAACGACTTCCATGAAGGCAAGTGGAACGGTCTGGGCGGCAAGTTCGAACCCGGCGAATCCCCGGAGGCCTGTGCCGTCCGGGAGGTCAGGGAAGAAAGCGGTCTGGAGGTGGAGACGCCCCGCCTGCACGGCATGCTCACGTTTCCGGGCTTCGACGGCGAGAACGACTGGTACGTATTCGTATTCTCGGCCGAGTGCTTCTCCGGCAGCCTCATCGACTCCCCGGAAGGGGAGCTCCATTGGATCGAGGATGCAAGACTGCTGGATCTCAATCTGTGGGAGGGCGACCGGATCTTTTTGCCGTGGCTGGCACAGGACCGGTTCTTCTCGGGTACCTTTGTCTATGTCGATGGGGTTCTGAAGAATCACCGCGTGGTGTTTTACCCTAGCGGGACTTGATCGGGATCCGGTGGGATCCGCAAACGGCATCGGTCCTGCCCTTGCCAAGCCGCCAAACCTTCCATCTCAAACCTTCCATCTGTTTAACAATGATCCGCATCTTTTCCGCAGCCGAAGCCGCCGACTCTATTCTTGAGCGCAAGGCACTGGCGGACGCGCAGGTCCCCGAAAGCTGGGTGGCAACCTGGAAGCGGATGTTCGGCCGCACCCTGGGGGTGGAACAGGCGGTGGCGGCCATCATCGATGCCGTGCGCACCCGGGGCGATGCCGCGCTGTACGAGTTTGGAAGCCACCTCGACGGCATCGTTCCTGCGAGCCTGTGTCTGGAACAGGACCGGTTGGAAGCCGCCTGGAGGACCCTGGACGACGAAACGGCCGCCGCCATGCAGTTGGCGGCCGACCGCATTCGCGCCTTCCACGAACGGCAGCCGGTGGCCGACTGGGTACACGAATCGGCGGATGGCGCGCTGGGACAGCTTGTGCGACCCATTGAAAGGGTGGGAATTTACGTGCCCGGGGGCAGTGCTCCGTTGCCGAGCACGCTGTTGATGAGTGCCATACCGGCGCAGGTGGCCGGGGTCCCCGAGCTTTCCATCATCACACCGCCGGCACAACCGGCCGGGGAACCCGAGCCCATCCTGTTGGCCGCGGCCTGGCTGGCCGAGGTGCCGCGGCTGTACGTCAGCGGGGGCGCCCAGGCCATTGCCGCCTTGGCCTACGGTACGGAAACCGTGCCGGCCGTGGACAAGATCACCGGTCCCGGAGGTCTGATGACCACCGAAGCAAAGCGACAGGTGTACGGGCAGGTCGGGCTTGACGGACTCTATGGACCCACTGAAACCATGATCGTGGCGGATGAAACCGCGGACCCCGACGTGGTGGCCGCGGATCTGCTGGCCCAGGCGGAACACGACGTGTTGGCCAGTGCCATTTTGGTTACGCCCAGCACACCCTTGGCCGAAGCGGTTCAGGCTGCCGTAGGGCACGCCCTGGAGGACCTGCCGCGGGCGGGGATCGTTGCGGAATCCCTGGAACGCGGCAGCGGCATCGTGCTGGTGGACTCGCTGGAGGAAGGGTTCGGCGTGGCCAATCGATACGCCGCCGAGCACCTGTGCCTGCTGGTGGAGCACCCCGACCAGTGGGTGGATTGCGTCCAGCACGCGGGCGGGGTGTTCATGGGCCACCACAGCTCCGAAGTCCTTGGCGACTACGTAGCCGGTCCCAGTCATATCATGCCCACCAACGGCACCGCCCGTTTCAGCAGCCCGCTCAGTGTTCTGGATTTTGTGCGCGTGGTCTCCCTGTTCGGCCTGAACGAAGCCGCGGCCGCGCGCATTGGACCGGCCGCGGCCCGGCTGGCGGAGACCGAGGGTTTGCAGGCGCATGCCAGGGCGGTTACCGCACGGAGACCTCGGTCATGACGTCGTTCGATCCCTCAACACTGCTCAATCCCATCATCAAGTCCCTGTCGGCCTACAAGCCCGTGGAGCCTCTGGACTCACTGAGCTCGGAACTCGGCCTGCGGGTTGAGGAGCTGGTCAAGCTGGACGCCAACGAGAACCCCTACGGCCCGCCGCGCTCGGTGCTTGAGGCCCTGGCCTCCCACGACTGGTACCACATCTACCCGGATTCGGCCCAGATCCGCCTACGGGAGCGGTTGGCGGCGTTGCACGGCGTGCCGGAGAGCATGATCGCGGTCGGCAGTGGTTCCGACGAGTTGTTGAACAACCTGAGCCAGATGTTCCTGTTGCCCGGCGACAGGATTCTGGACATGCCCCCCACCTTCCTCATGTATTCCAGCAACGCCCACCTGTACGGGGCGGAAGTCGTGGAAGTGCCGCGCCGTCCGGACTACAGCCTGGACCTGGAAGCCGTTGCAACCGCGGTGCTGGATGGCCGGACGGGCGACGGGGGGCCGGTCAAGATTGTGTATGCGGCCACGCCCAACAATCCGACTGGCACCTGGTTGACGGACGACGAATGCGAACGGTTGCTGGCGCTGCCGGCCCTGGTGGTCCTGGACGAAGCCTACGTCGAGTTTGCGGACGAACCGTCCCGCATCGCGCGTGTCGCCGAACATGACAACCTGGTGGTGTTGCGCACCTTTAGCAAGGCGGTCGGCATGGCTGGCCTGCGGCTGGGGTGGGGGGTGTTTCCGGAGTGGCTGATGGAACAGTTCTGGAAGTTCAAGCAACCCTACAACGTGAACCAGGCAGCTTTGGTGGCCGGACTGACCGGGTTGGAGCACTGGTCCGAGGTGCAGATGGTGGTGGAGCGCATCCGCGCCGGGCAAAGGCGGCTGTGGACGGGATTGGCGGGAATATCCTTTCTGGATCCCGTGCCGTCCGCGGCCAACTTCGTTCTGTGCCGGGTTCGGGGCCGCCCCGCCCTGGAGGTCAGGGACGGCCTGCGCCGGCAGGGCATCCTGGTTCGCTATTACGATACGCCGCTGCTGTCCGGCTGCATACGGATTTCCGTCGGTCGCGAAGACCAGATCGAGCGGGTGTTGACGGCCCTGGAGGAATTGGAATAGAGCCATGCAAGCCAAATTACGCCGGGCATCCATCAAGCGACACACCTCCGAGACCCGCATCGAACTGTCCCTGGATCTTGATGGGTCCGGTGTCTCCGATGTGTCGACGGGCATCGGCATGCTCGACCACATGCTGACCCTGTTTGCGCACCATGGCCTGTTCGACCTGTCCGCCAAGTGCGACGGGGACCTCGAGATCGACGAGCACCACTCTGCCGAGGACGTCATGATTTGCCTGGGCCAGGCTCTGGCGCAGGCCTGGGGCGACAAGGCGGGCATTGTGCGCACGGCCCACAGCTACGTGCCCATGGATGAAACCCTGGCCCGCGTGGCGGTGGACCTGTCGGGACGGCCCTACGCCGTGTTCCGGGGCGAATTCACCGGTCCCCGGGTGGGGGCCCTGAGCACGGACCTGGTACCGCACCTGCTTGAATCGCTGGCATTCCACGCCGGCATGAACCTGCATGCCGAGATTCTGTACGGACACAACGATCACCATCGGGTGGAGGCGGTGTTCAAGGCCCTGGCCCGGGCCCTGGACCTGGCTACGCGCAAGGACGACAGGCGGCCGGGCGTGCCCAGCACCAAGGGCACTCTCAACAACTGAACCGAATCCAAACCAATGAGGACAGACAGATGGCCGAGGTCAATGGGCAATCCGTAATCGACATGCGGTCGGACACGGTGACGATGCCCACCGCCGCCATGCGCGAAGCGATGGCGAACGCCCCGTTGGGCGACGACGTCTATGGCGAGGATCCGACAGTCAACCGCCTGGAGGAGATGGCGGCCCAAATCCTGGGCAAGGAGGCCGCGGTCTTCGTGTCCAGCGGAACCATGGGCAACCTGATCAGCATCATGGCCCACTGCGGGCGCGGCGACGAACTGATCGTCGGCAGCATGAACCACATCTTCCTGTACGAGCAGGGCGGTTCGGCGGCTTTGGGAGGCATTCATCCACACGCCCTGCCGAGCCAGCCGGACGGGACGCTGGACCTGGCCGACATCGAAGGTGCCATCCGCGGCGACGACTCGCACTTTCCGGTTACGCGCCTGATTTGCGTGGAGAACACGCACAATCGCTGCAACGGCCGGCCGCTGCCGGTGGCCTGGCTGGACGAGGTGAAGGACCTTGCGCACAGTCGGGGTCTGGCCGTGCACATGGACGGCGCCCGCCTGTGGAATGCCGCGGTGGCCCTGAATCTGGCGCCGGCGGACCTGGCGGCCAGGGCCGACAGCGTCAGCTGCTGTTTGAGCAAGGGGCTGGCCTCGCCGGTCGGGTCCGTGGTGGCCGGATCGGCGGCATTCATCCAACGGGCCCGGCGCATGCGCAAGGTGGTGGGCGGCGGGATGCGCCAGGCCGGAATCATTGCGGCGGCCGGCGTGGTGAGCCTGTCGGAGATGGTGGAACGGTTGGCGGACGACCACGCCAACGCTCAGCAGCTGGCCCGGGGCCTTCAGGCCACGGACGGCATCGGCATTGAGCCCGCCGATGTGTCCACCAACATCGTGTATTTCAAGGTCACCGATGCCGACATGAGCCCGGTGCAGCTGGCGGCCAGTCTGCAGGAGAGGGGGATTCTGATGAACCCCATCAACCAGACCACCATGCGTGCCGTTCTGCACTGCGACGTGGACGCAGGGGATGTCGAACGGGTTGTCTCCGAGATTGGGTCGGCCCTGCAGGCCGGTCCCGCCGGCGACCCGGAGGCGGTCAAGGTGTACGGCTAGCCGGGCGGGGCGCTTCCAACATTCCCGCCGTGACATTCGGGGATGCCCGGCGGCTACTCCCGGTTGGGGGATTCCTGCTCGCTGTCGCCGGCATATTGCGTAATGTTGCAGAGGCAGTCGTTGCCGCCGGACAGTGTGGTTTGCTCGCCGGCGGTGTCCGTCGGCACGTTTTCCTCTGCACTCACCTGATTTATATTGGTGGAGATCACCATTACGGCCATCAGTACCGCCAGAATCAGAAGGCCTCCGCCAAGCACGATGCCCTTCTTGCGCGTCATGGGTTTCACTTGGTGTTTCGACAATCCGTTGGTTGTTTGTTTGAAACAAAAAATCTACAATAACAGTACTTTCCGCCAAACCCGGGATGTGGGCCGGTGCCTGCATCGCATTCGAGACTGAAGGCAACCACAGTGGCGCAGGCATTGTATCGCAAGTGGCGGAGCAAAAGTTTCGCCGAGCTCGTGGGCCAGCCGCACATCGTGCGGACGCTGGAGAACGCGCTCGAGACCGGGCGCGTCGCCCAAGCCTACCTGTTCAATGGCCCTCGGGGCACCGGCAAGACCAGCACCGCGCGCCTGTTGGCCAAGGCCCTTTGCTGCGTGGGCGAGGGAGACGCACGGCCTTGCGGGGCATGTCCGGCCTGCAAGGCAATTGACGATTCCAGCTACCTCGACCTGAATGAAATCGACGCCGCCAGCAACAACGGTGTCGAGGATGTGCGCGAGCTGCGGCACCAGGTGCAGTCCGCGCCGACCGAGGGAGATGTCAAGATCTTCATCATCGACGAAGTTCACATGCTGAGCACGAGCGCGTTCAACGCGCTGCTCAAGACGCTGGAGGAACCGCCGCCGCACGCGTACTTCATGTTGGCCACGACCGAGGTGCACAAGATCCCGGCGACCGTGATCAGCCGGTGCCAGCGCTTCGACTTCAGGCGGATTGGATCCGCCGAGATCGAGGCCCATCTGGCGACCATTGCCGAGGAAGAGGGCTGTGACGTCGAGGAGGCGGCCCTGTCGATGATTGCCGACAGCGCGCAGGGCGGCATGCGGGATGCCATTGGCCTGCTGGACCAGGTCGTGAGCTTCGGCCACGACACCGTGTCCCTGGAACTGGTGCAGTCCATGCTGGGGCTGTCGGACATCCAGGCCATCAACTCCTTCATCGACAGCCTGGTGGCGGGGGACAAGCAGCAGGGACTGGAGGTGCTCGAATCCGTGGTCGAGCAGGGCCGCAGCCTGCCCGAGTTTCTCAAGCAGCTGGTGACGCAGTTGCGCTGGGTCTTCCGGATGCAGATGGATCGGACCGGCTCATCTCTCGACGAGGTGTCGCGCGACCAGGCCAAGATCATTCAAGGATGGGCGGAACGCTGGCCCGAGGCGCACACGCTGCACGCGCTGTCCCTGTTTCTGGACACGTTGTCCCGCATGGGGGCGTCGCAGCAGCCGCTGGGCCAGACCCAGCATCCGCAAATCCTGATCGAAATTGCCCTGGTGCAGGCCATCGACGGGCCGGCCAGGCCCATGCCGCCATCCGCGCGCGAGGCGGTGCCCGCACCGGCTCCGGCTCCGCAACCGAAGAGGACAGCTCCGACACCGACTCCGGCCCCGGCCCCGCGGGCGAACGGTGCCCGACCCCAGGCCGCGCCGGCCCGAACGGATCCGGATCGGACACGGCCCGGCAGCCGCGTGCCCGAGACGGAGCGCGAGCGCAAGGTACTGGCCCGTATGCGCAAGCGGTGGGGGGAAGAAAAAATCTGGGAGCTTGCCAAGAAGCATGGGAGCGACCGGTTGCGCAACGCCCTGCGCCACATCAAGGGATTGCGCGTGGTCGATACCCGTGTCTATGTCCTGTTTGCCTCGGAGGCGGACAGCAATCTGGCGCGCGCCAGTGAATGGTTTCACGAGAAGATGCGCGACTATGCTGGCGACGATACCGCTTTGGAATGTCAACACGGTGACGATGTCATGATCCGCAGGCCGCGCACCGGTTGGGACGGATCGGAAGCATCGACCGCACCCGATGTCGGCACTCTGTCCCAAACCATGATTGACGAAATCGGCGCATTCATGAAAGACAAAGTCGGCGCAACCGAACTGGACCGGCACGAGGTCGACGACTTGCTGGCCCGTATGCAGCAACCACACAACTCGGAGTAAAGCACCATGCCGCGCAAGACCAAGCGAAGTCGCAGCCAGCGCCGACAGGGAATGCCCGGAGGCGGCATGGGCGGCAACTTCGGAGGCGTCAGCCAGCAGGATCTGATGCGTCAAATGCAGCAGTACCAGGAGGAGATGGCCGAGAACGACATCTCGGACCAGGAGTTCACGGCCACGTCCGGGGGCGGCATGGTGACCGTGGTGGCCAACGGCAACTTCCAAGTGAAGTCCATCGAGATCAAGCCGGAGATCCTGGATCCGGACGATCCGGAATTCGTCCAGGACCTGATCATGGCCGCCTTCAACGATCTGTACAACCAGCTCGAGGCGGCGCGGAGTGCCATGGTCGACAAGATGTCCAAGGGCCTCAACCTGCCGCCCGGCCTGTTGGGCTAGTCCTGTATTCGGCCATGTCCTCGGACCTTCTGCCCGGAATCGTTACGGACACCATTGCCAGCCTGTCCCGTCTTCCGGGGATCGGTCCCCGGAGCGCACAGCGCCTGGCCTATTTCCTGTTGCAGGCGCCGGAGCATCTGCCGCGGGAACTGGGGGATCTTCTGATACGGCTCCAGGCGGAGACCCAACTGTGCCGCATCTGCTGCAACATCTGCGACACCCAGCCATGTAGCCTGTGTTCGTCCCGGGATCGGGACCGCAGCGTCATCTGCGTGGTCGAAGAGCCCCAGATTGTGTCGGTGATTGACCGGATGGGACAGTTCAACGGTCTCTATCACGTGCTGCACGGAACCCTTTCCCCCCTTGACGGGCGCGGGCCCGATGACATTCGCCTCAAGGAACTGTGGCGGCGCCTGGATGTTGGCGGAGAGGCCGAGGTGCGGGAAGTGATTGTGGCCACCAGTCCGGATCTGCCGGGCCAGGCGACGGCCCAGTGGATTGCGGACGAACTCCGGGACCTGCCGATCAAGGTTTCCCAACTCGCCCGCGGCCTGGCCGCGGGTAGTGACTTGGAGTACGCCGACGACGTGTCGTTTCGGTTTGCACTGGAAGGGCGTCGCATACTGTGAGTGCCAGACCGCTACCGTCGGCGACGGGAATCCGTGCTGTGTTGCAGAGGCGGTGCATGTGAGTGCCATTCCTGGTCCCGGAAACCCGGCGCGCAAGAAATCGAAGCGCGAACCCACGACATCGGACCGTCGGCCCGTTGCGCGCCTGTACGGTCCTCCCGAAGCCGAGCAGGCACAGGAGTCGTATGCAGGCAGGTTGGGTCAGCCCGGCGCATACCCCTTTACCCGCGGCATTCACCCGGACATGTACCGGGGACGCCTGTGGACCATGCGCCAATATGCCGGTTTTGGCACGGCCGAGGATAGCAACCGGCGCTTCCGGGACCTGCTGGACCAGGGGCAGTCGGGCCTGTCCACCGCCTTCGACCTGCCTACGCAGATGGGCTTCGACGCCGACAGTGAATGGGCCGAGGGCGAAGTCGGCAAGTCGGGTGTGTCGATTTGTTCATGGCAGGACATGGATGTTCTGTTGAGGGACATCCCGCTGGACCGGATTAGTCTCAGCATGACCATCAATGCGCCGGCGGCAATCCTGTTGGCCATGCTGGCGGCGGTTGCCCTGGACCGGAACCTGCCCCCCGCCAGCCTGACCGGGACGGTCCAGAACGACATTCTCAAGGAGTACGTTGCACGCGGCACCTACATATTCCCGCCGGCTCCGTCCCTGCGCCTGGCCACCGACCTGATTCGGTGGTGCCAGGGCGAAATGCCGCGCTTCAACCCGATTTCCATCAGCGGCTATCACATCCGGGAGGCCGGCAGCACGGCGGCCCAGGAGGTTGCGTTTACCTTTGCCCACGCCAAGGCCTATGTGGATTCCGTCCTCCGGGCGGGTCTGCCCGTGGATGCCTTTGCGGGCCGCCTGAGCTTTTTCTTCAATGCCCACAACAACCTGTTGGAGGAGGTGGCCAAGTTCAGGGCGGCACGCCGGTTGTGGGCCCGCATCATGCGGTACGGCTACGGAGCCGAGAATCCCCGCAGCTGGCGGTTGCGCTTCCACACCCAGACCGGGGGCAGTACCCTGACGGCCCAGCAGCCAGCCAACAACATCGTGCGGGTGACCGTCCAGGCCCTGGCGGCAGTCCTGGGGGGCACGCAGAGTCTGCATACCAATTCCAAGGATGAAGCGTTGGCCCTGCCCAACGCCGAAAGTGCCTCCACCGCCCTGCGCACGCAACAAATCCTGGCTCACGAAAGCGGTGTCGCGGACACCGTGGATCCGCTGGGAGGGTCGTGGTATGTGGAGCAACTGACCGACGAGATCGAGCAGACGGCATCCGCCTACCTGGACCGCATTGACGAACTCGGCGGAACGCTGGCGGCCGTGGAGAGCGGTTTCATGCAGCTCGAGATTCAAGAGGCTGCCGTCAGAACGCAACGGGCTGTGGATGCCGGCGAGGAAGTGATTGTGGGCGTCAACGCGTTTCGCGACAACCGGGAAGACGAGGTCGCAGACCTGAATCTGCTGCGTGTGAATGAGAAGGTGCAGGCAGATCGGCGCTCACAGGTCCGGACCTACCGGTCGCGGCGCGACCAGTCCGCTGTCATTGAGGCTCTGAAGCGGGTCCGGGCGGTAGCCGAGTCTCCGGATGGGAACCTGATGCCCCCGATCCTGTCGGCGGTGCAGGCCGGAGTGACCGTGGGCGAGATTTGTGATGAACTGCGTGCGGTCTGGGGTGAATACCAGGCCCAAAGCTGGATTTAGGGTGCTCCATGGCTGAAGCTTCCGTGTTCAAAACGGTGTCCGGACTGGGTGCACTGCACCACGTTGGTCTGGCTGCCAGCGACAGGTCGGCGGTGGTGTCCCTGTACCGGGATCTGCTCGGATACGAGCTGTTCCATGTTGACGACGTGCCGTCCCAGCGGTTGGAGGCACTCGTCTTCGGCAAGGGGGACGAACTGATTGAGGTGCTGATCCCCCGGTCCGAGGACAGTGCGGTCGGCAGGTTCCTGACGAAGCGGGGGCCCGGCATGCATCATCTTTGCTATACGGTCGCGGACCTGGATGCTGCGATTGTCGAACTGGCCGCATCTGGAGTGCAACTCACCGGCATGCAACCGGTGCAGGGCCTGTTCGGGCCGGTTGTGTTCATTCATCCCAAAGCCGCCCACGGGGTGATGATCGAGTTGCTGCAACCGGATTGAGCAGTGTTCCCAACGATGGTCGCTCTCCTTGCCGGTGGTTTGAACCATCGGCCGCGGGCGCATTGGAACAGTGTCTGGTCTGGCGCTTTCGGTTGGGTTCTCATGGATGGGATCGAATCGGGATACCCGTTTTCGGACACGCCATCGGCAGGTCAGGTTGCAAAGGCTGACTTCGTGTTCGATTACCGGTCGGACATCGGTTTTGCAGCAATACATCCGAGGTTTCGGTCAGGCGGGTTGCCCACCATTCCAATGTCGTGGTGTCGGTTGCAGCCAGCCTGTGCAACGGACTTGGTTCGCAACAACACTCGCGGTTCGGAACCGTGGAAACCATGGGGCTTCCCAAAAGCGGATGGACAGGAGACTGCAGGAATGGTCGGTGCCAGAACCGAAGAATCATGTCCCTGCTAGGTCATGCCAGTGCCCCTGGCAAAGCCATCCTTACGGGGGAACACTCAGTGGTGTACGGGTATGGCGCGATTGCCATGCCGGTTGTCAAACGCCGGTTGCATGCCTATCTCCATGCGGCGTCGCCGGGATACGGCACCGTGATTGCCTCGGAACAGATTCAGGCCGTGGCGCGTCCGGGACGCACGCCCAATCCGATGCCGGCCTTGACCCGGACTTTGCAGTCCGTGTTGGACTTGGCCGGGCAGGCAGGGGTCCCGGACTGGATGATTTATTTGAGGGGCAGTATCCCCGTTGCCGGTGGGATGGGCAGCAGTGCCGCCGCCGCTTGCGCCTTGGTGCGCGCCGCCGGTGATGCGTTGTCGTTGTCAATGTCGAAGGACGAAGTCAACCGGATCGTCCTGGATAGTGAGGTGGTGCAACACGGCAATCCCAGCGGCGTGGACAACGCGGTAGTAGTCTGGGAACAACCGGTCTGGTTTGAACGAACGGCAGGTCCAAGCCGGATCCAAACCAAGGCAGAGGCAACCTTTCTGCTCGCCGACACCGGGGTGCGAGCCTCCACCGCCGAAGCCGTAGCCGGGGTGGCTGCTCGTCGGCATGCCAATGTTGCCGACTACGACCGATGGCTGGGGGAAATGGGTTCCGTCAGCCTCGCGGTGAAGGATGCCCTGATGGCGGACAACATGGATGTTTTGCCTGACTTGCTCAATCGCAACCAGGAGTACCTGCGCAGGATTGGGGTCAGCCATCCAGTCTGCGAACGGCTTATCGAAGCCGCCCTGGCCGGCGGCGCGGCCGCGGCCAAGGTGTCGGGTGCCGGCCTGGGGGGGCTGGTGTTGGTCCTGTGCGGACGCGACCGGCAGGCCGAACTTGCCTCCCGTCTTGCACAGGCGGGAGCCGTGGACACGGTGGGCTTGGAACTTCCCTGACCGCAACCATCGGCGCCATCAAGGGCTTCGGGTGCCCGAAATCCGGTCCGCGTAGGCCGAATCCAGGTATTGGACCCGGCCGCCAACGATCGTGGCCGCCACGTTGATGTCGTCATCCACGATTGCGATGTCCGCCATGCACCCGGTTGCGAAGTGGCCGATGGTGTAGTCGAGCTTCAGTGAACCGGCGGGAACCAGGCTGGAGGCCTGCCACACCTCCGCCAGGTCCAGGCCTGTCGCACCCATCAGGTTGCGCAGGCAAACGTCCATGGTGGCAATGCTGCCGGCCAGCGTGCCGTCGGGCAGCCGGCAGGCCCCATCCTTCACGGTCACCGGAAGCCTGCCAAATTCGTACTCGCCCTCCGGCAGGCCCACGGCCCGAATCGCATCGGTAATCAGCATGACACCCAGGGGGCCCTTGCAGTGCCAAAGAAGCTGCATGGCACCGGGATGGACATGGATATTGTCCGCAATCAACTGGCCTTGGATGCGGTCGTCCAGCAGGATGCGGCCCAACGCGCCCGGTTCCCGGTGATGAAGCCCCAGCATGGCGTTGTAGGTGTGGGTGGCCTGGACAACACCCAGATCGGCGGCTGCGGCCGTTTGGGCCCATGTGGCGCCGGTGTGCCCCATGACCGTCACGATTCCGTGGCGGAGCAGCTCCTTGGTGAGTTCGTCTCCCCTTGGAAGTTCCGGGGCGAATGTCATCAACTTCACAGCTTCGGTGGCGGCCAACTGCCGCACAAACGCAAGGTCAATGTCAACAATGTGGGCAGGATTTTGGGCACCTGCCCAGGCCGGATTGATGAACGGACCTTCAATGTGGGCCCCCACGATGCGAGCGCCCATGGTTGGTCGGGTCATGGCCTCCCCGACGGCGCGGGCGGCATTCAGGATCGTGGCCTTGGGGGCCGTGCCGGTGGTGGGTGCCAGGGCGGTGGTGCCATGCCGTGCATGAAACCGGCCCATGCCCTGAATGTCGTCCGGATCACCCGACATGGCATCGTGGCCGCCTCCACCGTGGACGTGGACGTCGACGAATCCGGGCAGTACGTGTAACCCGTCCGCGTCGAACCGGACCCGTTCCCCTGTAGGCGATCGGGTATCCCCTTCGGTGGCGATTTGGTCGCCGACAATGAAAATCGGGTCGCGGCTTACGGTTGTCGGATCGTCCGGGATTGCCGTCCCGTAGACGGAGCCGCCGGCAACGGCGTGGAGTTGGGCGCCTTGCCATGCCTTGGAATCAGCCATGTCTCATCCCTGTTGATTGACTGGTTGGGGTCGCGGGTTGCAGGGCCAGCACCATGCCGCCCAGCGGTGGCAGGGCCAGGGCCAGGGACTGGGGAAAGTCGTGCCAGATCCCCGGTTCGGTTCCGAGCGGCTCGGTGTTGAGAATGCCGCTGCCGCCGTAGGCGGCCTGATCCGTGTTCATGATTTCGTGCCACGGTCCGGGTTCAGGCACCCCGATGCGATATCCATGCCGGACCACCGGCGTCATGTTCAGGACCACAACCAGGGTGTCGTCCTTGTGTGCGCCGCGCCGCACAAAGCAAACTGTGGTGTTTTCGATGTCGCGGAACTCAATCCACTGGAAGCCGTCCTGTTCCGAGTCCCTTTCCCACAGGGCCGGCAGGCGGTGGTAGAGGCGGCCCATGTCCCCGCAGAACTGTTGCAGCTGGCGGTGCGGTTCGAACGCCAGCAGGTCCCATTCGATGGAACGGGCTTCGTCCCACTCGTTCCACTGGCCGATTTCGCTGCCCATGAAGCTGTGAATCTTGCCGGGATGGCAGTATTGGTACAAGGTCAGCAGACGCAGGTTGGCGAACTGCCGCCAGGCGTCGCCCGGCATCTTGGACAGCATCGATTTCTTCAGGTGGACCACTTCGTCGTGGCTGAAGGCCAGGATGTAGTTCTCCGAATGGGCATAGGTGATGCCGAATGTGATGAGGTTCTGGTTGAACTTGCGGTAGATCGGATCCAGCTCGAAGTAGTCAAGCGTGTCGTGCATCCAGCCCATGTTCCACTTGAAGTCGAAACCCAGGCCGCCGAGGTAGTCCGGATAGGTCACCAGCGGCCAGGCCGTGCTCTCCTCCGCGATGGTGATGCAACCCGGATGCTGCGTGTGGACGGCCCGGTTGAACTCCTTGAGGAATGCGATGGCCTCCAGGTTCTCGCGCCCGCCGAACTCGTTGGGCAGCCAGTCCCCTTCCTCCCGCTCGAAGTCGAGGTAGAGCATCGCGGCCACGGCATCCACCCGGAAGCCGTCGACGTGGTACTCCTCCAGCCAGAACAGGGCGTTGCTGATCAGAAAGTTGCGCACCTGCGGCCGACCGAAGTTGAAGATGCGCGTGGCCCAGACCCGATGTTCCCCCTTGCGCGGATCCTCGTGCTCGAACAGGTGGGTGCCGTCGAAGAACGCCAGGCCATGCCCGTCCTTGGGGAAATGGGCCGGCACCCAATCGAGGATGACGCCAAGCCCCGCGCCATGGCAGTGGTCGATCATGGCCCGGAAGTCGTCGGGTGTGCCGAACCGGCTGGTGGGCGCAAAGTACCCTGTGGTCTGATAGCCCCAGGAGCGGTCCAGGGGATGTTCCATGACCGGCAGCAGCTGGACGTGCGTGTAGCCCATTTCCAGGCAGTAGGCCGCCAGCCGCCGGCCCAGTTCCCGGTAGTTGAGCATGCCGCCGGTGTCCGCGTCCCGTGCCCAGCTGCCCAGGTGGACCTCGTAGATGTTCAGGGGTCGATTCCGGAAGTTCTGTTCCGTCCGTTGGTTCAGCCACTCCTGGTCGTTCCAGGCGAACCGGTCGAGCGACCAGACCCGGGACGAGGTGCCCGGACGCAATTCGGCGTGGAAGCCGAACGGATCCATCTTGTCGATGGTGTAGGCCTCCTGTCTGGAGAGGACCGCGTACTTGTACTGCTCGCCCTCGACGAGGTGGGGAATGAACAATTCCCACAGACCGCTCTGCGTCTGCTGCATCGCGTGCGTGCGTGCGTCCCAGCCGTTGAAGGGACCCATCACACTCATGCGCTGTGCATTGGGGGCCCAGGCCGCGAACCGCACACCGGGCACGCCAAGCTGGACGGTCGGGTGGGCGCCCAGCGCGCGCCAGGCGCGATACAGCCGCCCCTCGCCCCAAAGATGGAAGTCGTGGTCGGAAATGCAGGTTGGAAAGCGGTAGGGATCCTCGATGGTGCTGGCGGTTCCGTCGCGACCCAGCAGGTCGAGCCGATAGGCGCCGTTGGCTGCCTCCCCGTCACCGGGCAACAGGCATTCGAAGAACCCGGCCGGATCCAAACAGACCGCCTGGTGGGTCCGGCCATGAACGTTGACCCGGACTTCCAGGTCGAGCGGACGAAAGGCGCGCACCGCCAGCCATGGCTTTCCGTCGATGGTGCGGCCGTGTGGCCCGAGGACATCGGCGGGACGGCTGTGGACACCGGCCACGATGGCGTCGATGTCGGTCCTGGCAAGCCAACTCCGGGGTGTTGGCCGACCGGATGCCGGTGTGCGGGCCACGCTATGCCTGTGCCCGCAGGCGGTGCAGGGCGGGCAGCAGGAGGTCCCGCGCGACCGTATCCCAGCCCATGGCCGCACTGACTGCCTGTCCCCACTCCAGGTTGCGGCTGCGTTCGTCGTCGTTGCGGGCAAGCACCTTCAGAATCTCCCCGGCCGTCTGCTCGCTTTGGTATTCCTCGAGCCGGTCCCGTTGCCACCGGGAGATGCGGAGCGCGTCCCAAGGGGATTGGATCCAGTTGTCGTCGGGCAGCGAAACATAGTCTGCTTCGACCACCAGCGCGGTGGGCGTACCGCTGGCAGCCACCCGTGCGACAAATCCCCGGCAGCCGCACGCCGAACTGATGCAGCAGACCGCGCCATGCGTCAATGCCTCGAGTTGGGCAATGCCGAAGGGTTCGTAAGTGCTAAGGCCGAATTCCAGATCCGAGCCGCGGCGGATGTCAACGAAGGACATGTCGTCGGGCATGCGTTGCCCGCAGTGCATCCGGTCCCAGCCAAACTGGTTGACGAACACGATTTTGGCGTTGTCGTGGTCGCGGTTGAACGGCTCGACCACGTCGAAGAAGTAGGCAGCCTCCATCCCGACGAGGTCTCCGTTGTCCGCCCTGTGACCCACGGGCCAGCCATAGGCTGCCTCCCAGGCATGCACCTGGTCGGGTGCCCTTCCGGTGCCCGTGCCGGTGCTGAGCACGAAAAGGACTGCGGTTTGGCCGCCATTGCCCGCCAGGTATCGGGCCAGATGCGAAAGCACCTTTGCATCCCGCCACATGCCCTTGGAGGGCACCATGCGTGTCACATGGGTAAATGCAAAGTCCGGCAGGAAGCCGTGCAGTTCCCGGCAGTAGGATCGCAGCCTGTCGCGGGACGTGTTCTTCGCGTCCAGGGTGGTGGCTTGTGACGGAATGCCGTTGTACACGAGATCAATCGGTGCGTCGGCGAACCCGGTCCCCAGAAACCGGAGTTCGTCGCGGACGAGGTCGCTGACGGCCAGGACTGCATCGCAGCGGGAGGCCTGGTGCAGTAGCGGCACCTTGAACCAATCATTCTGGGGACCGAAGACGTTGTCCAAAAACACCCCGCTCCCTTCGGCCTTGCGCATCACGTTGTAGTACCGGGTGTCGTGTCCCTCGTGTTCCTCCACCAAGCGTCGCACCGGTGCGACCTCGTGCGCGTAGTAGACCGTGCTCCAACGGTCGGTTCCTTGCAATTGGAGTGCCAACACCGGCAGCAGGCCCATCCAGTCGTGGGCAATCGCGAACCGGTTTTCCCGGCCCGGCATCGCATCCGCGGCCAGGACTTCGATGGCTTGTGCCAACGCGGTTGCCAGTTGCACAAAGCCGGTCCACTCGGCGTCGTAGGCATAGCGGTCCGTCTGCAGGTGGTAGTTCGCGTAAAGGTCGTAGGCAAAGAGGTTGGCCGCAACCGGGAGCAGGTGGGTCGGATCCACCAGCAGCACTTCGTGGCAGTGTGCTCCGTATGGCGCCAGGCCATAGAAGATGTTGATGTTCAGATCCTGTTCCAGACCATGGAACCGCTTGCCCAGATCCGGCGGGACCAGTCCGTAGATGCCGTAGCGACTGGCATAACGGACCTGGAGCCGGGACTGCTGCGACACGATCCGATCCATCTGGGCCGGATCCCAGGCGGGAAACGGGCCGGCCAGGATGGTGCGTTGAACCTGGTCGGTGTAGGCGCCGGAGGTCAACAGGCCCTCCAAAACCGCGCCGATGCCGCCGATCTTCAAGCCGGCCTCGTGCGTGACGTGGACAACCAGGGGCAAAGTCATGAGTTTCCGCACACAGGGCCGGGCACGCAGTGTTTCGGTCTGCCGGCAGCGGTTCAATTGGTGATCGGGGTTGGTCCGGACAGGGCGGCCGGTGGGAGGCCGCATGCAGCCTGGACGGCGGGATTGGCCAAGACGGCGGACACGTCTCCGATGCCCCAACACCGCCCGTGGCCCCGCACCGTCGCGGCGATGCTTTGCGCGGTGCATCCGTGGTGCCGACCATCCCGGAATGTGTTCCGCGCCAGCCGGAGGCGGCCCAGCGCAATCGTACAGGCGTCCAGGGCGTATTGCTCCCGACCGGACAGCTCCCAGGCCAATACAAGGTTGCCGGGGGCCGGACGCTCCGCCATGGCACTGCCGGTACGGTCTCGCACTGGCCAGGCGGGAAGATCGAAGCGGTAGCCCAGGCAGTCTTGCCAAGGGGAACCCGGATCGGTCCGGATGGACATGGAGCATCCGTCCAAAGGGCGCCATTCATCCGCATCGGGAAAGGGATTGTTGTCCAGGCCCAGTATTTCGGGCGTGGCTTCGGCCCGCAGCACCTGGGACAGGACATGGCCGGCCGGGTTGGCCACGGGACTGGCAAGGTAGGGAACGCAGGCTTGGGCCAGCCTCAGGGCCGCCCGCTGGCAGTCGGCATCGTCGGTTGCCCGCCAAACATCGAGCAGCGCCTTGGGTGTGCCGCTGGCCACGTGGTTCTCCACCCGGGCGTGGCTGTTAATCTGCCGGGGCGCGGCTTTCAGGAAGCTTTGAAGCAGCTGTTCAAGTTCCGTCTGCGAGTGCAGGTCCGGATCGAGGAACAGCGGGATGTCGGCCGATGCGTGGATGGCCTCGGCCCAGGTGCGCGCGTAGTTCCGGGCCAAATCCAGGTAGCGCTCACCACCCGTGGCGTGCCAGGCCGCCATCGCCAGGTGGACCATCCGCATGTGGTCCACAAAGTTGAATCCCTCGCAACCGGTCCGCACCGTGCCCAGGTCGTAGCTCAGAAAGCGGTTTCGTTCCGGGTCGTACCAGTCGGGGACGCCCTCGCCCCAGTTGCCGACGTGATGGGCGCCGTCTTCCAACGCGGCCGCGACGTCTTCGCGTTCCGGGGCAATCCGGCACAGCCAGTCGAGGAAGATGATGTAGTGCTCCGTGCCGTGATGCACTTCCTGACGGGGGAAGTACCCGTGCACCAGGTTGGATTCGGCCCATTGCCGCCATTTGGCAAAGAAGTCGAGCGCCAACTGCTTGACGCGCTCGTCGCCCGTATAGGCATGATAGCCGGCCCAGGCCGTGACAAACGTGGCTTCGTCGTGGATGCCCTGCCAATCCAGGGCCAGGTGGCGGTCCCGGGCGTCGTCGAGCCAAGCCGCGAGTTCGTCCAACAGCAGCCGGACGCCGGCATCAATGGAAGTTGCCTGTGTCAGTTCGGTGGTTTCGGGCACAATCCAAGTTCGGCGGGTGGCTTCGGGCGCGGCCAGTATAGCGGAATCAACGGGATCCGGATCCCGACGGGTCCGATGTGACCGGGGCGGCAGGGAACGGGCATCCCGCCTGTTATCATGCGCCGCAGGACCTCCGCGGCCCTGGTCGGCGTCGGACCGGCCGCCCTGCTTTCGGGTTGCGGGGACCGGCCTCGGTTCCGCCACTGTTTCACCCATTTGTCCGCCCATGCACATCCGCCGCGGCTGGCGCGCCGTAGTCGGCAACACAACCTCCCGCTCACTGCGCAGCGTGGACAGGGCCACCGTCGGCCGGGTTTGGAGTTTTGCCAAACCCCACGGGGCCGGCATCGCACTGGTGCTCCTGGTGGTGACGGCCCAGTCGCTGGTAGGGCTTTTGCCGCCCCTGTTCTACCGCCATTTCATTGACACGATCCTGCCCGACAAGGATCTGCGGTTGCTGGTGACGTTCTCCGCCTATCTGCTCGCCCTGCCGGTTGTCACCGTGCTGCTGGGACTGGTCCAGCAGCTCCTCATCGTCCGCATCGGCGAAACATTGGTCTACGACCTGCGCAACGCGATGTTCGACCATGTCCAGCAGCTGTCGATGCGGTTTTTTACCAGTACGCGCGCCGGGGAAATCGTGGCCCGCTTCACACAGGATGTGGAAGGGGCCCGGCGCATGCTGACGGGCACCCTGCCGCAGCTGATGACCGCGTTTGTCACCCTGGTCTCCACTCTGGTTGTCATGATGCAGCTGGAATGGCGATTGACCCTGCCCGGCCTGTTGCTGTTTCCGGCCTTGTGGCCGTTTGCCTGGTGGATGGCCCGCATCCTGCGGCCCATTCACCACCAGACCATGGAGCACAACGCCAACCTGAGCAGCATGGTGAACGAGACCCTGAGCGTGAACGGCGCCTCTCTCATGAAGCTGTTCGGACAGCAGGCGGGTGCCGGTCGGCAGTTTCGCAGTCTGGCGGATCTGGTGCGGGAGTTTCGGATTCGGCTCGGTGTGCTGTCCTACTGGCTGACGTCCAGCATGGGCATTTTGTCCGGCTTGGGCACCGCCCTGTTCTATGGGTTTGGCGGCTGGCTGGTGTTCGAGGGACGCATGACCGAGGGCACGATTGTGGCGTTTGTGGCGTACCTGCCGCGGCTGTACCAGCCCATTTCCATGATCAGCCATGTGCCGACGGAGACGATCCAAGGGGTCGTGAGTTTTGAGCGGGTCTTTGCCTACATGGACCAGCCGGTCGAGATCAAGGAGCGGCCGGAGGCCGTGGACCTGCCCGGTGCCTCGGGCAGGTTGGAGTTCAGGGATGTCACGTTTGATTACCACGCCCTGCCCGCGGAGATTCGGGCCTGGCAGGAGGCCAACCCGGAGCAGGATGCACCGGTCAGAACCATGGGACGCGGCCGCCTGGGGCTTGGCGCACTGCCGGGGCCGACGCCGCATCGCCACCGGGAGCCATCCGCCGGGCAGGCGCCCCCGGCTCTTCAGAACTTGTCCTTCACGGTTGAGCCCGGCCAAATGGTGGCCCTGGTGGGGTTGAGCGGAGCCGGCAAGTCAACGGTGATCAATCTGGTCATGCGCCTGTACGACCCGACCCGGGGAAGCATCCTGCTGGACGGACATGATCTCCGGGATCTGTCCCTGCCATCGCTGTCGCGGTGCATCGGCATGGTCACGCAGCATGCCTATCTGTTCCACGATTCCCTGCGGGCCAATCTGCTGTACGCCCGGCCCGAAGCCTCGGACGAACAGGTGCAGGATGTCTGCGAACGGGCCCAGTTGAGGGAATTCATCGACGGGCTGCCGGACGGACTGGACACGGTGGTGGGCGAACGGGGCTACCGACTTAGCGGGGGCGAACAGCAGCGGGTCTCGATCGCGCGCGTGCTGCTGAAGCAGCCGTCCCTCCTTATCCTCGACGAAGCGACCTCCCATCTGGACTCCCATAGCGAATACCTGCTTCAACATGCATTGGAGCCCTTGTTTGTCAACAACACGAGTCTGGTAATCGCCCATCGCCTGTCGACCGTGCGCAATGCGGACACGATTCTGGTCCTGGACAAGGGGCGGCTGGTCGAAGTCGGGAGCCACGACGATCTTGTCCGGGACCAGGGCCTCTATTCCCATCTGTGTGCGCTTCAGTTCCGCGGTCCCACCCCGGCCGCGCCGATTCCCGTAACATAACTCCAAGTGGTGCGTCTTATATGTAGAGGGCCCGTTCCAGGCCCCGCCGGGGATTCGGCAGGGACGCGGGATGCTAAAATCCGTGGTTCCGACGGAGCGGCTCGCCAACGTCAAACCAATCATCGAAACCAAGGGTTGCATCAAGTGGCGATGCGGAAACGCCTTCTGAGCTGGCAGACGGCGAGCGTCCTGCTGGTGCTGCTTGCCGGCATTGTGCTACCGGCCACGTTGTTCCGTTCGGCCGCGGCCCTGACCGGTCTCCCTTCCGACCCCGGCGGCCGCCTGCACATTGTTGCCAGCGGCGACGATCTCGCCTCCATCGCGGCGCAGGGGGAGTTCCCGACGGAGGCGTTGCGGGAACTGAACGGGCTGGCGCACGATCATGAATTGTGGGTCGGTCAGCCGCTGCAGCTTCCGGCTCCGGAGCCGACCGGAGCATCGCTGGTCAGCGTGAACCAGTACCACCGCGTGCTGCTGGGCGAAACCCTGCACCAGATTGCCAACCAGTACGGCTTGCATCCCGTGGAACTGGCCCACCTCAACCGGATG
>CAZMKQ010000064.1:19353-25947 GCA_964566955.1 uncultured Caldilineaceae bacterium | reverse complement strand
TCCCCCCTTGGCAATGGTCAACCTGTCAAGTAAGAACATTGTACTGGATTGGTATAAGATGGGCCCATCGTCGTCCGGTTACGGCAGGCATGGCCCACGACCCGATGAAACGGACCACATTCGGAACGCGTTGCACGCGCCCGGCGAGTACTGGAGTACTGGGTTGTGTTGAAGGCCAGTCAGATGCATAAATTTGAATCCATGGAACCAATCAGCGGGGCAAAGCTTGTGCGCGTAATGGTCTTGATCAAAGCAACCAGAGACAGTGAAGCAGGCATCATGCCTTCAACCGAGCTTCTTGCGGCCATGGGCAAATTCAATGAAGACCTTGTCAAGGCAGGCGTGCTGTTGGCAGGAGAAGGCCTTCAACCTTCGTCTCAAGGCAAGCGCATGTGTTTTGATGGTTCGGCTCGCACGGTCACAGACGGACCGTTCGCGGCAACCGGCGAACTGGTGGCCGGCTTCTGGCTGTGGCAGGTGAAGGACATGGCAGAGGCCATCGATTGGGCGAAGCGCTGCCCGAACCCAATGCCGGGCCCGAGCGAGATCGAGATTCGCCCACTGTTTGAGGTCCCCGACTTTGGAGGGGCAATGACACCGGATTTACGGGAACAGGAAGACCAACTTCGACAGAGCTTGGAGTAATGGTTCCGCTACGCCGCCAGCAGACGATCCCGTATCGCAGTGGGAGCGGTTGGGCAAACTCCACACATCCGGTGTTTTGACGGATACGAAGTTTGAATCCAGGAAGGCCGAGCTCCCAGCGCGAATTTAGGAAAACCCGTCGTTAGAAAACGACTTGACACTAGCGAGCTTCCAAATTCCACTACAGCTGTGATTGATGCGACGAGAGGTTCTGGAGTCGGCTGACCACAGCCAGCCGATTGAGATCCAGTCCGAGCCGTCCGCTTGATCTGAATGCACTCGCATAAGGGAACGACCACTTCCCCCCAGCGTGTTCTTTCGGCACCTGACGGACAGTGAATCCCTCTCGACGAAGCACCGACTGAACCGCTGCTTCGATTCTCGGCCGTTCTTCCAGCATTGCTTTGCGACTCACTGCCCCAACGTAGTTCAAATCGATGTCGACGGACAATCTGGAGACATTGAGGACAAAAATGTGACTATTATGGGATCTATCGGATTTGAAATACAAAATATAAGAAAAAGACAAGGAATTACTATCCCGAGCAGAATTCACGGCATACCAAATGGCGATTGAACATTCAACGTTCGGTGCGACGTTGAATGAAGGCAACCTTCCGTCCAAGGACGTAATTGAGATGCCACCCTCGATCAGGGGGTTCATTCTCGCACCTGAACTACGCTCGGTCAGGAAACATCCTGACCTCAGAATAGCGCGCCGAGCCCAGACATTCGCGGAGCTGGCACGAGTGATAAGCGAACGACAGGTGAAAGTGAATTTGCGCACAACACTGTCTCGTGCAAGCGCAACGCTTGGAATACCTGGCACGTTCCCGATTGAATGAAGTCCAAGGCAATTCCAACCAGTCAGACGGCTAGTAAATCCGGCGGTGACAGTGAGATTTGACAGCCAACGGACCGTCAAGTGGGCAGCAAAGCACTGCCGGCCAAGTCTGCACTACACCTGGAGCGGGGTGCTGGGCGTCTACAGGGCCGGATTGGTTCAAGACCCCTGTCGCCCGCCGTCACTCATTGGCAGGGGAACCCGTTGACGACGCGCCGTACTTGGCGGGTGCTGACCCAACAAAAAAAGCCGCAGCCGGGAAATGGCGCGTAACCATCCTCCCGACTGCGGCCTCAAGCCATATACGGTGTTGCCTGTCAGGCAACAGCCTCCATGGACTTCGGTACCATGCCCGTGGCCTCGGCAACGAGCTTCACCAGCTCGCCTTCCTCGGCATGGCGGCCTGTTTCGGCCTTGGAGTAAACCAGATCGCCGTCCACCACAACTTCAAACCGACCGCCTCCGGAGGCGATCAGCTTCATGGACTCAATCCCACCCTTGAACTCGGTGAAGAGGTCTTCTGCCGCACGGGCAGCCATGGGTGAGTAGTTTCATTGCAGGCAGAATTCGATCGATACCTTGACAGCTCTGTCGCTCATGACAGTTCTCCCGGATGGTGAACCAACTGCCCCATAGGTTAACGGCAAACCGTCTTCTTGGCAAGCCTGGTTTGTGCTGGGCCTTGACACAGGTTGCTTGGTGCCGGGCAACAAAGGCGGCAACTTCCGTGATCATGCCCTTCCATCCGGGGCCGGGGACAACGGACTTTCACCGAGGTCGCCGGACATGCAGCAACGGATCCTGGCCGGCTACCGGACCGATCATGTTTGTCAGAACGTGTCAACCCGCACGCTGCGCCGCAGGTTGACGCTTTGCGTCAGGCCGATGGCAAATAGGGTCGAGACCAGGCTGCTGCCCCCGGAACTCACCAGCGGCAGGGTCATGCCGGTGACGGGCATGAGCCGGATGTTCATGCCGACATTGACGAACATTTGGAACAGAATCAGCGCCGCCACACCCCCCACCAGCAACCGCCCAAAGGCATCCTCGGCCAACTCCATGGTGCGCACCAGCCGCCACAGCAGGAACCCGAACACCAACAGCAGAGCGCAGCTGCCGACAAATCCGAATTCCTCCGCCACCACGCTGAAGATGAAGTCCGTGTGGCGCACCCGCAGGTAGAACAGTTGGCTCTGGGTCCCCTCCAGCCAGCCCCTGCCGAACCAGCCGCCGTTGCCCACGCTGATGAGGGCCTGGTCGACGTTGAAGACATCTTCCAGGTTGTGGGTGGCCGTCGGATTCAAAAACATGTCGATGCGGTCGATCATGTAGTCCTGCAGGGTCCCGTAGGCCAGGAACAGAACCGCCAAGGCCAACGCGGACAGAACCAGGAAATGGGCTGCCGTGACTCCGGAGATCAGGATCATGGCGCCAATGATGAACAGCATGGTTACAACCATGCCCAGATCGGGCTGCCAATAGACCAGCAGCAGCGGCGGGACCAACGCCACCAGTGCCAGGAGCAGGATACTGAAGCGCTTATCCTCGGAGTAGTAACGACTTAGGTACCAGGCAACCACCACAATCAATACGAATTTGCCGGCCTCCGTTGGCTGGACCACCGTATTGCCCACCCTTAACCATCGCACCGCCAGGTTCTGCTCGGTTCCGAACAGCTCCACCAGCACAAGCACACCCAGCAAAAAGCAGTAGCCGGGCCATCCGGCCAGCCGCAGGAGCCGGTAGTCGAGCAGCGCGCCCATGAAAAACGCAACGATGCCAATCACCAGAAAGACGATTTGCGCCGTCCAGCGATTTTGGATCACCGGGTCGGCGACGCCGCGGGTGGCGCTGAAAATCATGGCCACGCCGAAGATGGCCAGGGCCAGGCACGCGGCCAACAGCCACCAGTCGAAGTAAACCAGCGCCAGTCCGCGCCGGGACACGCCCGCGGTACGGGACGCACTCGTGAACAGCATGGCTCTATCCGGTGCCCGTCTCCAGACTGCCCAGCCCCTTGATGGTAAACCACGCGTCCAGGATGGCGGTGCCCACGGGCACGGCGGCCGTCGAGCCCTCGCCCCCATCATAGACAAACACCATCACGGCGATCTCGGGATTGTTGAACGGCGCGAAGGCCAAGTAGGAAGCATGGGTCGGCAGATTGCCCTCTTCGTCCCGGCGGCAGTCCTCCAGAGCGGGTTCATATTCGCAGAATTCCGCCGTGCCCGTCTTGCCGGCCACGATCACACCCTCGATCTGGCCCCGGGTCGCCGTGCCTTCGGCCGCGTTGACGGCATCGCGCATGCCCAGCCGGATCGTGTCCAGGGCAACGCGGTCAAGGCCCACGTCGCGGATGGGCCTGGGTTCGAACTCCTGCGTGCGTCCGGTGGAGGGATCCGTGATCTGAAGTGCCACCTGCGGCTGGTACAGCACGCCGCCATTGGCAATCGGCACCAGGCTCTGCAGCACCTGCAAGGGGGTCGCGAGCAAATAGCCCTGGCCGATGGCCATGTTGTAGCTGTCGCCCTGTACCCAGCTGGACGCCCAGTTGACACGCTTCCACTGGTCGTCGGGGACCGAAAAACTAACCTCCCCGGGCAGGTCGATGCCGGTTGCCGAACCGTAGCCGAAGACGCGGGCCCACTGCGCCAGCTCCTCCTGCGTCAGACCGATGAATGTCTGTGGATAGCCGCCGCCCACGTAGTAGAAGTAGATGTCGTTGGACACCGCGATCGCCTCGCGCAGCGTCAAGGGACCATGGTTGAAGTTCTGATGGTGGTTCCAGGAGACGAACTCCTGGGCCTGGGACGGATCCTCCGGAAAGAACCTGTTCGGCAGGTATATCGGCCCCTCGTCCACAATAACGGTGCGGGGTGTGATGACGCCTTCCGCCATGCCGGCCGAGGCCGTGACAATCTTGAAGGTCGAGCCCGGCGGATACAGTCCGCCGATCGCGTAGTTGATCAGCGGCCGGCGCTCGTCCTCGATGATGCGCGTATAGGTCTCGCCCAGACCCTCCGAGAAGATGTTGTTGTCGAAGGACGGCAGGCTGACCATGCCCAGGAGCTGGCCCGAGCGGGGATCCACCGCAATGGCCACACCGCTGATGGCGTCCTGGAGCGTCAACATCTCCTGCAACGCCTTGTACATGACCCGCTGCACCTGGATGTCCACTGTCAGAATGATGTCCCGGCCGGGCTGCGACTCCCGCTCGTCGATGGTGCGTCCCACGCGCCCGAAGATGTCCGCCTCGACCGTGCGCTGGCCCGGGGTGCCGCGGAGAATGTCTTGGTATTCGGCCTCGACCCCCGACAAACCGATCCGTTCCTCCGGCGCATATCCCTGCTGGCGGTAGTTTTCCGCCAGGGATGAGGGAATCGGACCCATGAAGCCAAGAATGTGGCTGGCCAGTTCCCCGTAAACATACTCCCGTACGGACACGTCGAGGATGCGGCTGCCCGGATACCGGAAGGACTGCTCCGAGATCGTGAAGGCGGCTTCCCGGCTGAGGCCGGTCAGGATTGGAAACGGCTCGGAGGAATTGCCCTGTTGACGGGTCTGGGCCAAATTCTGAATCAGGAAGGCCAGGCCCTCGATCGGAAGCGGCTGATTCAGATCGGGCAGGCTGACCATGCTCGCGGCGGCCGCTTCCTCCTCAATCGGAGCACTCTCGGCCGCAGTCCCGTCGACGGCACCAATCTGGATCAGCAGGTCGACGAACTCGCGATAGGGAATCTCGAATACGGAAAAGGACACTTTGTTGTCGACCAGAATCCGCCTGTAGTCCAACCACCCCAGACTCCGGTGCAGATTGCGCTGCATGTCGAGCACGGCATTCCGGTCAAGGTTGGGGCCCAGGGACTCGAGGATTTGCAGAATCGCCTCGTACTCTTCATCGATCTCCGTATCCAGGTCGTCGTCCGGCAGTTCCTCCGGCACAATGGCCAGCTGGTAGCTGGGACGGTTGCGTGCCAGCAGTTCGCCGTTCCGGTCGAAGATAAGGCCGCGCGAGGCCGGAATTTCGATCCTCCGCAGCCGATTGGCGTCCGCCTGGGCCGCCAAGGTTTCGTGCTGACGCACCTGAAGCTGGTACAGACGCCCCATCAACAGTCCCAACAGGACGATCAGGGCCAGCCGGACCCCGATCCGCACATACCGGCCGGACCCGTCGGGGTGTACGGCCGGCGAGGAACTAAACACCGCCTTCGGATCCCAGGTCCGGCGTGCGGGACACACGCCCGTACAGCCAGGGGGTCAGCAACAGCATGGCCGCAACCTGATACAGCGGCTGGATGCCCCAGTAGTCCGGCAGGCTGGTCAGCGTCCACAGCGATCCGGTGGCCACGGCCTGTCCCACCCAGTGCACGGCGGCGTAGATCAGGGAGCCCAGGATGCCCACCCCCACGGGAACCAGTATCTGGGTGGGTTGCACGGCGCGCCTGCCGATGCCGGTGATGAAGGAGGACAGGATCAGGGCCAAACTGGAAATTCCCAACGTGGTAAGCGCTAGGAAATCCAGCCAGAATCCCCCCGTGAACGCGACGAGCAGGGCTTCCCGCCGGCCCCGCAGCAGGGTCCAGAGCAGAACCACCAGGAGCACCAGGTTCGGCTTGATGCCGAACAGGGCCACGCGGGCGCCCACCGTGGCCTGCAACATGACCAGCAGGGCCAGCACCGGAACCGCCAACAGAACCAGGAAAGTATTCGTGCGTTGCTGTTGCATGCAGGATCCCCCGGCCGGTCAGGGCCGATCCGAACCGTTGTCCCCGGAGCCTCCGTTCGCGCCGTTGCCCTCCAATGCGAAACCGGTCAGGACCATCACGGACTCCAACCGTTGGAAGTCAACAACCGGTTCGATGGCCGCACGTACCGCAGAGGTGCCGCTGGCCGTCACAAGCTCCTGGACAACTCCGATGGGAATGCCTTGGGGCAGCGTCCCGCCCAAGCGGGAGGTTACGGCCAACTCGCCCGGGATAATGGGATCGGCGGCCGTAATGAAGACCATTTCCAGACTTCCGCCGGCCACCCCCTCGATCTGTCCGCTCACCCGACTGTTTTGCAACAGGGCACTGACCGAACTCCTCTGGTCCAACAACAACAGG
>CAZMKQ010000064.1:7668-19307 GCA_964566955.1 uncultured Caldilineaceae bacterium | reverse complement strand
CCCGGGCCGTGCGGTCGGTCACGGTACTCACGCGTCCCACCAGTCCCACCGGCGTAATGACCGGCATGCCAACGGCCAGTCCCCGGTTGCGGCCGGCGTCGATGATCAGACTCTCCTGCGAATCCTGCGGATCGAACCCGAGCCCCCGCCCTATGACATGCGCTCCCTGGAAGGTGAAGCGAGGATTCGCCGTGCCGTACGCCAGTTGCGCGCGCAGACGCTCGTTCTCCGCCAGCGCCTCCCGGAGAACGGCGTTCTCGGCGGACAGAATCTCATTGGCCGCGGCCAGGGTCCCTGCTTCGGCGAGTGCGGCCCGGTTCCGCCGTGCTTCGCCCAGCGAGTCCGCGAAGCGGCTGGTCTCCACCATCATCCGCCACTGCACCGGCGACGCAACCCGCGCCAGCACCGCGCGGATGCCCTGAAACTGGCCCGACCGCTGCATGGCAAACAACAGGAGCGAAGCCAATACCAGGATCAGCAGACGCACCCCCAAGTCGCCGAAAATCCCCGGACGCGTCGTGTCTCTCATCGTCAGGCGACCTGCCATAGGTGCATGGGCGGAACGAAAACCCGGGCGATCAGCGTAAACCTCGCCGCTGGATCCCGGTCAGGGTATCCCGATAGTAGTCCGGCCGTTCCAGGACCATGCCGGTCCCCACGGCCACCGAGGTAAGCGGATTCTCCGCCACGTAGACGTTGATGTGCGACTCGTCCTGGATGCGCTGGGCCAGTCCCTGCAACAGCGCGCCCCCTCCGGCCAGCACAATTCCATACTCCATCAGGTCGGCCATCAGTTCCGGCGGGGTTTCGTCCAGGGTGCCGCGCACCGCCTCCACAATGACTTCCAGCGAGCTGGACAGCGCCTCCCTGACCTCGATGGAACTGACCTCCGTCGCTTCCGGCAGGCCCGTGATCAGATTGCGACCGCGCAAAAACACCGTCCGCTCCTGTTCCATGGGATAGGCGGACCCGATCTCCACCTTGCACCGCTCCGCCATCCGTTCACCAATCAACAGGTTGTACTTCTGCCGGGCAAAGTTGATGATGTCCTCGTTCATTTCATCGCCGGCGACCCGGATGGACCGGGAGACGACAATGCCGCCCAGGGAGATCACCGCGACTTCGGTGGTGCCGCCCCCAATGTCCACGATCATGGAACCGATCGACTCGGCCACCGGCAGACCGGCGCCGATGGCCGCCGCCAACGGCTCCTCCACCAGTTGCACCTCCCTGGCGCCCGCGCGCAGCACGGCCTCCCTGACGGCCCGGGTTTCCACCTCCGTGACGCCGGAGGGAATTCCGATGACCACCCGCGGCCTGGCACCGCCGAGGATGCGATTGCCGTGCACCTTGCCGATGAAGTGGTGGATCATCTTCTCCGTGACATCGAAGTCCGAGATGACCCCGTCCTGCAACGGCCGCACCGCCATGATGTGGGCCGGGGTGCGCCCCACCATCTCGCGCGCCTCGCGCCCGATGGCACGCACCCGGTTGCGGCGTTGACCGGATCGGTCAATTGCCACCACGGATGGCTCCTCGATTACGATCCCTTCGCGAATGACATGGACCAGCGTGTTCGCTGTTCCGAGATCGATGCCTATGTCAAACGAGAATAGACCCAGGAACCAGTCGATTGGGTTGAACACCCAACGGTCTCCCTATGCTGCGGTGGAATGGCTGTGGCGTCTGTGACGGAATGGCGGAGGGAACCGAGGTGCGGCGTGCGCCGTCCCTGGACCTTGTGCCGCCCGACACCAACTGTGTTGATACCGCATCCAACGAACACAACCGGATCGGACACCGAGCCCCCCAGGCAAGCGGACCAGGACTTGGCGGCCCTGATTCTACAAAATCGCCGGCCTTCTGCACACGACACCGTCCGCCGCGTTGGATTGGGGCACCATAAGCTTTGTCGTTCCAGATCAAGATCGGCCCCGACGGGCCGGCCAAGCCATGACACCAACTGCTTCCCTGCACCACCGCCTCGCCTGCCTGGCCGATGCCATGGCCCGCAGCCTGGCAGGCCGGGGAGAGCGCAGCCCCGTCGCGGTATTGGCCGCGGTGAGCGGCGGAGCGGACAGCACATTCCTGTTGCGCATGCTGCACCAGGCCCTTCAGGATACAGCCTGCACCATTCACGTATGTCATGTGGATCACGGATACCGGCAGGAATCCGCCGCCGTTGCCGCGTCGGTCGGGTCACTGGCCGCACGCCTGAATCTGCCATTCCACGGGCTGGAACTGACGGAGGCCGACCGGACGCCGGTTCGCAATCGGCAGGCCCGGTGGCGGGAGGGCCGCTACCGGCTGCTGGCCGAAACCGCCCGGCGGTTGGCCACTCCCGGCCAAACCGCAGCCATCGCAACCGGACATCATGCCGGCGACCAGGTGGAAACGCTGTTGATGAATCTGATCCGGGGCACCCACCTGTCCGGCCTGCGCGGCATGGAAGAGTGGAGTGCCCTTTCTACCCCCTGCCGGCCGACCCGGCAGGACGATGTCGAAATCCTGCTCTGGCGGCCGCTGCTGGCATGGACACCCGATGACATCCGCTCCTGTCTGGAGGCCTGGAACGAGCGGTGGGAGGAGGATCGCTCAAACCTGGACGAGAGCCATCTGCGCAATCGCGTGCGGCACCGAGTGGTGCCCCAGTTGGTCGCCTTGCGCACCGACACGGTCGGGTTCCTGGCGAACCAGATGGAGTTGTGGCGTCCGGACATCCAGGCCCTGGAACGAATCCACGCGGACCACCTGGCCCGGTCCGAACTGGCGCTGCCACAGCCGGACGTGCCACATACCGACCAATCGGTGATCATGCGCCTTTCTGCTCTGCGGGATGCCCCACATTGGCAGCAACGCGGCATGCTGGCACAGGCTGCCGCCCGCCTGCACCGCAACCGGCAGCTCTCCACCGCCCGGTTGGACGAGTTGTGTCGGCAACTGAAGACCGCGGACGGGTCCCGCGGGCCAAGGCCATGGTTCGGGGATCTGTGCTGGTCCGTATGGCATCGCCCCCCGGTGCGGGTGTTCGACCTGCCCGCCGTCAAGGATCTGCTCTCGCTTCACAAACGCGGCACCATGCCCTTCCCGGTCAACGCCCCGCGTCTGCCGCCCGGTTGGCGCCCTGCTTCCATACCGCTGGCCGGGACGGACCTCCGACTGCCGGGCTGGACGCTTGCGGCCATGCGGTGCGAACATCCCCCGTCGATGTCCCAAATGCGCGATGATCCCTACCCATGGCAGGTCTACCTGGATCTGGCAAGCTTGGAGGCCCACGGCAACAGCCTCCGCTTGGAGCCGGCCATGCCGCAGCTGAGATTGCAACCCGTCGGCATGCATGCGGGCCAAAAGCAAATCCGCCACATCCTGCGGGACGCCAGAATTCATGGTTCGCTGCGGGCCAACTGGCCGGTTGTGTACACGGCAGACGGCGATCCGGTCTGGGTCTGCGGACTGCGCCAGGCCGCAGCCTACGCCGTGCGTGAACCGGGCCGCCCGGTGCTCCGGTTGCACTGGCGCCCATGCCCATAGGACGACGAGCTGTTGCTTTCCGACCTCCGCACCCTGTCGACCCGGCTCAAGTCGGGCCTGCAGCAACCGTTGCCGGGGCACTCCGTGCAGCAGACCATGGCTCCCGATCCCCGGCGCAACAACGCGAACCGCCAGCAGAGTTCCCTGCGCCAGGCCGGAGTACTGTTTCTGTTCTATGCCAGGGACGGCCATGTACACCTGCCGTTCATCGAACGGCCCCGATACGATGGGCCGCACAGCGGGCAAATCGCCCTGCCCGGCGGCAAGCGGGAAGCCGGCGATCCGGATCTTGCGGCCACCGCCGTGAGGGAGACCGTGGAGGAAATCGGCGTTCCCGGCTCGTGCATCCGGGTTCTGGGCCAACTGACCCCGGTCTACATCCCCAACAGCCACTACATGGTCACCCCCAGTGTGGGTCTGATGGCGGCCGTGCCGGCGTTTCATCCGGATCCGGCCGAGGTCAAGACCGTATTGGAATGCCCATTGGCCCTGCTGCTCGATCCCGCATGCCGCAAACGGGAGATTTGGAACATCGGGCACCTTGATGTCGACGTGCCCTTTTTCCATGTGGACGGGCACCATATCTGGGGCGCCACCGCCATGATGCTGGCGGAACTGCTCGAGGTGATTCGGCGGACGGAGGCGGAGGCGGGTTAAAATTCTGAATCGGCCGGGCCAAGTCCTAGAATGGGGTGGAGGAATCCCCGCGGCCGGACTGATCCGGCCGGGACCTGTTGTCCCCATCCCGGCAACGACGTTGAAGCCCAAGCACCGATGACCACCAGCACCGACCTGGAATTCCTGGACAGGGTCGAACCCCTGTTTTCCGCCGAGCAAATCCAGGACCGGGTCCAGTCCATGGCGGCGGAGCTCTCCGAGTATTTCAGCGACAAGGAACTGGTGCTGGTGCCGGTCCTGCGCGGCAGCCTCGTGTTTGCCGTGGACCTCCTGAGATACATGACGATCTACCCGGAGGTCGAGTTCCTGTCCGCCAGCAGCTATGGCAACAACCTGCGGCCAGGCAACACGGTGGAAATCTACATGCGCCCCGATCTGGACCTGGAGGGCAAGGAACTGCTGGTCGTCGAAGACATCGTGGACACCGGCCAGACCCTGCGCCAGATTGCGGCTCGTCTGGACACCATGAACCCGGCCTCGGTTCGCTACATCTCCCTGCTCTACAAACGCCTGCCGAACCAGGCAAACTGGCCGGTGGATTGGTTTGGCTTTGAGATTCCGGACCTCTTTGTCATCGGCTATGGTCTGGACTACCAGCAGAAATACCGCAATCTCCCCTGGATAGGCTATCTGCCCCATTAGCTTTGCCGTCGGTATCGACAACCACAGCGGAAGGCATCGTCCGTCCGACCGATTGCCGCCATCGCCGGACCACGTTTGGTGCCATGTTTGCTCGCAAGTCCCTTCCCGCCAAATCGGTCGCGGCCGCCCTGCTGGCCGTTCTCCTGCTGGCCTGGCTCGTGCCCGGGCTTGCCCCCCACACCCATGCCCAGAACGACGAACACTGGCTGCTCGTGCCGGGCGAGAACCGGTCCGTGGGCGAAATCGCCGACCGTCACCAGGTTTCGGCAGCGCTCGTGGCCCACATCAACGGCCTGTCGCCAACCACCGTACTGTCGGAGCAGCACCTGTTGATCGTTCCGCTGCCGGGAGCCGCAGCGATTGTCGACACCTTTGTGCCGATGGCCATCAAACCCGCCTTTCCCGGGCAGACCCTGGCGATGTTGGCCGAGGCCCACGGCATTCCGGTCGCCTGGCTGTCCGCCGCCAACAGCATCGCGCAGGACCAGCGCCTGTTCCCCGGACAGCCGTTGTTTCTGCCCGACCTGGCCGATCCGCGCAAAACCCATGCCTTGGGACAAGTCACGGTGGAGTACCTCAGCCCGTACATTGGCGCGGGCCAAACCGGATACCTTTTGCTCTCGTCCCATCCCGGCATACAACCCTCCGCCCATTTGGGCGGCACCAAGCTCCACCTGACCCAGGTACCGCAACCGCAGGCCCAGGGGCAACAACAATTCCACTACAGCCCGATCCCCATCGATCCCCTGACCGAGTCGGGCCCGGTGACGGTCACGGTCTCCTACCTGTCGCAGGCCGGTGTCCGGGTGGCCGGGGAACTGCGGCTTGAGGTGTTTCAGCCGGGCCCCTGGCGACACGAGATCATTGTCGTGGACGGCAATGTTGCGGCCCGGCTATCGGTGGAGGCCTTGCAGGAAGAGACCAATCTCCTGACCGCAATCTGGAACCGAAGCCACCTGCCCCGCCAGTGGTCCAATGAACCTTGGCAACGTCCCATCCCGGAGGGATACCCGACCACATCCGTCTTCGGCTCCCGCCGCGATTACCGCTCCCCCGTACCCATCTACGCGACCTTTCACACAGGTTGGGACTATTACGCTCCTGTCGGTGAGCAGATCACCGCGCCCTTGCCCGGGACCGTCGCCTTGGCCGAGGACCTCGTCACCAAGGGCCTTGCGGTGGTCCTGGACCATGGTCAGGGGGTCTTGTCCGGCTACTGGCACCTGAGCGAGATCTCGGTGGAGGAAGGGGACTTCGTCGAAACCGGCGACCTGGTGGGCCTGGTGGGAAGTTCGGGCATCAGCTCGGGTCCGCACCTGCACTGGGAAGTGCGCATCCACGGTGTGCCCGTCAACCCGCAGCAGTTCCTGTACGGCGCCCCACTCCCGCCGGAACCACCGGAATAGCGACGCCGTGCCGCGTGGCACAAACCACCCGAAACAATCCCGGAGCAGTGACCAGGGGTTCAATGCTGAACGACACTGTGCCGCACATGTTGAACGGCGGGATTGCCACGGACACCGCCGCCGGTGTGTTAACGGGTTCGCATCCATGCACCGCTCAAAACCTCTGCGCGGGCAGGGGCGTTGGCCGGGCACTTTGCACGTGACGGCCCCAATCGTCCACGGGGAGACGAGTTCCGGGAGGCGGCGTTGCCGGACACGGAATGGTGCCGGGCCGCGGACCCTCGCCCGTAAGGTCGCAGCGCCCGCACCGAGCCTGACGTGTACCGGTTCAGGGAACAGCCATGTGCACCACGGCGCCGCGGCCTGGAACCGTGTCCATGGCACCGTACCCGTCGGTGCGGGTGCCGGGCACTGCTGCTTGCTGGGGAACAACCTGGAAGGTTGGGGCAGCCTGGAAGGTTGGGGCAGCCTGGAGGATCGGCTGCGCACCGGACTGAAGACAGGATCGGCGTCAAGGACAGTGCCTGCGGAGCCACATCGTGACCACCGAAGGGGGTGCTGCACCGGCCGCCAAGGCGGTGAACACGTTCGGGGCCGGGATGTCTTTGCGGCAGGTTTGCTCAGCGGTCCATTGCAAGGCCTGGCCCTCCACGCGGCCGGCTGGCCAATGTCGTGGGAGCGGCCGCCGTGCCGCACCCGGGCACGGGCAGACCCACGGTTCCGGAAGTCGAAGAGCTCCTGCGCTGTGGTTGAACACGCTGACGCTTGGTGCCGGCATCGCCGATCCTGTCCCAATCCATGATGCGGGCGGCACCCACGCGCAGGAATTGGGTCGTCCCCGAGAAACAAAGGCAGCCATCCGAACAGATGGCTGCCTTCACGCACCCGTGTCAAGAACCTTGGATGGTTGGGGGCCGGCTTCCATCACACATGGCGGGCGGGCACTCCGGCACCACAACGGCCAAGCCCCCTGCCTTTCACATGGACGTGTGTTCGGCCAAGCGGCGCCGTGCCGAGCAACCGGGGGAGACCGCCGCCCTGCAGGCCTATTCGCCTTCGGCAGCCGCTTCCTCTTCCACCTCGACGTCGTCTTCGTCGATCGCAGCCTCTTCAGGCGCTTCCTCGACTTCCACGGCAGCACTGCGCGTCAGGCTGAAGATCACTTCGTCGGGCTCGTGCACGAAGTCCACATCCTCAATCGGCGTCAGATCGGAAATGGTGATGTTGTTGTCCATGGTCAGCAGGGACAGGTCAATCGGCACCGATTGCGGGATCCGATCGGGGAAGGTCTCGATCGTGATCGTGTCCATGTTCTGCATAATGATCAGATCGGAGGAGATGGCCGAGTCCGGCTCGCCTTCCGCCACGATCGGAATCTGCAGGATCTGCTTTTCGTCCATCTGCAACGCGTAGGCATCCACGTGCAGGATGTGATGCCTGACCGGATGTCGCTGCACCTCGCGCAAAAGCACGAGCGTCGACTGGCCCTCGATCTGCATGTCGATGAGCTGGGACAGACCACTGGCCTGCACCACATTGGCGAGAGCCCGCGCATCCACCTGCAGGGCCGTTGCCTCGCGGGTCTTGCCGTACAGCACGATGGGGGTCTTGCCGGACGCGCGAAGCTTGTTCAGGCCGCGCCCCTTGGCCGTCCGAGGCTCCGCCTGGATGATGATGTTGTCAGCCACGGTCACTGTTCCTCTCGTTTCACGCCCGCTCCAACAGTCCGGTCCGCCACCTGCGGACAGCGGAACAGTATACAAAGCGGGGCCGGCAGCCGGAAAAACCGTCCCCCCGGACGGCTTGGTTCCCACTCCTACATCAGGCCCCGAAACGTGTCGACGTAGGCCACCACGGCGGCCACGTTGAAGGCCAGGAACAACACGGCCACCAAGGTCGTGGCCGCGTCCCGCCACCGCCCCGCGCGGTTGCCCAGAGCCTGTATGCCTCCGGCCATGATGCCCACCGTGATGATGCA
Organism: uncultured Caldilineaceae bacterium; assembly: GCA_964566955.1. Lineage (GTDB taxonomy): Bacteria > Chloroflexota > Anaerolineae > Caldilineales > Caldilineaceae > Bin34. The sequence continues at coordinate 11,072 of CAZMKQ010000064.1, read as the reverse complement.
GGCCGGGAAGGTATAGCGCGTGTCGGACAGGTGCAGGTCGTCCATCCACATGAACCGCGCAATCCACAGGTCGGCCCCAATCCAAATCAGAACCAGGCTGATGGCCAGAAAGCCGTAGGCGGTCAGCAGACCCCGGTCGCGGTGCTCGGATTCGGGATCCTGGAGCAGGGAACGGATATGGACGCCGCTGCCCACAATGCCCAGTGCAAACAGGCCCAGCGTGAGTGGCCCCCAAAAGCCGCCCGGGAGGTTGACACCGCCCCAGGCCAAGCGGTTGAACAGGTTGAGCAGCATGAATCGAGGCTGCTCAACCCACAGGATGCTGCCGGACCACCGCAGGTCCAGGATGCGGTGCAGCACGGCCGACGGATGCCACTCCGCAACCTCCTGCACGGCCAGGTCGATCTGCTTCAGAAAGGCGGGCCAGGCCCGTTCCGCCGACGGATTGCGGACCAGGTTTTGCGCCGAACGCTCCCCCCACTGGACGTACCGCCCGTCGCTGGTCGTGTACACCGGGACCTGCGCGGTGTCCACCACACCCTCCATCAGGACCATGCCGTCGTAGTAGACCTGGTTGATCGACTCCTGCGCCACCAAGGTGTACGGCCACAGGAAAACATACAGGATGACTGCCTCTCTGGGAACCCAGAACTTGCGGGTCACAAACTGCGGCTCTTGCGTCACCCGCACCGGTTCCTCGCTGCCGAGCACTTCGGTGAACATGAAGTTCGCATCCTCGGCGACAAAGGCGAAGCCCAGCAACGGAATCTCGACCGGTTCGTCGGCCCAGACCCAGGCACCGAAGTTCAGGAGAAACTCCGGATGCTGCACGACCCAGTCATCGGGCAGCCGCTGGTAGATGGGTTCCGAACCCACGACCGCCGGAATGGCGTATTCGCCGTGGACCGCGTGCTCGTGGACAACCCGACCCGGCGTGTCATTCAGCCAGCGCGTTACCCAGAAGGCAGCATGGTCGAGCCTCAGGGTCAGCATCGCCAGGACCACCGCCGCCAACACGGACACCAGCCACAGCCAACGCATGCGCATGCCCAGGTTGTTCCACAGTCCCATCGCCACCGCCAGCGGCGCGAGGGGCAGGACAAACAACAGGGCCTGCTTGGCCGCCACGGTGAAGGCCAAGGCTGCCATGATCCACAGGGTATGCAGCAGGGTCATGCGGCGCGACAGACCGTGCACCGCGCCCCACAGGAACAGGGAGAAACCGGCCACGGCCACGATGTCGTTGTTGACGGCCGTGGCCAGGTCGGCCACCGGCGCCACCAGGACGACACAGAGCGGCACCAGCCAGCGCAGCCGATTGCCGGGCCGGGTCAGCGACCGCATCAGTCCGATGCTGGACCAGACCACGATCAGCAGAAAGATGCCGGTCACGGCGCGCCCGGCCAGCAACTGGGTCGTAATGTCGGCCTGCCGGAAAATCCGCAGGGGCCAACCCACCCAGTCGTAGTACATCCGGAACTCGACACTCTGGCTGTGGCCCAGGGTATCGAGGCCGTGGGTGCGCAGATAGTTGGGCGCTGTCAGCTCGCGGTAGAAGGCGTTCTCCACCATGGATCCCAACGTCTCGCGGACCATGACGGGATCGAGGGGGGTGAACACCGCCGCCTGCTGTGCCGGCACCAGGTTGACCAGGGACCAGGCATGGCGAAAGTGGGCCGGCTCGTCAAAGTGCTGCCACGGCGGCACGACGACTTGGAACACGACCAGCTGCACAACCACCAGGAGGGTCAGCAGCCACACCTGCAGCCAAAGCCAGCTGACGCGCCCGACCAGTCGGTTGTATCGGGGCTGAAGCGCGGAGAACATGCCGGCAGTTTAAGGGCGGAACGGATCAGGAGCCCGACACGGGCCCTGCCGCGGAGGTGTCACGTTGACTACGCACATGGTCGGCCACGCGCTGCACCGTGTCCACCCAAACCCTGTCCGCATTCCGGCCCAGCCAGTCCACCAGTGTCTGCAGGGCCTGTTCCGTCACGGACAGGTGGCCTTCCTCGATCCCGTGGAACGTGAAAATGGCCCAGCGCTTGTCCTCCAGGGTTTCCTCGGCGAGCGCCACCAGTTCGCCGCCCTGCCGGAACTCCACCGGCAGCGAATTGAGATGGAACAGATCGCAGGTGGCGGGGTCGGCGGTCCGCTCGCCCCGGGCCCGGCCCGCCGTGCAGTATCGGGTCACCACGGGAACATAGCTCTGGTGTGCGGCGCCTTCGCCAATCCAGGTCTGATAGCAGGGATAGGCAAACGAGACCCGGCCCTGGTCGGGACAGAAGGCATGCAGGCGTTCGGCAGCCAGCGCAATGTCCTGCTCAATATCCCACAGGGTCAACCTCTCCAGCGGCCGGCGCGTACCGTCGTCGCTCCAGCCAAACTGGCGGGAGCAGGGATGGGTAACGGTGTGGTTGCCCAGTTCGTGCCCGTTTGCCGCAACGGCGCGCCACGGCTCCAGATCCCGTTCCCAGCCGTCGCGCGGATTGAGGTAGAAGGTGCCCTGGAAACCGGCGCGATCCAGCATGGGGACGGCCCGTGCCAGCTGGGACGCCATGCCGTCGTCAAACGACAGTGACACCGCGGCCTGGCGGGTTCCCGGCCACGGAAACATCGAGGAGGCGGTTGATGTCTGCATGTTCGCCCACTATTCCGAATGTATGTGCCTGGACCAGAAAACCAGGTCCCCCGCCAGAACCTGTGCGGGAGATGCCAGGGAACCGACTTCCTGGATTCGGATCTCATTTTGCCCGGACGGGCCTTCCGCGGCAAAGGCAATCCAGCGGGAATCGGCGGACCACAGTGTATGGCTGCGGGCATACTGGTCCGAAAAGTACAGGTACCGTTGCAGGAAATCCGACGGGCTGTGGGCCGCGCCGACCTCCCTGATCCCATCCTCGGACCAAATGCGCAGGTTGAAATCACCCGGCCGGCCGGACAGGTCCCCTTCCCAGAACAACAGACGCTCCCCATCCGGGGACCAGAACGCGGCCATGACCGGCAGCGTGGTGATCTGTTCAAGCGTGGCCGGTTCCAGCGAATATAGGTACAGCGGCCCGAAGGCATTGACAGGTACCATGTCCGAGGTTTCAATCACGGCCAGGCGGTCGCCTGTGGGATCCGGGTAGACCGCCAGGTGCGCACCCTGATACCAGGTCACCACCTCTTCCTCTCCTGTGTCCAGGTCGGCCCGAACCAGTGTGGCCACACCGTCCCGCAGATCGCCGTAGACGATCGACTCGCTGTCCGGCAGCCAGGCCGGAGAAGCGAATGCCGAACTCGAATCCGTAATGGGCTGCGGCTGCTCGGGCGAACCGACCCATACGGTACTGGCGTTCCTGTGCACCAGCATCCGTTCCCCGTCCGGCGCCCAGTCGTAGTAGAACGGAGCACCCACGTCA
>CAZMKQ010000064.1:0-7658 GCA_964566955.1 uncultured Caldilineaceae bacterium | reverse complement strand
TGGGCTGGCCATCCATCGTCCAGTTGCCGAGCAACGACAGCCTGGTGCCCTGCGGATTCCAGTACATGTAGAAGGGCGGAAACACCGTGGCCACGCGCAAGCGGACGGTGCCTGCGGTATCCGCCACCAGGACCTGTCCGGAAGCCCGCGTACCCTCAAGCTCCGACCGTACCCAGGCCAGTTCGGCGGCTGCCGGCGACCACACCGGTTGTCCATGAACCACCGTGGCGGAGGCGTCGTCCGTCAGTTGAACCCGCTCACCCGTGGCCGGATCCACAACCGCCAGGTTGCCGTCGGCCTCCCGCACGACCAGCAGCTGGTGTCCGGTCAACCGTTCAGGCGGTATCGTGAACGGCGGCGGTGCCGGAACCGGTGGCAGGGGCGCACAGGCGGCCACAACCAAACACACCATTGCCAGGACGAACGGAACCACCCCGAGGCGTCCGTACCTACTCATGCCCACCTTCTTGACCATGGGGTCGTTGTTGCCAACGCGGAAGCGTCCTGGCAGTTGCCCAAGGAACACCGAAACCTCCTCTCACCGACCGGCTTGGCACAAACAAGAGAACCGGTTCCGCCCTGGTATCACCAGATCCAACCGTCAGTTTGGACGAATTTCGCTGTCGCCACACCCGTGATTCGCCATTCCTATCCGGGACGCCCCGGTGCTCAACCTCACTTCCCGTGGGGATGTTGATGAAATATACCCTTGGCATGCATCCGCTGGTGCAGCCGATTGTAGGCCTGTTCCAGGACCAGGCGCATGGCTTGGAAGCGCTGTTCGTCCGGCCGTGTGGCGATGGTTTCCAGATAGGCCTGTGTGCCTTCAATCTGCGCCAACAGGGAGACCGCAGCCTCGTCGTTGAAGTGGGCCGAGCCTTCCAACGTAACCATGATGGCCGAGGAGTGGGCCGCGATGCGTTCGGGATCCTCGGTATAGGTTCCGCGCACCCGTACGGCGATCCAGGTTGACTCCGTGACCTGTACCGAGCAGGTGCCCTTCAGGGCGCGTCCGCCGTTGCCATCCTCAAGCTGGACGATTCTGCCGCCGGCAACCACCTCCACCCGGTGAATCGGCACCCGGACCGATTCGACCTTCCACTCCACGGCCACCGTGCCGCCGGATGCCGGCAGACGGACCCTGGTCCCGGGCCTCTGCCCTTCCACCGCAACGTCCACCAGCGGTCCGATGGTCACGAACGTGTCCCCGTCGCGGACGGCATCCATCCAGTTCTCGTAGGTGAATTCCCGGGCTCCCAGGTTGGCATAGGTCCGTATCCCGCCCAGCAGGGCGCCGGCCATCATCTTGTCCGAACCCCCGACCACCGGGATGTGGTACCCGAGGTTCAGGAAGCGGTACCAGTCGGCGATGCCGTACTTGCTGATCTGCTGGCTGTACGGATTCATCACCATCATTTCGATGCCGTGCACCAAACCCAGGACCACGTCGGCCGCCCGTTCGCCCTGGGGATTGGGTCCATGGGGCGAAATGACCAGGCCGCCCTGCTCGATGCAGCGCCGGGACCACTGGGCCATGGTGACTTCCTGTGCATCGCCAATGGCGGACTCGTTGGGACCGCCCGTGCACAGGGGGTGAATCATCTCGCCCGAGTAACCCAACAGCGAGACATGGCCGAGCACATGCATGCGGTTTTCGGTGCCGACCCGGACCAGATACTCGCCGTCGCCGCCGAAGTCGCGGGCGCCCAAGGTGGTGGCGCCGTCGAAGTCGGTGACATTGGAGAACATCTCCCCCCATTGGCTGGCCAGCAGGTTGACCACGTTCAGACCCTCGGCAGCGCCTTCCAAGAGGGCCGTGGTCGGACTTAGGAAATGGACGTGCGTGTCGGCCGACACCCATCCCTGCTCGCGCCACCGAAGCACGCGATCCAGCTCAACAACCACCTCCTCGGTCTCCGGCCCGATGTCGAGGACTTCCCGGTGGGGCAGCGCTTCCAGCCCGTACACGGCTTCAAGGTATACGGGCCCCAAGGGCAATTCGGCCTCAACATCCCCGTGCACGTAGGCGTACTGGTTGGCACCGTTCACGAACTCCCCATAGTTGTCCTCGAACCAGTTGCCATTGACCCGCCGGTGCCCTCCGCGCGGCGGCAGGTATTCGCCGTGGGCACCGTGCAGATGCAGGCGGACGGCGATGGGCTGTCCGTTCTCCCTGAGGCGGAAGCGCAGCTTCACCGGCCGGCTGGCCGGTTCGACAACCTGCAAGCCGCAGTCCGCATCGGGAACCTGCGCCAGGTCGGCCACCAGACTGCCCCCCTCCCTGGTGGCCGCAAACAGTCGAGCATCGGGATGGGCGGCGTATTCGACCACGATCTCGTCGGTGCTGACAGCCGGTTGCCGGTCGAATGGATCCGGCTTCCAGGATGCGGGGTCGTAGACGAGCACGGGGCGGGCCGAGATGACCATGCCCATGTCCATGTCCAAATCCAGGACATCCCCGGTCTCCGAGATTTCCAAGCCCGGTGGCAGGGGCACCCGCAGTTTGCGACGCGGCTCCCAGCGCAATGGGTTTTGTACCGTCTGCACCAGCGACAGGCCGAAGATGGCAGCTTCCTCGCCGCGGCCCGTCAGCTCCAGCATGTCCAATGGCAGGTCCGGATGTGGATTGGGCATGGCGTATACCCACAGGTTTTCGCCCTCCCGGCCCGCCTGCCTGCCCGAATTGTGGCGCACCTCTCCGTACCCGTAGCCGGTGCGGGGCGTGACACCCATGGCATAGGCTTCCATCATTGTCGGATCCACGGTGTGCGGCCGGTGGGGAACAGCTTCGAAGGCACTGGCACCCCAGCCAATCCGCAACTGCTGGATCGCAAACCTTCGGCGAATGGGTTGTGTGTGACGGGATCCGTCGGCATAGCCCAGCGCGTATTCCGCTACCGGGTCGCCCACAGAATTGCCGTCCATTGAATCATCCGCAAATCCCGCCAGGTAGTTTGTTTTGATGTCCTCAACACAGTGCAGGAAGACCAGCCAGTTGGCGAGGGCACCATCCAGTGCGACATTGACCGTGTTGTTCGTCAGGTGAATTACATCCGGGTCCGACGACGAAACCCCTCCCAACAGGAACGGCAACCCCCAAAAAGCCACTTTGCCGTATCCCGGATCCAAAGCCCTTCCGGGGTGCAGTGCGGCCGGCAGGCCGGCGCGTGTGGCGTTGTAGACAGCAGACAGGTCTACGGGGCGACCAAGCGGCGTTGAAGGAACTTGGGACATGCTTCACTTACTCTGGGAATCGAATCACCGTGAAATCCCGGCCGCTGTTGGATTGCGCATCCAAAGCGTCAACCACGGCGGAATCGGGATTTGCGGTACAGTCTACAGAAGCCGGGGACGTGTCCAAACGGCAACGATCCGGTCGGGCAAACACCGGCAGCTGCCTTGGCGATCGGCTTGAACCAATCTATTCCGACACGCTCCGGCCGCACTGGAGCACGGAAAGTGGAGAGGGCCACTTTCCGGCGTCAGCCGCCGTTCAGAAACGGGGATGCGAGGGCACTTGGCGGTGCCAACATGGCCTTTTGCCGCTCAGTCATCGCCGGATAGTCGGCAGCGTTGAAGTACCGGTTGGACCAGGACACGGCGGGAGGGGAATACTTGTAGAAGATGGTGCGCCGTTCCCGGCCATGCCAAGGCAACGTACCGTGGGTCATGGCCTCGGTAAACAAGATGGCGGTTCCCGCCCTGCCGGTGACTTTGGCCACAAACGGCAGATCCTGGCTCCCGTCCAGCTCCTTCCAATGGCTCGGAAAGGTGTAGTTGCTCTTGTGGCTGCCGGGCACGGCCGCAAACCCGCCGTCACCCGGATTCACGTCGTACAGGTTGTAGGCCACGACAAACAGGCCGTTGCGCATCGTGTGGTTTCGGTGCCGGTAGTAGTGCGTGGGATGCAGGGGAGTCGCGCCACCGTGCAGCGAGGTTCCAATTGGGCCCTTGCCCGACCTGATGATGTCGAGATAGACGTGATCCAACCGCAGCGGATCACCAACCAGTTCCGCCAGGTAGTCGACGACGCGTGGATTGTCGACCAGCTCCTGGTATGGCTTGCCCCATTCCAACAGGTCAAGAAACCGATGCGTGTGGTCTTCCGCGGCAACCTCGTCCTCAACGCGCCGATCCAGGATTGCGTTCAAGGCGGTCAGCTGGTCGGCATCCAGGGCGTCTTCCACCACCAGAAACCCCTGCAGGTCAAACAGATATCGTTCATCCTCGTTCATGAGCACATGCCTTCCGAATTCCATTCCGATCTCGTCCCGATACCGCAGACAGGTCCGCCGGCACAGCCGCCAACGGCACGGCAACCGCGATGCACCCGAAGTCGAACCGGGTGCGACCTGGCCGGACCTCGGGCCGGCAACGCCGCAGGCCCGGCCGCTCAGTCGTCTGCATTGGCCAGGGTGGGGCCGTACGGCAGCAATGCCACGGTGCCGTACGGGTTGAAAATGTGATCGTCCTCCTGCCGGGCAAACTCCCAAAGGTGTCTGATCAAATCCTTGCGCACCTCCTCGTACGAAGGGTCGTCAATCCGGTTCACCATCTCGTGCGGATCCTTTGCCAAATCGTAGAACTCGTCGAAGTCAAACCCGTTGAACACATACTTGTAGCGGTCGCTGAAGACAGCCCGTTGGGTGTAGTACAGCTCGACACCATTCAGCTGGGTGCACAGATGGGAGCGCCAGTTGTCGGGATCCCTGTCCTCAAGAAACGGCGCCAAACTTGCTCCCGTGTGCCGCTGGTCGCTGGACACCCCGGCCAAGTCCAGGAAGGTGGGGGCAAAGTCGGCCATGGACACAAGCCGCTCCACGCTTCTGCCGGGGTTGCGGATGCCGTTGGGCCAGCGCGCGATGCAAGGCACGTGATAGGCCTCCCGGAAGGCGGGAATACCCTTGAGATACAGGCCGTGGGCACCACAGTAGTCCCCATGGTCCGACATGAACAGAACCAGGGTGTCGTCGGCCTGTCCCGTCGCCTCCAGGGCATCGAGAACCTCTCCGAACAAGGCGTCTTCCAGCGTGCAGTAGGCCCAGTAATGGGCAATCGAGTCCCGAACCTCATCGGGGGTCAGTTGATCCCACAGCTGCCGGCGCTGCCGCCGGTATATGGCCGGCTTGTCGCGCAGGCTGTCCCCGTAACTCTCCGGCAACTCGATGCCGGCCGCGTCGTACATGTCTCGGTAGCGCCTGGGGACGTTGAAGGGATCATGCGGTCCGATGGGACCAACCCACATCATCCAGGGCGTGTCTTCCCTGGCGGCCTCGTTGCGCAGCCAGTCCACGGCCCGGCTGACAACCCGGAAGTCCGAAAGGCCCTCATAGGCTTTGGCACCCGTGTCCTCCAAGGTGCGGTACACCTCGAAATCCCCCCAGCCCGGACGCTGAACACAGCCCGGTGTTCGTGGCGGAAGTTCCTCCTCGTAAGCCAAACCTGCCCACCTGTCCACATCCTTGGGTACGGGCCGGCCGGATGCCTTGACCGGTGTGGACGGTGCCAGTTCATCCCAGCCGCGATCCTCGGCGGATTCTTGGGCGGATACATGCCACTTCCCGCTGAACGGCATGCGGTATCCGCACTCCCGCAATCGCTCTGAAAACGTTTCGACCCCTTCGTTCAGGCCGAGGTTGATGGCGGTGCTGGTGTTGACGTTGTTGTGTATCCCGTGCCGGCTGGGATACAGCCCCGTGAAGAAGGTGGCGCGCGATGGACAGCAGTGTGCGGTAGGCGCATAGGTTGACGCAAAGGTGATGCCTTCGGACGCAAACCGCTCCGCTCGGGGCGTGATGCAGGGATGAGCCGGCGAAACCACATCGGCTTGTTCCTGGTCCGTCATGAACACAAGGATATTGGGACGCACGAACGAAATTCTCCTAACTTGAACCACAGGGGGGCTGAAGCCAATGCCGGCTTCAGCAAGCCCACCACACAGTGGAAACCGGGATCAACCAAGGATGGCAACCCAACGGTACCAGCCTGACCTGACGCGCATGATGGATTTTGGCAGTCTAACCCAACAAGCCACGGTGCCCGGATACAAGCGTCGTCGTCGAACCCAAAGGTTTGGCATACAGGCTGCCGGTCCTGCCAATCATTCGCCGGCGATCTGAACATCCTCAGTTACGGCAGGGCTGGTCCCCTCGGCCCTGCCCCCCGCCGCACACAACGGTTCAATCAGAATTGGACGGGGTTGCTCCTGCTAAGATCGATGCCAACCGCACCCGCCCATTGCATTCCACGGGATCCCCATGCAGCTGTGCACGCCTGAACAGGCCAACGTTTCGGAACTGCAACTGTCCAGACTCGACGCCTCCATGCAGGGGGCGATTGACAAAGGCCACTTGAACGGCATCCAGGTTCTGCTGGCACGCCGGGACAAGCCTTTCCACTTCGCCTCGTTCGGGTGGCAGGACAAGGCCAACGATGTCCCGATGGCCAACGACACGATCTTCCGCATCTATTCGATGACGAAACCCATCGTGAGCGTCGCCACCATGATGCTGTTCGAGGAAGGGCGCCTTCAGATTGCCGATCCGGTGGGGGAGTACCTGCCCGCGTTCCACAACCTCAAGGTCTATGTCGATGAGAACAACACCACCGCCAACCTCGAGCGGCCGGTCCTCGTCCGGGACCTGCTGATGCACACGGCCGGCCTCACCTACGGCTTTGACGAATCGCACCCCGTGGACCGCATGTACGCCAATGCCCATGTCCTTGACCGTCAGTTGACCCCCGACGAAGCCCTGGACCGGCTGTGCCGCATTCCCCTGGTCTTCCAACCGGGTTCGCAGTGGCGCTACAGCATTGCCACGGACGTGCTCGGATGGGTCGTTGCCGCGGTCACGGGCAAGACCCTGGGCGAGTCCTTGAACGAGATGATCTTCGAGCCCCTGGGCATGAAGGACACCCGGTTCCAGGTGCCCGAAGGAGATCTGGGACGGCTGTCGGTCAACTACCAGACCAACCACTACGGCCGGCTGGAGCCCATGCCCGGACCGGATCGGGACCCGGTAGTGACCGGGGTCAAGACGGAATCCGGCGGCGGCGGGCTGGCGGGCACCACGGCGGACTATTTCCGATTCGCGCAGATGCTCCTCAACGAAGGCACATTGGACGGGGTGCGCCTCCTTGGGCCGCGTACGGTCCGCTACATGGCCACCGACCACCTCAAGCAAGGCATGGAGGTCTTCGGCAACATGGACGGCGGCTACGGCGCGTACGGCTTCGGCCTGGGTTTCAGGGTGTTGAAATTCCCCGGCCGCCACCGACACCTCTCGGGGGGCGGCGAATACGGCTGGGTCGGCGCCGCCAACACCTACTTCTGGATCGATCCCAACGCGGATCTGCTGGGCATCTTCATGTCCCAGTTGATGCCGTCGGGCCTGCATGACGTTGCCCGCATGTTCCAGAGCCAGGCCTACGCGGCCCTGAACGACTGAACCGGACCGGCCACGGATCGTGGCCATGCCCCAAAGCCACACGGCGGTGGTCGCCTGCAACACAGCTTGGAACGGTCCCTTCACAACCAAGGGGACTTATACCGAGGGGTTGACACTCGGTACGGGAGCGGGTTTGGGCCCGGCCCCCACAGGTACGGGTGGACCGCGCCTGCCTCGTTCACGGGTCGCCGGGGTCCCCAACGGGATCGC
>CAZMKQ010000063.1:12343-25998 GCA_964566955.1 uncultured Caldilineaceae bacterium | reverse complement strand
GGGCCGCCAGCCGGGGACCGTACTGGACCGGTCCCGCCACCGCCGCGGGGAAGGCGGCCCGCGTGCGGGTGCGGCAGTCGGGACAGCACACCGCCTGCGCCCGATGCTCGGTCACGACCAGGGGCGCCGGCACCGGCAGGTCGTGCACCTGGCGCCGGGCCGGAGCCCCGGCGGCCGTGCGGGGCAGGGCCGCCCCACACCCGTCGCAGCGCGCCGGCCAGTGGTCGACATGGACGTCCACCTGGTCCGCCGCCACCGGTCGGCGGGTCGTCCCCGCATGGCCCGGCTGGCCGCCCGGTTTCCGACCCCGCGACCGGCGGCGGGGACGCGGCGGGGCCGACGGACCGTCCTGCGAGGGCGGCTGTCCGCTGTTGCCGCTGTGTCGGCCCAGTTGACGCCGCAACTCCGCATTCTCGGCCTCCAGCACGCCCAGCCGGTCGACCAGTTCCCCCAACACCGCCACGACCGCATGGCCGGCCAACACGGGGTCCGTGCTGAGATGGGCAACGCGGTCGGCGAGGGACGGAGTGGGCATGGCGGACAGGGCGGGGAACCCGCTCAGTGTGGCACAGACCGGACCCGCACGCCAACCCCGTCCGACACCCGGCAGCGCCTCAGGCCGTCCGCACCGGGGGTAGCTGAACAGTTACAATTGATCCATCAAACGTTCTTGTTTTATCACTGGGTTTCCGCTGGACCGCTGCTTGTGGGCGTAAGGCATCGCTTCTACTATATGCGGTGGATTTCTTCGCAGATGTCGCGCGGTGAGGAGTACTGTTGTAGTTGTAAATTCTAACCTCACATGCTTCATTCGGTTTGTGTCTCCAATGAGGGGTGCGTTCAACTGCATCTACCCATATTAACTCTGCACCACATTTATCACAAATCATTTTAACCCTCTGCCTTGAAGGCTATAATGTGCCTAAACCATAGATGCGGTAACCACCGTCAACCCGAGGATATTTCAATGGCCGCAAGTTTCAGTTCCCCAGCGAAGTGGCAGGCCGCGTGATGGCCTGGTGCCACTTCAACCCATGGCGGAGCCTCTTGCCGGCAGATGTCTTCAGCATAGTGGCAGCGGGGATGGAAGTAGCAGCCACTGGGTAAATCGGCTGGGTTGGCCGTCTCACCCTTCAACACAATCCGTTCCTTGTGCTGATCCGGCTCGGATTTCGGCACAGCCGACAGTAGGGCCTCGGTATACGGGTGGCTCGGCATGCTGAAGATGCGCTTGGTCGAGGCCGTTTCCACCAGTCTGCCGACATACATCACCGCCACGCGGTCCGAGACGTACTCGACCACGCTCAGATCATGGGCAATGAACAGGAACGTCAGACCGAACTCCCGCTGCAGTTCCGGCAGTAGGTTGAGAATTTGGGCCTGAATGGATGCATCCAGGGCCGAAACCGGTTCGTCCGCCACAATCAGGCGCGGCTGGGTGGCCAGCGCGCGGGCAATGCCAATCCGCTGCCGCTGGCCACCGGAAAAGGCATGCGGGTACCGTCTCAGGTGGTCGATGTTGAGACCAACGCGTGAGGCCAAGTGCTTGACTTGGTCCTCCAGTTCCGTGCCGCTGGCCAGGTTGTGGGTGCGAATGGGTTCGGAAATGATGTCGAACACTGGCAGCCGCGGGTCCAGGGACGAATAGGGATCCTGAAAAATCATCTGGGCGTATGGGCGAATGGCCTGCAGCTCCTTCTGCGGCAGGGCGGCCATGTCCCAGCTCTGCCCCTCGTGATGGAACCACACTTCCCCGGCCGTGGGGTCCACGGCCCGCAGCATGCAGCGTCCCACAGTGGTCTTGCCACTGCCGGATTCGCCCACCAGGCCCAGGGTTTCGCCCGGATGGATCTCGAAGCTGACATCATCCACCGCCTTGAGCCAGCCCTGCACACGACGGAACATGCCCTTTTCGATGGGGTAGTACTTGCTGAGGCCCCGGACTTCGACCAGGGGCTTGGCCCTCTCGCTCATGCCGGTGCCCTCTCCAGCGTCCCGATGCTGCCGTCCTCAAGCTGGATCGAGTCGCTGTGGAGGAAGCACCGCACCTGATGGCGGTCGGCCACTTCCGCCAGGGCGGGAATGTGGCGGTCGCACACCCCCTCCATAACCTCCTCGCAGCGATCATGGAATCCGCACAGCGGAGGTTGGTTGATGGGACTGGGCACCGTGCCGCGAATGGCGGCCAGCGGCTCGCCCTTTTTGGTGTGTCCCAGTTTGGGGATGGACCGCAGCAGCCGCACCGTGTACGGGTGCTGGGGGTTGTAGAAGATTTCCCTGACCGTCCCGTACTCCACCACCCGGCCAAGGTACATGACGGCCACCCGGTCGCAAACCTCGGCGATGACGCCCAGGTCGTGCGTGATGTACAGCACCGACATGTGGAACTCGTCCTGGAGGTCGTTGATCAACTCCAGGATTTGGGCCTGCACCGTGACGTCCAGGGCCGTGGTCGGTTCATCGGCGATCAGCAGGCGCGGCCGGCAGGCCAGGGCGATGGCAATCATGACCCGCTGGCGCATGCCGCCGCTCAACTGATGGGGATACTCGTTGATCCGCTGCTGCGGATTGGCAATGCCGACGCGAGCCAGCATGTCGACGGCAATCTCGTTGGCCTCCTTGCGGTCCCGGGTCCGGTGCAGGAACAGGGTTTCACGAATCTGGTTACCGATGGAGTGCACCGGCGACAGACTGGTCATGGGTTCCTGAAACACCATCGAGATGTCGCGCCCGCGGATGGCCCGCAATTCGGAACCGGAGAGCGTCGGATCGGCCAGATCCACCGTCTCCCCTTCAAGCTCCATGTGGATTTCGCCGCCTTCGATCTGCCCAGGCCTTGGCACAATCCGCATGATCGAGTGGGCGGTTACGCTCTTGCCGCATCCACTCTCGCCGATCAGGCCCAGGGTTTCCTGGGGATCCACCGTGAACGAAACGCCGTCGACGGCCTTGACAACGCCGTCGGACGTGCGAAAGTGGGTTTTGAGGTTGCGTACGTCGAGAAGAGGGCTCACAACCAATCCTACTTGTAGGGATCCGCGGCATCCCGCAGGCCGTCGCCCAGGAAGTTGAAGGCCAGGACGGTCACCACCACGAACAGGACGGGCGAAACCATCCACGGATACAGTTGGATCGCATTCAGGTTACCGGACCGCTCTAACAGTACTCCCCAGCTCACGGCGGGGGCACGGATGCCCAGCCCCAGAAAGCTCAGTGCGGTCTCGCCCAGGATCATGCCGGGCACGGCCAGGGTCAGGGCCACAATCAGGTAGCTCATGAAGTTGGGCAGCATGTGGACGCGAATGTTGGTCGGCACGCTGACCCCCATGATGCGGGCCGCGGTCACGTAGTCGAGCTCGCGCAACTCCAGCAACTTGCCGCGCACCACGCGGGCCAGACCGCCCCAGCCCACCAGCGAGAGCAGGCAGACGATGGCGAAGTAGGTCTTGATTACGCCCCAGTCCGGCGGCAGGGCCGCGCTGAGGGCGAACCACAGCGGAATCGTGGGTATCGAAATCAGGAACTCGATCACCCGTTGGATGATCACGTCGACAATCCCCCCGAAGTACCCGGAAATGCCTCCCAGAATGACGCCGATCAGGAACGAAACCGTGACCCCGACGAGCCCAATGGTCAGCGAGATGCGGGACCCGAAGATGACTTGGGACATCAGGTCCCGGCCGATGTCGTCCGATCCAATCAGGAACAGGCGACCGGGATCCTCGACGGCAAGCAGGTGCCGTTCCAGGGGAATCAGGTTCCAGAGCCGGTACGGCTCACCCTTGCCGAACAGGTGGATGGGATACCGGGCTTCCGGATCGGGGGTGAACTTCAGCTCCAGGGTGTAGCTGTCCCTTTCCTTGACCGATCCGTAGACGAAAGGACGTTGCAACTGCCCCTCGTGCGCAAACTGGATGCGCGTCGGGGGATGGTAGACGGCTTCCGGGAAGCGCGTGCCCATGTTGTAGGGGGCGATGAACTCCGCCAGGATGGCGAAGGTGTACAGGATCGCCAGGATGACCATGCCGACCAAAGCCAGGCGATGGCGACGGAAGCGCTGTCGAATCAACTGCCACTGCGACGCGAGGTAGTAGCTTTCCTGCTCGCGGCTGGCGGCATTGACCGTATCGATTACGGTCGGTTCGAAGGCGGACATCGGATGGGTCAGTCGGACACGGGCAGCGCGATGTCGGCTAGTTGACGCGGATGCGCGGATCCAGGGAGTAGAGCAGCATGTCGGAGACGAAGGTTCCGATCACGGTCAACGAGGTCAGGAACAGCAGCAGGCTGCTGGCGATGAACATGTCCTCTGCCACTAGGGCACTGAACAGCATGGGGCCGACCGTGGGCAGCTGCAGGACCATGTCGGTGATGACCGTGCCGGACACGATGGCCGGCAGTTCCCAGCCGATGGTGCTGGTGATGGGGTTGAGGGCAACCCGGATCGGGTACTTGAACAGCAGCCGGATTTCGGCCACACCCTTGGAACGGGCCGTGACCACGTACTGCTTCTGCAGTTCGTCCAGCAGCGTGGCTCGCATGACCCGGGCCACGCCGGCCGTGCCGGCCGTGCCCACGATAATCATGGGCAGCGGGATGTGCTTGAGCAGGTCCAGGAACTTGGCCCAGCTCCAGGGCGCGTTCAGGTACTCGGTCGAGTAAAGGCCTCCGACCGCGCCGCCGGCGTTGAAGATGATCACCATCAGGATCAGGGCCAGCAGGAAGTTGGGCGAAGCCAGGCCCAGGAAGCCCACGATGGTGAAGAAGTAGTCAAGGAAGGAGTACTGGAAGACAGCCGACACGACGCCGATCAGAATCCCGACCACGTAGGCAAAGGTAAGGGAACAGACCGAAATCAGGGCGGTGACACCGATGCGCTCGGCCACCAGTTCGGACACCGGCCGCACCTGCTGGAAGGACCAGCCCAGATCCCCCTGCAGGACGTTGGTGAACCACTTGAAGTACTGGATGTAGACCGGCCGGTCCAGGCCGAACTGGATGCGCAGGGCATCCAGGACCTCCTGTTCCACGACCTGGCCCGTGGCGGCATACCGCACCGCCAGCGTCGTAATGTAGTCGCCGGCCGGCAACTGGATGATGACAAAGGAGACCATGCTCGTCACGAGGATGAGCAGGATCATGTAGAGGAACCGGCGCGTCAGGTAGGCCCACATGCCGCCACCCGTTCAGGAATGGGACAGGGGCGTCGGCTTCGGTGTGAAGCCGACGCCCCTGTCGTCCAACACAATGCGATAAAGCCTATTCGTGGATGAAGGCCACGTCGTTCGGGTACGCGCCGGGCGCGGCCCCGCCAAAGGCCTCGTCCTCGGCAATGTTCTGGACGCGGTTGCTCACGGCCGAAACCGAGGGCGGCGCGCTGACAGTGCCCCAGAGGTAGAGATTGTCCACGTTAATCTTGATCAGTTCGTTGATCTTGGACTCGTACTCCTCCGTGCCCGGATTGGTGGCAAGCCACTCGAAGGCCAGGTCGTACATGTACTTGATCTGCTCCGGAGGCTCGATGCCCTCGGCGCCGTCGGTGTCAAGCCACTGGCGCCAGACGTAGGACGACATGGCGCAGCAGGACTGCCAGTGCCACGGCGGGATCAGGCGCATCGGGTAGTTGCGGTAGGCGATCAGCTCGGAACCGCCGTCCGTGTTCCAGATGCCGACGTCGTGCTCGTTGGCGACATAGCGCGACATGAGCGTGTCCTCCGGCACAAACTTGGGCTGCCAGCGGATGCCGATCTGCTTGAAGTCGTCGACCAGCAGTTCCATCATCTCGTCGTGGTAACCCAGCCACTCCGTGGCGTACTCGCCCAGAATGGTGATGGGATCGCCGTTGGGATCGAGCCGCCATTCACGGTTGGCATCCCATTCCAGTTCCATCTCGTCCAGCAGGGCGTTGGCCCGTTCCACATCGTGCTCCGCGAAGTAGGTGCCCATCCAATCCTCGTAGCCGGTCCAAATCTCGGAAACCGGGGCTGTGAAAGGCTTGGTGGTGCCTAGGAAGATGGTCTCGGTCAGGTCGTCGCGGTCGACCGCCAAGGCATGTGCCTGGCGGAAGCGGATGTCGTTGAAGAGCATGCTCTTGAACTCATCCTGCGTGGAGTAGTTGAAGGCCACACCCAAGGCACTGGAGGTGGCGAGGTTGTCGGTGATGATGACGCGGTAGTTGCCGCTCTCCTCGTTGTTGCGCAGGACCGGCAGATCGGTAATCTGGATCTGGGACGGACCGTAGTCGAACTCCTGCGACATGAACTTGAGCTTCAGCACTTCCGGATCGCCGCCCTGCTGGACCACATTCACGAGAATGTTGTCGATGTAGGGCAGCTGGTTGCCGGCCGTGTCGACGCGCCAGTAGTAGGGATTGCGTTCCCAGGTCACGAAGGTGGCCTCGACATCCTTGAGGATGAAGGGGTTGAGCTGGGGCCGTTCCGGACGCGCGGAGTAGTTCTTGCGCATGTTCTTGTCCGTGAAGCCGCCCACCCAGTCGTCAAAGCCGAGTTCCTGGGCGTTGGCGTCCGCGTTCTCGTCGTAGTCCGGATGGAACTGACCGAGGTAGTGGACCGGCGCCACCGGGCTCGACGTGGACCAGGCCACCACGACCTTGTCGAAGGTGCCGTTGAAGTCGTACCGGATTGTGTAGTCGTCGATCTTCTCGATGGACATCCACTCGCCGGCCTGGTTCTGGTAGTTGTTGGCGCTGCCGAAGAACAGGCGCTCGTCCTGCAGGATGGTGTCGAACCAGAAGACCCAGTCGTCGGCATCAATGGGATCGCCGTCGGACCACTTCATGCCCTGGCGCAGGTTCATGGTGACACCGGAGCCGTCGTCATCGATGCTGTAGCCCTCGATGATGTTGGGATGGTACTTGTTCGGATCCGGTCCCGCCTTGGGATCGCCGGTGAACAGGTTGGCCTGCATGCTTTCGGTGAAGCCGGTGAAGTAGGAACCGGCTTCGGGGAACCCCACCAGCCTGAGTTCGCCGCCGTAGGTGCCGATGTAGCGGGGCGGCCGAATCACAAACGGATTGGCCGGCATGCGGTTCGCCAGCTCCGGCAGATCACCGGATGCGACGCGGGCCGCCAGCATGGGCGATTCCTGTAATCCCGGCAGTGTGTTGCCGGTCTCGGCCTCGTACTCGGCCGGAGTGCTGAACTGGTAGTCAACCCAGGGCTCCTGGTCGAGAGCCATGGGGCCGTCCATCATCTCTTCCGCGGCTTCGGCCGGGGCCGGTTCCGCGGCGGCTTCTTCCTCGGCGGCAGGACCGCCACAGGCAGCCAGGACCAGCATGGTTGCCAGCAGTCCGAGCAGGATCAGACGTGTTCGGGTCATGAACAAACTCCTTGGTTGTGGATGGTGATTCTCTGTCTTCGGCCAGGACGCGCACGCACGACCGAAAACGGTCCAAACCAGGCAGCCTGTGGCCGCCATTCTTTGAATGTCCGCGAGGGAACGCCGACATGGTACAGCAACCGCAGAGCGGAGACCGCATCCCAAGCATCACTGTGCAGACACGGTTCCGGTTTCGTTGATGATGTCCATACTTGGCATGGACGCAGGAAACCCGTGCTTAATCTTGTATCACCAAAAATCAAATACCCCTGGTCGTGGAATTCATTCCAATCTCTGTCCACGTAAACGGGCAACTCACCAATCCCAATCCGTCCACCCCGCAGGCAGGTGGCGATTTCCATTGCCAGCCGCCTGGACGTTTGTCCAACAGGGGGTGATTTCGATCGCAAGGTCTGGTTCGGACGGGTGAAGCCGCGGATACGCCTGACCCGGGAACCCGGAGGAAGAAGCTGACACTCCGCACAGGTTGCCAGCGGGGCCGCGGTCGGACTCGCGGCAGGCGCCGTGCCTGCCGATCCGGCTGTCCAACAGTGCAATCATGCGCAGCGCGTGAACCGTCCACGGGGCAGGGAGTACAGCCCCTTGGTACTCTCCGGCCTTGGTGGTGCCTACGGAACGCCCGGTGGTGGAAGTTGGGTATCGTTGTCGGATTCCGCGCTGTCCCGTAGCAGGAACCGCCACTGGGAAGGGTCCCGTTGTACCTGGATGATGCGGTCTATGGCATCTGAAGGGGCACCCTTCTCGCGCCAGTCCACCTCAATGCGCTTCAGGTCGTGTGTGGGTAGGATATCGGCTGTATGCCTGCGCAACAACCCGACGGCTTCTTCGGTGTACCGCCGAACTTCCACTTCAACGGGCGAGAAGTAGTCCAGCGGAACAGATTCCCAGCCGGCCAGCGACCCGTCCCCCGCCCACTCGGCATAGCCAACCTCTTGGGGAGTTTTGGCCAGGAAGTCCAAGATCAATCCAGCCAAGCGTCCGCACTGCTCCTGCGCTGCGGCAACCAGATGTTCCGCGGAATCCTCAGGCCACGGGATGCGTTCTCCACTGTAGTCCCCGACCACGCGGAAGGTGGTCAGTTCGTTCAATTGCCTAGGTGTCAGCATCCCATCCAGCCAACCCCGAGGTGCGTCAGGAAACTCGTCGATCAGGGCCTGCAGGTCATGGATGTTCTCAGGATCACCGCCAAGGGCGCCGTGTGCCGCCTTGAGGGTGGTCTCAATCGCTCCCTGTGCATTTTGGATGGCAGTGTCGTGGTCTTCGACAGCCAATGCCTTGAGGGCTTTGACCAGATGCCTGCGAGCCGATTGAAGTCGCGTCTGAACGCCTGGCCAAGGGTTGTTTTGTTTCATGTGTGGCAGACGTTCTCCAGTGGGCCTGATTCCCCAGCGCTGCACTTGTCCCACAAGATGAGGCAGTGATGTCCGAAAAGCCTCAAACTCCGTTTGAGAGATGGGCACTACCTGTACATACAGAGCTTCGTTGTAAAGGTCTCCGACTATCTTCCTGGCTTGCTGGCGCAGGGCGTATTGATCCTGCTTGTCCGAACCACCGCCAATCACTGCCAGGTCAAGATCGGACCAGGGGTGCCAGTTGCCCCGGGCCCGACTGCCAAACAACACCACTTCCTGCGCTTCGGGGAGCTGATGCTGAAGCTCCCGCGCCACTGCCAAAGCCCGCGGGTCCGGTTGGCCGCGACCTTGATCCAGTGAGATTTCCTGATTTTTGTCCATGCCTCCCATTCCGGAGGTTCATCCCATACGCACCTGCCATTCTAGCAACCATCCATATGAGAACAGCGGAACCGGCGACAACGCATCCGCACCAGTCCCGCCACGACTCTGGAACGCGTCCATGTCACACTCTCGTCTTGGTCGCGCCGCCACCCGTTTGACGGTAGAGGCCGCGATGCCGGACATCATGATCTCCGACCAACTGTACGTGCGGTACGCCAGCCATCGGGACCATCGGCGAAGCTGACGAAAGGATGTCGCGCCCCCGCCCGCACCAACCGTCTGGAAGGTTGGTGTGGGCAGTTCAAACCGAAGACACTGGACCAGGGAACGGAGCACGGAGGCCGAGGCACGCGACTTTCCGTTTCGGATAGTGGTGACCATGGCCCAACGGTGTACAACAACGTCGCCGCGCGGGCGGGAAACCCAACTCCACCCGCCTCATGGCGAAGATGACCGGTATACAATTGCCGGGCGAACCCACATTCCAACCAAGCGGACAGGGACTCTTACCCCATGACCACCGTTGAGGATTATTTGCTGGACGACGCCCAGATGCGGGCGTTCATCGTGAACGGATACCTGAAGTTTTCGCTGCCCACGGATCCGGGATTCCACGAGGCCTGCTATGCGGAGACCGAAAAGGTGTTTGCAGCGCAGGGCAACCCGGGCGACGATGTTTACGACGCGGTGCCCATGCTCAAGGAGGTGTTCGATCATCCACTGGTCGTCGGCACCCTGACCAGCATCCTGGGCGAGGACTACTTCATGTATCCGCACCGCCACTGCCACCTGACGCCCCCCCGCCGCCAGGCCCAGCACGATCACAAGGACAGCATTCCGGCCGACCATTTCGTCCGGCACCACCGGGTCCGATGGGCCATGGCCTTCTACTATCCGCAGGACACGCCGATGATCATCGGGCCAACCGGCGTGCGGCCGGGAACCCAGTACTTCATCACGCCCGACGCCGCCCGCATGCACGACGAAATCCCGCTGGTCGCCAAGGCGGGCGACATTGTCTTTGTCCACTACGATGTCTGGCACCGGGGCCTGTCCAACAACACCGACCGCAACCGGTACATGAACAAGTTCCTGTTCTGCCGGTCGTCCGAGCCGGTCGCGCCAAGTTGGTACAGCGATTCGGACATGTGGATGGGTCCACAGCATGTTTACAACCACAACGCCGATCCGATCTGGCAATCCATCTGGAACTGGCACCTGGGCCGGGCCGACGACGGTGCCGGCGCCAACGGAGCCGATTTGGACGCCCTGGGGGCGGAACTCGACCACCCGGACGAACACCGGGCCATGAACGCCGCCTACCGGCTGGGCGCCGCGGGCGCGGACGGCTGCGAGCGCCTCTTCGACTACTGGACCGACGAAACGGTCAACAAGCTCGAGGGCAATGTCAGCGGCCGCTTCCGCAATCCGAGCGAACTCCTGAGCACCCACGGCCTGACGGCCGCCAACGGTGCGTCCGTGGAGCGCCTTCAGGAAAACCTGGGCAGCGAACACTGGTGGCTTCGGGCCAGCGCCGCCGATCGCCTCGGCGACATCGGCGTTCCGGCCCGGGGAGCCATCCCGGCGCTCATCGATGCCATGGAGGATGATTCGGAGTGGGTACGCCGCAACGCAGCGTTTTCCCTGGGCATCCTCGACGATGACGGCACCAGCGCCGCGGTGCTGGGGCGGCATTTGTCCGATGCCGCGGCGCGCGTTGCGCAGAATTCGTCCCTGGCCCTCTGCAAGATGGCCCGGAACGCCCAGGACGCCGCCGAAGACCTGAAGCAGGCCGTGTCTTCGGACGTGAAGTATGTGAAGTCCAACTCACAGTTGGCGCTTCACATCATGGACGGCTAATCCCGGCCTGTGTCGACGGGCTGTCCCTGCGGGGTTGGCTCGTCCCCGTCAGCCACATCGGGGCCGCCGGTCCCGACGGCCGCGGACTCCCCCGGAAATGAACAGGGACACCGTCCTGGGTAAGGTCGCCGCCCGGACGCGTTTCGATGTCCTGGTGATCGGGGCCGGAGTCAACGGGGCCGGTGTATTCCGGGACCTGGCGGCCCAGGGCCTTTCGGTCCTGCTGGTGGACAAGGGAGACTTCGGTTCCGGCACGAGCGCGGCCTCCTCCCACCTGGCCCACGGCGGCATCCGCTATCTCGAATACGGCGAATTCCGCCTGGTGCGCGAGGCCGTCCAGGAACGCAACCGGTTGCTGTCCAATGCCGGCCACCTGGTCAGGCCGCTCCCCACGGCCATGCCGCTGCGTACGCGCGGCTCGGGCCTGCTGAACGCTCCCCTGCGATTCCTGCGGGTGCGGGACCGGGCCAGTCCCAGGGGAGCCTGGGTGGTCCGCATCGGGTTGGCCTTCTACAGTCTGTTCTCCAACGCCGTGGCCAACGACCTGCCAGGGCACAAGGTGCTCAACCGGACCGAGGCGGGCCGCCTCCTGCCGCACCTGACCACGGACCTGAAGGCCTGCGCGTTGTACCACGATGCCCTCATCCTGCACCCGGAACGGCTAATCTGGGAACTGGTGGCGGAGGGCATGCAAAGGTCCCGACAGTGCCTGGCCCTCAACCATGTGTCCGCCGTCGGCATGTCGGCTGCACAAGTGGAGCTCCGGGACGAAGCCACCGGGCGCGAACTTGTGGTGGAACCTCGAATCGTGGTCAATGCGGCAGGCCCTTGGATCGACCGGGTGAACGGCAACCTGGGACAGGCCTCCCGCCTGATTGGCGGCACCAAGGGCTCCCATCTGGTGCTGGACCATCCGAACCTGTTTGCCGCACTCGGGGGACACATGATTTTCTTCGAGGCCGACGACGGCAGGATTGTGCTGATCTGTCCCTTCCACGACCGGGTGCTGCTGGGCACCACGGACATCCCCACCGACGATCCGGACGCCGACCGATGCACCCCGGAGGAGGAGGCCTATCTGCTGGGTTTGGTGCCGCAGGTGTTTCCCGGCATCCAGGCGGATGCAAAGCAAGTCGTATACCGCTACTGCGGAGTGCGGCCCTTGGGCAGGGGCGAGGGGGAAGCCGGGCAAATCAGCAGGGACCACAGTCTGCACATGCGTCGGGGACCGGGGTCGACACCCCCGGTTCTCTCGCTGGTGGGAGGCAAGTGGACAACCTTCCGGGCCTTCGCCGAACAGGCCACCGACCGCGTACTCGGGGAACTGGACCGGAAACGGACCTCCGCGACCAGGGACACACCCATTGGGGGAGGCGGCAACCTCCCCCGCACGAAGGCGGACAGGGAACAGGCCATCCGGGACGCGACCTTGGATGGTCGGCTGAAGCCGACGGACGCGAAGGCCCTGTACGGCCGGTACGGCACCACGGCGGTGGCCGTTGCCCAGGCCTGCAACCGCCCGGGCATGGACGAACGGCTGCCGGGCTCCAGGTATCTGGCCGGGGAAATCGACCACATCGGCCGCACCGAGATGGTTGCCTGCCTGGGGGACATCGTGCAGCGGCGCACGCTGATGGCCATGCTGGGCGAGGCCACACCGGAACTGCTGGAGGCCGTCGCCCGCATAGCTGCGCCCGTTCTGGGATGGTCCGAGGACCGGTGCCGGCTGGAAGTCAAGGAGACGGCGCACATCCTGGCCCGGCGCCACGGCGTGAAGAACCTGCCGTAACAATCAGGCAGGGGTCAGGCGGAGGCTGCCATTTTCGATCAGGATCGCCAACACCAGAACCAGGAGTGAGAAACAGAGATACTCCAACAGGCGCCGGCTGCGCAGGGACTTCGGCAGTCCATCCTGGAAGTTGCTGATCATGAGGAAGAACATCCACAGCAGCAGGATGCCCTGCGTTAGATTGGAAAGGGGGGTGATGGTCACCATCAGGGCCGCGCCCGCCATCGCCACTCCGACAATGCCCGCGGATCGCAACAGCCAAAGGTTGGTGACATCCTCCCGCCGCAACAATTCCATGGCAAGGAGTACCGCCGTAGCGCCGATGAACGGCACGGCCACCAGTTGGCTGCCCTTGTTCTGGTAGACCAGCAAGAACAGCAGCAGACCGGTTACGTAGGCAAGTCCATGCAGAACAAACACAAACTGTCCGATGTGGGAATTGGACAGATCGAGGGACTCGTACAACAGAAACTGGGTCAGCATATAGGCGCCAATGGCCACGACCATGGCCAACGCCGACAGGGCCGGCACGTCCGATACCGGTTGGGCCACCACAACCACCAGGGCTTCCGCGGCCGGCAGGCTGTAGACGGGCCAGAACAACTGCAGCCTGTGGATGGCTGACAGTGCCTGCAGCCGAGGGTGAACCTGGATGATGCTGTCGGTGACGGCAAAGGACACCAGCAGCGCCAACAGACCCTCGATAACGTTGGGCGTCGCGGTGACGGAGAAGTCGCGCCCAAAAATCTGGGGCGAGGTCCAAGTGATGTCGGGCAGCTGCCAAACCAGGGTCAAGGTCATCAACAGCGCCATGACCCAACCGACCAGACTGATGCGCTGACGAAAATCCGGCATGGAACTTCGAGACGGACGTAGGAATCCCAGGGTGTGGTGGTGGCGCCGGTAACTCG
>CAZMKQ010000063.1:0-12333 GCA_964566955.1 uncultured Caldilineaceae bacterium | reverse complement strand
CCTCCCAGCCAAGTACATCGCGGGGACGCTGTTCCGGTCACTGCCGCTGTGGCTGCTACTGGCGATTGTACCGGATGTGTGGGCGGTGAGCCTGCGCCCCCTATTGGTGGACAGGCCGGTTCAGGATACACCGGTCCTGACCACGGAATCCCCCTTGGCCTACCTTGATTGCAGTGGCGGAGGAACCATCGCGGAGACAGAACCGTGTCTGGCAGCCAACACAGACAGCGTGGAAACAGACCCGACGGTCGTGTTTGTGCCGGCACGCTGGCAATCCACAATGGAACCCAGGGCGGACTGGCAGGAGGTGCGCATCCGCCTGAACCGAGCGCGGAGCGAAGGTGCGTTGCCGGTGCTGATCCTCGACGGCGTGCCGCCTGAACTGGCGGCGGAGCCGGATCCGGCCGCCCGTTGGGGCAGGGACGATCCCGGCCTTCCCTCCACCTGGCCGAACGAATATGCGCAGTTCGCGAGGGAGGCCGTGCGCGCACTCGGACCGACTGCCACCCACTTTCAGATTGGCTCCATCGCCAACGGTGTACGGGACGGCTTTCCGTTCCCGGTGCATCCGGCGCGGTACGGCCAGATGGTCGGTGCTGCGGCCTCGGCCATGAACTCCGAAAGGAACGGACTGTGTCTTTGGTCCGCGCCCCTTCGACCGCCATCCCCCGCGGCTGCGGCCGTGTTCGACCGGTCGAACTGGATCCGGAGGTTCAGGCAATCAAGGGGCATCGAAGCCATTGGCGTATTGCAACTGGCTCCCGCTCCGGCGCCGTTCGACAATGCCGAATCCAACCTGGCTGCATTGCTGTTCGCGGCAGTCTCGTCACCCGACGCGAGCCGGCATCCGGGGACATCGCTGATGATCACCCGGCCCAATCCTGACCTGTCGGGAACCGGGGAACTGTACGGCTACCGATTGGGGCCGGCCGCAGTCGACTCCGCGCCTCGGCACTGCCTGTGGGACCAGTTCGAAATCGGCTTCAGGGAGGCTGCCCTGCCTCCGCAGCGAACCACGCCTCTGTTCGGGTTGATCTGGCTGATGGCGGCGGCCCTGGCCGTACGCGGCCTTGGCACCGCCATGAAACCGGTGCACACGATCCTGGCCGACCGACCGGATTCCGGGGCTCACGTCACCCGGGACATGGCAGTGCTGGCGATGTTGGCAACGGTCCTGATCCTTGCGATGGCCTCCCGAAACTGGTTGTGGACAAGCTGTGGACTGGCCTTGCTTTGCACGCTGGCCTTCGTGTGGCCCGTGCACAACTGGTGGCTGATGTTGGTCGCCCTGCCGTTCCAACAGGTCCACGCCGACTCGGGCTCCCTGTTTGGAACATCCTTGATTTCCCTAAGTCCTGCCCACCTCCTGCTGCTGGGCCTGATTCCCCGGACACTGGCGGAGGCGGCCAAGGGCTGGCCTTGGCGGTTGGCGGATTTGCGAACGGTATCGGCGGGCCACTGGTTTGCCGCGGCGTGGTTCGGACTGGCAGTCTACGGACTGGCCCATTCGCCCGACACTTCCGGGTCGCAGGCGGCCCTGCTGCTCGACTGGCTGCCATGGGGCGTGCTCGCGACAACGCTGCAACAGGCCCGGGGACAACGAGCGTGGCAGGGCGGAACCGTGGCGCTGGTCATCGGAACATGCCTGTTCTCCGCGCAGGGTCTGGGCGAATGGTTGATCGAGGTGCGCCGAACAACGGGCGCGGTGCGCCTGTCCGGTCTGACGTTCTCCCCCAACCACGCCGCCATGATTGTGGGCCGGGGCATATGGGTGGCCGCGGCATTGTACGGGTTGGCAAAGACCAACCCCGCCAGGGCGGTGTCTGCAGCGGCAGTGGCCCTGCATGCAGCGGCCCTGTTCGCAACCATGAGCCGGGGCGCCCTGTTGCTTGGTCTTCCCGCGGGATTGTTGTGGATCCTCGCCGGGCATCGCCGCCGGCAAGCTCCGGGCCCCAATGCAGATGCGCATCCCCATGGCCGATCAAAAATCGGGCTGGTGGCAGCGAGTGCGCTGGCTGTCGGCCTCCTGCTCTACGGCTGGGGCCCAAACTTTGGGCCCCTGTGGGACCGCTTGACGGATGCGAAACCGATTCAGGCCCGGATTGACATCTGGCAGTACGGTACGTCGCTGATCCCCGAATTGAGTCCTCCGGGACCCGGTCCGGACCGCTTCGCGATGCGCATGGACCGGGCACCGTTCAGTCCCGGAATTTCACCCGACCTGTACCATCCGCACAACGTGCTACTGGAGTCGCTCCTGCGCTGGGGTGGCTGGGGCCTGTTACCTACCCTGATCCTGCTGCCGCTCCTGTCGACCGGCTTGCGGCATCGCCACCGCGGTATCCGAGGCCGCATTGGCACGGGTCTGGCCGCGGCATTGGCGGCCGGCCTGGCCCACTCGCTGGTGGACACTTTCTGGATGCTGCCGGACGTGGCCGCCCTGAACCTGGCGCTGGCGGGGCTGCTCTGGAGACGGAATGCAATCGATCAGGCGGGGTCGGGGTCGGACAAGCCTCGAACGCGTGCCTGATACTCGATGCGGAGCGGCTCCTCCGCACTGCCGGCGACAAAGTTCAGGCCGACCGCCACCACGCGCCGCCCGGAGGCGAAGTACCGACGACCGTAATCCTTCGCCTCGATCTGCTCCAGCGCGGCCTGCGGCGACGAGTTGTACTTGAATTCGAACACGCAGACATGGCCGGGGAAGACCACCTCCAGATCCGACCGGCCGCCCAACTGGTGTACCTCCGACTGGAACTCGACCCGCATCAGTTGGCACAGGGCGTGCAGGATCAGGTGGCAGTCGGTCTCATTGGCGATCTTCTCACCCGGCATCCCGGCCATGAACGCGTGCAGCCGCCTGCGAAAGTCCGCAAAGTCCTCGGTCGCCAAGGCCCGGTACAGGCCCGTCAACTCGTCCGTGGTGGCGTACCGACCGAAATCCTCCAGCAGACTGGAAGCAAAGGTCTGCCGGATCTCGTTGTTGGGATAGTCGTATCGTAGTTGCCGCCCCTGGTCCAGCCGCAGCGTGAAGTAGCCGGTTTGCAGCATCAGGCTGCCGTAGTCGATGTTGTTCAGGTCGTAGGTGGTCCGCATCAGCTGATGAATCGGCGGTGGTTCCCGGGACAGGGCGAGGTTCCCGTTCCGAGCCATCCGCACCAGGAACCGGGGTGTTCCCGACTCGGACCAGTAGTTGGGCCATCCAAACAGCTTCCACCGGGAAGCGGCCGCCCCCTGCATGTCGTCCAGGCAGTTCAGGAGTGAATACGGGTTGTAGACGTTGTCGTCGAGGCCCGGAACACCAAAGCAGTACCCGTTGTAGTGATCCCGCAGTTCCCGCACCACCTGATCGAGAGGCTTGCCCAGGTTCCCGGCCCCTACCTGCAGGTAGGGCAGGAGGGAACCTTGCAGGTCCGCTTCGGTAAACCCGCACAGATCCGAGTAATTGGGGTCCCACGAAATGTCCTTGAGGTTGTTCAGGGCGGAGAACAGGTTCACATGGGCAAAGCGGCTGATGCCCGTAATGAACACGAAGTGCAGTTGCTCTTCCAAATGCTTGAGCAGACCGAAGAACTCCCTCAACACCGCGATGAACGGCTCCGGATCCATGTCGCGACCCAGCAGGTGGGTGAGCGGCGCATCGTACTCGTCGATCAGGACCACGGGCTTGGCCTTGAATTGACGTTCAAGTATGCGCAGTAAATCAACCAAACGGTTTTCTGCGGAAACCGGATCGGAATTCGCAGGTGAATGTGGAAAGCGGACAACCCCGCCTGCAGGCGGTGGTTCGATGCCGACTGCCACGCCACGGTCGTGCCAGTCGGTGTACACAAGTTCGAGATGTTCCAACAACTTGGCGGACACCCCGGACGGGGTGTCCGAGGTCGTCATCGCCATGTTGAGCCGAACCACCGGATGGGGCCGGGTCTGGTATACGACATCCTCAATGGCAATGCCGCTGAACAGTGAGGCTCGTTCCCCCGCGTTGGGATCAAAGGAAGCCTTGTCGGACCTTCCCGACCTCGGCAGATCGCCCTGGAAGAAGGCCTCCAAGGTGGAAACCAGCAGTGTCTTGCCGAAACGGCGGGGTCTGGCCAAGAAGGCGTATTTCGACTGCAATTGCGAGCCATGGCCGTCGGCCGGAGCCAACAGCTTGCGCAGGTGACCGGTCTTGTCGACATATAGGCCACCGGCCCGGCGAATCGGGATGAACGCCGACTGATCAGGGTGTAGAAAGGGCAGAGCCATGGTTAATGAGAGTGAATGGGGGACTCTGTGAAGTCCAGTGCCCAGTTCTTCAAGACATCCAGATTGTACTTGGCCTCATCGGGTCCTGCGGGAGCTCATCTGGAGGCACTGTTTCAATTCCGTTGATATTGGTGGCGGATGCACAGACGACGAGGGGTCCCTACAATGGTGTTGTCACAACCACCAAAGAGGCCCCCTCGTCATGGACTTCATCCTAGCCCCTGCCGACCCCGAACGCCAACGGGCCCTGCCCGAGACGCCGGCCGCCTGCCCCCAATGCGGGGCCTGCGCCTGGCGGCGCAACGGCACCTATGTCCGCGACCTGGTGGTCCTGGGACGGCTGCAGGTGCAGCGCTGGCAGTGCAAGGCCTGCCTGGGCAGTGCTTCGCCCCTGCCGCCGGGCGTGACCGCCCTGCAACGGCCCCAGGCCTTCCGGGAGCTGGTGACGTCCCTGTACGTGCACAGCGTCAGATTCCGGGGGCTGGTCCGTATCATGGACCTGCTGGGCCGCGGCGTGGGCCCGGCCCAGCGTCCGCACCCCATGGCCGCGCGCGGGAAACAGGGCCGCGCCGCTGGCTTGGGGTCTCCAACGGGCCGGCGGTTGTGGCAGAATTACAGCAGGTTGCAGTCACTCCCGCCGCGCCGGTGCCCTGCGCATCCGGTGCGGCGTTCGCCGCATTCCTGCATCACAGCCTGGAGGACAGTCCATGTCGCACCATCACGGCTTGCCGGCCCGCGCGGGCCGGCCCGTAATTATGTCAGGTAGGGGGGGGGCGCGGCGGTCTGGCGGCTGCTCCCGCTGTTGATACTGTTGCTGATTGTCCCGGGCGGCAACGCCTTCGCCGGCGGCGACCTCTTTGACGATGCCTACCGCGACTGCCCCGCCCGCACACGCCTGCGGGACGGCCAGATTGCCGACCTCACGGTCGCCCGCGACGCCGACGACGAGGACACCGTCAACGTGGCCTGGGCCGCCACCGACCCCGCCACCTGGGGGCTGGGCGGCAATGCCTTCCGCACCTCCCTGGTCCTGCTCCTGGACGACGGCACGGAGGACCTGCATGCGCAGAGCCTGGCCCTGGGCAAGCGCACGGCCGTCTTCGAGGACGTGCAGACCGGCACCGAGGCCACCCTGCAGATGGCGCTGGTGGTGCGCACGCCCGACGGCGACTACCTCATCAGCGACATCCTGGAGGCCGACTTCCACCAGAGCCTGAGCCCGCCCGCCTTCCGCGGACCCGTCCGCCGCGGCCTCGCCCAGGGCTGCGAACTGAGGCCCACCGAGCCGGCCTATGAGCCGCAAGTGTCCGTGCATCAGTGCACCTTCGAAGCCACCCGGGGCATGGTCTACTTCATCGGCTACAGCGAGGCCTTCTTCAACTACAAGCCGGCCCCGGGCCATCCCTTTGCCACCGATCCGGCCACGCCCCGCCTGCGCATCGGCCTGGTGCACGGCGGCGAGGACAACGACCGGCGCGAGGATGTCGACTTCGACGCCTACCGCATCCGCATCGTCGACGGCGACGGCGACGTGCTCCCCGAGGCCGACGACGTGGCCACCCTGAGCAGCGTCGACCGCGGCTCCCCGACCGTGATGATCTCCGACTCCCATGCCCACTACGACGAGACCGTGATCCTCCTGGGCTCCTCCCGCGAGCAGAATGCGGTGAGCATGGGACGCTTCTTCAACGTCCGCGTCAACGAGGGCGGCGTCATCCACGAATCGATCTTCAACGTCTCCCCGCCCCTGCACGACCGCTTGGGCTACACCGGCCGCCGGGGCAGTCCCGGAGGCCAGGACCATCCCTACGGCCTCAGCCGGTCCGATCCCTTTTCCCTCCGACAGGTGGCCGCCAACGTCCTCCACGCCGCCTACCCGGACGAGTACCGGGACTTCCCCATTGACGTGCTGACCAGCGATGAGACCTACACGATCACGGCCTGGGCCGTCAACGGCGACGACGAGGTCGTCAGCCCCGTCGGCGAGCTGCGCGTGCACCCGACCGACCGCGTCGCGACCTGGCCCGACGACGGCTACGACTTCCGAAACCCCGGACCCGCCCTGGACAACTACCTCTCCGGCACCAACCCCGACGTGCGTTCCGTCATCCTTACCTCCTTCACCATCCTGCGCGATTAGCCCCCAACCCAACCACCGCCCCGCGCGACGGTCGTCTTGGCGGCCGTCGCGCGAGGACACAGGCGTCGGCCCTGAAAATATCGGGCCGAATGCAACAACCAAACCGAAGCGAAAACGGGACGCGGCTAGAATCCCTCCACCAACAGACGCGACGGACCGTCGCAAGGAGTGGATCATGAACAAAAGGTTCATAATTGGGGGGGGGTAAACCTCTGGCGTAGGGGCTGGCCCGCGCGGTTGGCCCTGATGGCGCTGGCGGTCGTGGCCCTGTGCGCCCTGCCGGGCGCAGCCCCGGTGGCGGCCCAGACCACCGCCGACATCCGGGGCGACGGCGCCTACGGCGCGGCCTGCACCGAGTACCAGAACAGCCGGACGCAGGAACTCGTCAACTGGTGCGACCTGAAGATCACGGGCCTGGATGGCGATGATATTGCGCAGATAACCCTCAAGGCCCGGGCCTTGGGCACCACCGCCGACACGACCATCACCATCCCTGCGGCCAAGCGGCATGGCTTCCACGAAGTGAAGCTTGGTCGGCACACCTCGATCATGTTCAACTGGAACGACTACGGCAACGGCGACACGGACGGTGACGGCGTCTGGGACGGCTGGTGGGAGGTGTGGGTGCGGCCCTTCCTGATCAGCGATGCCCAGTACACTGCCGTCGAACTTTCGATCTCCGGCGGCGATTCCTTCCGCATGGTGCTGGATCCGCACCCGTGGCGCGACTCCCATGCCTGGTGCCAGAGCAATTCCGACCACCCCGACTGCAGACTGCATTGAGGTGCGGCGGGTTCGGTACCCGCAGCCGCCCGTGACATCCTGGTCCGCGCAGGGTGTCACGGGCCACCAATCTGCACGATCCCCAGTTTCTGCGAGATCCGCGACCTCGCCATCCCGAATCCCTTCTACACCTACTGCGCCAATCACCCATACCGCCGACCCAAGCGCGACCCATACCCATCGGGCCGGTATACGTCGGTGATGCAGACGGTGTACGGGAGGTCTGGCAGCTGGCACCAGACACCGAGGAGATACGTCAGCACTTGTTGGACATCGTAAGGTTCCCGAAGGAGCATACAGACGGCTATCCCTTCTTCGCATCACGGCCCCACATGAAGGCGATTCGACAACTGGTGGACTTCGACGACCCGCGGGTCGTCGACGCGTTGGACCAGCGGAGCGAGGTGAATGAAGGAAGTTCGTTCGGACATACTTGAACTGATCAAGACTGTACGTCAAGAGTTGGACCGGTCGGTTGGCTCCAACGAGCCGACCAACGGACAGGGAGGAGCAACGATGAACGAAAACACACGGATGGACAAGGCCGGTGCCGCAACGACGGCCACAGCCGCGAGAGCCATGGGTGATGGGCAGGAACCCACTGCATTCGGCAGACTGACGGAAGCCGACCCCCGCACGGCGTGGCCACACGAGGCCCGCGACTTCACGCCCTGGTTGGCCGAGAATCTTGAGCGGCTCTCGGAGGCGCTCGACATTCACTTGGAGACCGAGACCATAGAGGCTCCCGTGGGGGAATTCGCAGGAGACATTCTGGCAACGGATCCCGAAGGACAGTCAGTGCTGATCGAGAATCAGCTTGAGGGGTCGGATCACTCCCACCTCGGCCAAATCATGACTTACCTGGCCGGCCTTGAGGCTCGGATCGTGGTTTGGATTGCGCGTGACTTCACCGAGCCGCACCTGTCCGCGATGCGGTGGCTGAACAGATACACCGAAAACGAGTTTGCGTTCTTCGCAGTCAAGTTGAGAGTGGTTAAAATCGACGACTCTCCTCTGGCCCCGATCTTCGAAGTCATTGAGAAGCCGAACAACTGGGAGCGTCAGGTTCGTCACGAACGCACTGGGGCAAGAGCCGAGAACGTCAAAACCAAAAGATGCCGGGAGTTTTGGACGCATTACAGTCGGCGCTACCCAGACGACGGCGTCAAGGCCAATCTCGGTTCGACCAACGCTTGGATCCACCCACGCAAGGAAGCGCCGGCCATCTCGTTGGCCTTCTCGTACGCGAGTGGCCGTGTCGGCATCTTCTTCACGCCGAAAGGCCTGTCGCAGGAAGCGATGAAGGAGTGGTTCAGCGAGCACCGGCAAATCATCAGCGACAGGATCGGCCGATCCGAGCAATGGGAGAGCTTCGACACCCACAATCGAGAGAACTGGGATGCCATGTGCGATTGGCTCCACAAGAAGCGGGGAAAATACCTCTCGATCATCAACGTCGATCCCGGACAAGCCGAACAGACATCCGAAATGGGAGCCTCTGGTCCTTCTGCCAACACTTCATGAATTGGGGTCGTGCGTAGCAGGAAAGGAGTTCAGGCGGCAATGATTTTTCAACCGGGCAGGCCCTGGTTGGCAGATTTCCGATCTCTGATCGTCGTGCAGCCGACTTTGAACCGGTGGTCCGCGCCAAAGGGGAGGGGGGAGGCACCGGCCAAACCGGAAGCCAGCCTACGCATCGTCGATGAACATTGCAGTCTGACCAAGGAACTGTGTCTCCCTTTTGACTGCAACCTCCCGCACCGCGACCGGGGAGTCGTCCTCCGAGCCTCTTTGCCGGTGCGCTCATGGCCAAGTGCTCCTCCGCCCACCGCCGCGCGCCACGAGTTGAGCGCGGGCGGGCATTCAGGATCCCGGTCCTCCAATCCGCACGGGCCGGGACGCATTCCCAGAAAGTATCGGAACATGCCCTTTCCAAGAGTTGTGCCGCGTCCCTCGAGGGACGCGGCTATCTGGACCTGCAGGCCACAAAGGAGGTCTTGGAACCGATCCTGAACTTGGTAGGCGAACCCGAAGAGGGTGCGGCAACTGTGTGGCTGGCACTGGATTCGGGAGGCCCTGACGGATCTGACCGCCGACACTCAAGTAATCCAAAGGGGGTTATATACTTGACTGAACGGGGCGGCTAGTCCTCATCGTCGTCCTTGTCGTCCGCCACCGGCTTCGCTTCCGGCTTGGCGCGCAGCAACGCCCGTCCCACATCCTCCGGCGTTGCTCCCGCATAGCGCGGGTTCAGAACCTTGGGCTCCGGCCGTTTTTCCTTGTCTTTTCGGTTCGACATGAGACCGTCCCCTGGGTGATTCTGCCTGTTTGACAATGTGAACACCCAATGACAACATCCGCCTCGCCACAGCAACTGCTCACTCTCGTGATGGACTTCCAGCTCGGGTAGTGCGTTCGCGCTCCCTTGCTGGTTCATGAGGGTGGTTGCTGTGGCAAAGCGCTATCCGTTTGCCACAAGGGGGCAATCCCATGTCTTTGTCATTGTCACAAGGCGGGTCGTGATCGGCCTGTCGCCTGCAGCGGCCGTTTCGTGAACCGCCGGCAGCGTCGCCGCCAGCGACGCCACGAAAAAAAGGGGAACTATAGTCCCTGTTACCCTGTGGGCATCGGCCGGAGGGAGACTTGGCCGTTGGTGAGATAGGGACAGCCGTCGGCCAGGACGGCATGTCCGGTTCCGCAGGGCACCACCTCCACCTGCGGGAAGGTCCGGGCCAGATCACGGGCCTTGTGCCGGGCCGCCGTTTCATTGGCAAACACCTTGATCTGTTCCGGACCCAGGTGGGGACGAGTCCGGACCACGGCCCGGGCCAAGGCCTCCGGGGTGGTATGCAGTCGGGATTCCTTGCGGGTCATGGGGACGCGTCCTGCGGTGGCGGCGGCAGGCCTATTCCATTCGTCGTCCGAGCCCCTGGTGCCGGTCTTGCCAGCGGTCCGGACCGGGCGGCCTGTGGCAGGGGACAACGCTCTCTACCGAGAGGCCGAAGCACCCGGCCACGGGGATGACGTCAGGTCCCAGTAGGTCAGCCGCTGGCCTTCCATGCCCTGTACGAGGCAGGCCATGTGCTGCAGCGCGCCGTCGGCCTGGTGGTTGTGGCGGCCTTCAAACTCCCGGGCATAGCGGTGCAGGTGCTTGGGGCTCATCGAGTGGTAGGTGCCGCGGAAGCCGCGCTGGAACAGGGCCCGGAACGACTCGATGCCGTTGGTGTGCACCGGGCCGCGTCCGTACTCGCCGTCCCCGTGATGGACGCGGGCATGGCGGTAGTCGGACAGGCCCTGGTAGGCCGCGGCTTCGTCGGTGTAGAGCCGGGCGCCGGGTTGCAGGTGTGCCCGCACGAACGCCTGCAGGGTGGCCTGCCGGTTGTCGGGCACCACCGCCACCCGAATGGCATTGGCAGGCCGGTTCTTGAGCCCGACCAGCGGGGTCTTGCCGACCGTACCGCGTCCGGCGCGCAGCTTCTTGTCCGCGTGTTGGTTGGTCTCCCGGCCGCCCACGTAGGTTTCATCCACCTCGGCCGGCCCCTGGCACAGCACCGGACCCGTGTGGTAGGCTCGCGGATGCGATGCGACAGGTGCCAGGCGGCCTTGTAGGCAAGGCCCAGGTCCCGGTGCAGCTGGCGGCTGGACACGCCCTTGGGCCGGGATGCCGGCAGGTACAGGGCGATGACCCAGACGCGGCAGCCCAGATGGGAGCCGTGCATGACGGTCGCCGTCTTGACCGAGAAGTCCCGTCGGCAGACGCGGCAACGGTAGGGCTGGGGCTTGCGTGTCGGGCGTGCCTGGACATCCTCCGCGTCGCAGTTCGGACAGCGCACGCCGTCCGGCTAGCGCTGCCGGACCCACCAGCGTTCTGCCGCGGCATCGTCGGGGAAGCGGTCGAACAGTTGGGGCAGGGTCAAGGGCATGGACATCGGGTCTCCCTCCGGCCGATGCCCGCAGGGTAACAGGGGCTATAGTTCCCTAAAAAAGCTGGCCAGACAGGAACGCAAACATCAGCGCCGCATGCGCAGGCCCGGGTTCTTCCTCCGCCTGCTGAGATGGGCCTTCCGGATCGGCATGGCCGGCGGCGGGCTGGTGTTACACTGAATCAATCGGGTCCGGGCGGGCAATCTTCGCCCGGACTCAGGGTCCGCCCGACTGTTGGTAGCAGTCAGGGGAAGGGCCACATCAACCTAGTTTCTACGGAGCCTTGACATGGCCAACTCTGCCGATTCTAAGCCAAAACCGCGCCCGGAACGCCTGATCCCGGTCCGCAAGCTCTACATTGCCGGTTGCCGGCGCCACCCCGTGGACTTGAGTCAGGAAGCTTGGGATGAGTTCAACAAGACCGGCGGCAAACTGTCTCTCATAGACGGGCGCCTCTACCGCAGAGAGGTACTTCCCGATGAACAGTAGTCTTGGACGCCGCTCCCTGTGCGCGGCCTTGTGCCTTGCGTGCCTGACGGTCCTGTGGCTGGCGGTGCCGCCCCAACCGGTGCATGCGCACCCCTGCGACGATCTCTACACCCGCCAGCAGGACCGTGAAACCTGCTGGTGGAACTACTGGAACGGACGGCCCCCGCAACCGTCAACCGCGCGGCCGGGCCATCACCGGCCCGTCAGGGAGTACACGACCAAGCCGCACCGGCTGCATCCAGGCGATCCCCGGATTGCACCGCGGGACCGGAAGGTGCCGTACACGCCGGTCCGCCAGCGGCCTGTGAGGCAGTACACAACCAAACCCCATCGTCTGCAGCCGTGCGATCCTCGGATCGCTCCCCGGGACCGGTGGGTGTCGGAAGCCTACTGCCGGCCCTGGCGGCAGCCACCAAAGCCGACGACACAGGGACACTGACAAGACGGAACCCCCTCGAGCGAGGGGGTTCCGGTTAGTCATCGAACAACAGGGGTCCTATGGCCTTCTGGCTGATCTGCCACAGCGAGTACACCGTTCCCTCAATCAGTAGATCGCATTCAAGCGTCTGCTCGTTCCATTTGCGATCCACTTCGAACAGTAGATCGTTCTTGCGGAACACCTGTAGGGTGGTGTTGGTTCGATGCAGGCGCACATGATCATGATGATGGATTGGACCCTCATATTCGTAACCGAACGCCTAATGTGGAATTGGGAGTTGACCAAAAAAGGGGAAGCCACGCAGAATGAA
>CAZMKQ010000062.1:25505-26020 GCA_964566955.1 uncultured Caldilineaceae bacterium | reverse complement strand
CCGAACTGAGCACAATGGCGTAGCGCCACCACCCCAACAGCTTCGGGCCGCTGACAATGCCGATTCGGGCCAGGAAGGCCATCACCAGCGGCAACTCAAAGAAAACCCCAATCCAAAACGTGATCCGGACCGTGAAGAACACAAACTCCCGTACGCTCCAGTTGGCCTCAATCAACTCGTTCCAGAACTGCTGCAGGAATGCCACCGCCACCGGCAGCATGACGTAGTAGGCAAAGGCCCCGCCGCAGAGGAACAGCGCAAAGATGGCAGGGGTCAGGTACAGCAGACTCCGTTTCTCGTGCGGATACAGGCCCGGCACGATGAACGCCAGAATCTGATACGTAATCATGGGTGTGGCAAAGGCCACCCCCAGCGTTACGCTCACCCGGAAGAACGCGGCGATGGGCTCGAACGGCGAAATCGCCTGGAGCATCACGTTCCATTTGTTGACGATGGCGGAGACCACCCATTCGGAGGCCACCATCCCCAACAACGTCCCGACCGCCAGGCTGGCG
>CAZMKQ010000062.1:16983-25495 GCA_964566955.1 uncultured Caldilineaceae bacterium | reverse complement strand
AAGATCCAGATCAGCCGCGTCCTCAGCTCGCGCAGATGATCCATGATGCTCATCTGCCCGCCCTCGCCCTGAGGAATCTCCTGGTTCGGGATTTGCGCAGTGGTCATGATGTCATGCGGGAATCAGGCGGCGCGTTGCCGGCAGGGAACAGGAACCGGGTTCGGACGGCACCATGCCTGCCGAGCACCCCTGGCAGGCCCATCCCCGGACGGATTGGAAATTCAGCTGCGTTCCGGGGCCGCGGCGACCGGCTCCGGGTCGGGCGCAGCGTCCGCGTCCGCTGCGCGGGCTTCGGCATCGGCCGGCGGCACCGTATCCGGCTCGCCGGTCGAGTTCTTCTCGTTCTGTCCGACATAGGCGGGATCCACGCGGCCCGCACCGATCAAGTTGTCCATCCCCACGTTCTGGATGGTATTGGTCGGTTCCGCCTCCGTTTCGCCATCGGCCGCGTCGCTGGTCCCGGCGGTGGTTGCATCCGACTTGGCGTCCGTGGTGCCGCCGTCCTCCTTTGCAGCCTGGTTCTTCTCGAGCAGGGCATCGATCTTGGCCTGCTGCTCGCGCTTGGCCTTGTCGCGCCGCTGCTTCAACTCCCGCTCGCGCCGGGCCTTCTCCCGCTTCTTTTTCTTTTCTTCCTCGATCTGATCGGTCACGGAGTTCCCGCCGTCGAGATCGAGGTCCAGTTCGTCGTTGGCCCAAGCCTCGACCAGTCCGCCGGTCTTCATGCCCTTGAGTTCCCGCAACTCCTTGAGCTCGTCGAACCCAAGCTCAGCCTCCAACTGGCCGGTCAGATCCTTGGACAGGTTGCGAATCCGGAAAAAGGCCCGAATCAGGTCCTTGGCCACCGTGGGCAGGCGATCCGGACCCAGCACGACCAGGCCCAATACGATGATGAACATCAGTTCGGGCAATCCAATGCCCAGGAAGTTCGGTCCGTTCAGTCCCATGGCTACCGGCCCGTTTCCTCGGGGAATGCGTAATCGGCACGGCGTGCCAGCTGCTGGCTGACGGCCCCCAGCACCCCGTGCACAAAAGCCGGCGACTGGTCGGTCCCGTAGCGTTCGGCCAGGGCCACGGCCTCGACGACAATCACCTTGACGGACTTGGCCATCGTCGGTTCCAGCATTTCCTGCACGGCCAGCCGCATGATGTTGCGATCCAACACCGACAGGGTGTCAACGGGAAAGCGCCGGGCCGCCCCGCCGATGATCCGGTCGATTTCGTCCCGATCCTCCCAGGCTCCGCCAACCAGACCGCGCACCAAATCCTGGCCGCGGGAAGTCAGCGCCATGCCATTTTGCCGCAGACTGGCAAACCGCCGCTGCAGCACCTGGCTCAGCGGATGGTGTGTAGTGTCGCATTCGTACAGGACTTGCAGGGCGATTGCGCGATAACGGCTGTGACGCCCCCTGTAGGCAGGATCCGCGCCCAGCCAGCCTTCCTCAACCAGCACCTCGCGCACGGCTTCGTCCGCGGCCGGTTCGGCGGGGTG
Source organism: uncultured Caldilineaceae bacterium (assembly GCA_964566955.1). Lineage (GTDB taxonomy): Bacteria > Chloroflexota > Anaerolineae > Caldilineales > Caldilineaceae > Bin34. The sequence continues at coordinate 24,006 of CAZMKQ010000062.1, read as the reverse complement.
AATGCCAGAAGATCTCCAGGAAGGCTTGGACACAACGCCGGCCTCCCCAACTGATGCAAGTTCGGTCATTGCATTGTCAATCCGCCGTCCACCGCCAGGGTCTGGCCGGTGATGAAGGCGGCATCCTCGGAGGCCAGAAAGGCCGCGGCCCGGGCCACTTCTTCACACGTGCCCATGCGCCCCAGAGGTGTCTGGGCGATCACATGCTGCACATGATCTTCCGGCAGGACCTCCGTGAGGGCGGTGGGAATGAAGCCGGGGGCAATGGCATTGACCGTGATGCCGCGGCGCCCCACCTCCCGGGCGAGCGCCTTGGTAAATCCAATCAATCCCGCCTTGCTCGCCGCGTAGTTGGTCTGGCCCGCCGCACCTGAAAGACCCACCACGCTGGCAATGTTGATGATGGCGCCGCGACGCTTGCGCAACATGCTGCGCACCGCCGGTCGCGTGACCTGATAGACGCTGGTCAGATTGGTCCTGATCACCGAATCCCAGTCCTGTTCCTTCATCGACATCAACAACCCGTCCCGGGTCAGGCCAGCATTGTTGACCAGAATATCCAGGCGGCCCTGGAACGCAAGTGTCTCCTTGACCAGCCCGGCCGCCGCCTGACCGTCCGAGACATCGGCCTGGACGACGGCGCAGTCGCCCCCGGCCTGGCGGATGCCGTCCGCCACGCACACGGCCCCGTCTTCGTCCGCCCGGTAGTTGACGACCACGAACGCGCCCCGCGCGGCCAATGCGGACGCAATCGCGGCGCCAATGCCGCGGCTGCTGCCGGTGACGAGCGCGATTCTGTCTTTCAGGTTCATCAATGGAGGGCGCAGCCACCGGCTGCCGGAGGGCCTTCGGTCGCCGATTCTAGCACAGCAAACCGAAGGGATTTCGAGCCCGATGCCCCGGCTTCGGCAGGCTTCAGTCCTCCCGCGCAGCACACCAGGACTCGATGTCGGCCATGGTCTGCAGGGAAGAAGTGGGCATGCGACGCACGATGCGCCGGTTCAGGCCGGACAGGACATTGCCGCTGCCCAGTTCGGCCATGGCGGTAACGCCCAGGTCCGCGATGCGTTGCACGCTGGTGCGCCACAGCACCCCGCCCGTCATCTGATCCACCAGTTCCCGGCGGATGGCGGCCGAATCGCGCGAGGGCTCTGCAGTGGTGTTGAGGACCACCGGCGCCACGGGTTCCTGAATTTCAACCGCTGCCACGGCCCGGGCCATGCCCTCCGCGGCCGAGGCCATCAGGGAGCAGTGGGCCGCAATGCTCACGTCCAGCGGCACCACCCGACGCGCGCCGCGGTCCGGAGCCCGTTTTTCCAACTGGGCAACCGCGGCCACGGTTCCGGACACCACCTGCTGCGCCGGGCTGTTGTCGTTGGCAATCTGCACGATCTCGCCGCAGTCGTCGACGACTTCCCCGCAGAGCGTAGCCAGGCTGTCCGCGTCCAAGCCCAGTACCGCCGCCATGCGGCCGGGGTTCCGAAGACCGGCCTCGCGCATCAGGCGACCCCGCTCGCGCACGAGCCGCAAACCGTCCACAAACGTCAAGGCTCCAGCTGCCACCAGGGCCGAATATTCGCCCATGCTGTGGCCGGCGAATGCCACCGGCAGGGGCAGGCATCCCCCCATGCGCGCCGCGACTTCCCTCAGGACCGCAATACTGACCGTCAACAGTGCAGGCTGCGTGTTGTAGGTGTCCGCCAGTTCCTCGGCCGGACCTTCCAGACACAGCCTGGTCAGTTCAAAGCCGAGGATGTCCTCGGCTTCGCCAAACACGGCACGCGCAACCGCCGACCCGTCCAGGAGCGATTGCCCCATCCCCACCGCCTGACTGCCCTGGCCCGGAAACAACAAGGCCAGCGGAGCGGTTTCGGCTGTGTACACCGGAGCTCGGTATCGGGGATTCAACGAGGCTAGGCTTCGGCGTCCGGATCTTCCAGGAACCGACGTCCGCGATAGAACCCGCACACCATGCAGCCCTGATGGGGCAGAACCGTGCCCTCGCAACCCGGCGTGGAACACCGCAAGGGCGTGATCCGGCCGAGCGCGTGGTGCGATCGTTTCTTGCGCGCCCTGGTGCGGCTCACTTTGCGTTTTGGCTGGGGGGGCATGCTATCTCTCCTGGACTTTGGCAATGCGGAGCCGCCTACCTGTCCGCGTCCCGGTTCTGTTCCGGGTTCAGCAACGGCAACAGCGCGCTCCAGCGCGGATCCACGGGCTCGATGGCCTCGGACTCCGTGCCGTCGCGGTTGGCCCGTGCCAGGTCCAGGCGGCTTTCCCGGAAGAATTCGCAGTCCTCCGGATCCTCAATCGTACAGACTGGATACTGCAACGCGCCAATCCAGAGGTGCTGCCGCACCACTTCGCCGAGGTCCAGTTCGTGGCGCTCGTTGATCAGGAGTGCCTCGTCGAACACCGATTCCTCCGGCCCGGTGTAGTCCGCCGGATGCAGGTAACGCCCGGTTTCCACGTCCTTGAGGGGACGGAACACTTCCTCCAGTTCCACGGCCACCGGGTGCTCAACCGGCTCCAGGCAACGGCTGCAATCAACTTTGAGTACGGTGTCCAGGCGGCCGGCCGCCAGAATGCCGCAGTGAATCCGGGTCAGGCGCACATGCCCGGTCAGGTGGGCGACCGGGGTCAGGTCGGGCCAGTGCCCGGCGATATCCTCATCCAGATGCCAATCCCGCGCCGCACCGGTGGACTGGGCCAGCAGCCAGGCCGCATTGAACAGCATGCGTGTGCGGACAAGGGAAACGCGGCCGCTCGTCGAACCAACCCTGCGGGCACCGGTGCAACGAACGAAGCCGGAGGCCTAAACGAATTCCCTGTACTCCGGTTCCTCCGCAAGTTCGTCCTCGTGTTCGCCCATGCGGAACTGCAACTCGCTCATGCCCCGGTGGACTTCGTTGAGCAATCCGCTGACCGTATTGCTCAGATCCTCCAGCTGGTCGAACTGGTACTTCTCGGCGTCGGCCCGCATGCGGACCACTTCCTCGCGCGTGGCCGCCAGCAGGCTGTCCACCTCGATGCGGGCGCGATTCATGATTTCCTCTTCCGCCACCATGCCGGCGGCCTCCTCCTCGGCATCCTGCAGAATGCCCTCGGCCTGACTGCGCGCCTCGGCCAGAATTTGGTCGCGGTCCTGCATCATGCGCTCCCCTTCCTTGACGGAACTGGGCACGCTGATGCGCATGCGATCAATCAGCGCCATGGCCTGCTTCTGATCGACGCGGACGCTGGAGGACATCGGAACGCGGCGACTGTTCTGAATCAAGTTCTCGAACTCGTCGATGATCGTCAGGATTTCGGTCATGGATAGGGCTTCCTTGGAGCGCCAACCGGCGCCGCGGGCTTCAACGACTAGCTTGCGATTATAGCAAAGGGTCCCAAAGTTGCCTTGGACGGTTCTAGTCCTGGTGGGAACGACGGCTCTTTGGCAGTGCCATCGACTCCGAAGTGGCTGGCTCCGGGATGTCAAAGCGTGTGCACAGGGCCGCGACCGTCGCGGGAGGCGCCCATTTCGCGAAATCCCCGTGCAGGCTCGCCACCTCCTTCAGAATCGAGGCGCTCAGGAACGAGAACTGCGAAGACGTGAAGAAGCAGCAGAGATCGATCTCGGGCGCCATGTCGCGGTTGGCCGTGCCAACCTGAAATTCGAACTCGTAGTCGGCCAGATTGCGCAGGCCCCTGACCACAACCCCGGCGCCCACGCGCCGCGCACAGTCCACCGTCAGGCCCCGGTAGTCGAGGACCGACACCCCAGGCAGATGTTTGGTGGCTTGGTGCACAAGCTCGCATCGCTTTGGGGCATCAAACAGGACGTTGGCATCGGGGTTCGCATAGACAGCAACGATCACTTCGTCAAACAACACCCTCGCGCGGGTTACGATGTCGAGATGCCCGTTGTGGAAGGGATCGAACTTGCCGGGATACAGGGCAATCATGGTGCGGGTCCGGGTCGGAGGTTCCGAGTGCGGGAACTCAGGAGGGAAGCAGTGCCTCGGCCACTCTATTGTGGAACAGCAGGCCCCTTTGCGTCAGCAAAATCCGTTCCGATTCGAAGCGCAGCAAGCCCTTGGCCATCAGGTGTTCCAGGACCGATCCGAACCGTTCCCACAGGCCCAAACCGTGCTCGCGGCGGAAGGTGGCATCCGCCACCCCTTCCTCCAACAGCCGCAAGCCGAGCATCAGCGATTCCGCCTGCGACAGTTTCGGATCCACCCGCTCGCGGCCCGCAACCGGGGATGCCCCGTCCCGCAAGCAGCGAACATAGGCCGGGACGGCTTTCAGGTTCCACCAGCGCAGGCTGGTCCCCGTCCGGCCGCGTGCGGCACGGCGATGGCTGTGGGCCCCCGGGCCGATGCCCAGCCACGACTGGTTGCGCCAATAGAGGCGATTGTGGCGACTGGCATGCCGTTCCGGGGTGCGGCTCCAGTTCGCCACCTCGTAGTGGGTGAAGCCGGCGGTGCGGCAAGCCTCGATGGCGGCGAGATACATGTCCGCCGCCGCGTCGTCGTCCGGCTCCGGGACTTCGGCTTCCCGGACCATGCGGGCCAGGGGTGTGCCCTGCTCCACCGTCAGGGCATACAGGGAGAGATGATCCGGCCGCAGTTCCAGGGCACGCGCCAGGGAGCGTTGGAAACGCTCCGGGCTTTGGCCGGGCAATCCGTAGATGAGATCCAGGCTGATATTGTCAATCCCGGCCTGCCGCGCCTCCGCTACCGCCTTGCCGATGGCGGAGGCGTCGTGCCAGCGTCCCAGCAACTGCAATTCGGCTGGGTCGAAGCTCTGGGCGCCAATCGAAACCCGGTTGACTCCGCCCGCGGCCAAGGCCTGGAAGCGTTGCCGGTCGGCGGAATTGGGATTGGCTTCGCAGGTGATCTCGCAATCCGGCGCCAGATTGAAACTGGATTTGATGGCATTGAGCAACTGCCCGAGCCGGTCGGGTGCCAGCAGTGTGGGAGTGCCGCCGCCCAGAAAGACCGACACCAGTCCGGGACGGTTGGTCTGCCGGCCCCGCATCCGAATCTCGTCGCACAGCGCTTCCACCGTACGGTCGTGGAGGGCCTCCAGGCCCGCATAGGTGTTGAAGTCGCAGTAGACGCACTTGCGCGCACAAAAGGGAACGTGGACATAGAGCCCCAGATCGCCGGCTCCGGGACCGTCCCAAACCCAGGGCTGCGGCGGCGCCGCCACGGGATCGGATGCCAACTCAGTCCCCGACAAGGCGATAGCCGTGGTGGCGGACCGTCACGATGCGATCCGTGGATGAGTCCAGCTCGAGCAGCGTCAACCGCATGCGCCGGACCAAGGCGTCGATGGACTGCCGGCTGATGCCGTCCGGTTCCGCCTCGGGCCAGACGGCCTGTTTGATTTGGCTGCGGGTCACCACGCTGCCCCCGGCCTGCCACAAGACGTGCAGCAGGCGAAACTGCCGCAGGCTGAGCTCCACGGGCACGCCGTTGATGGATGCGGTACGCAGTTCCGGATTGATCGAGATGCCGTGCAACTCCCCTTCCCAGGCCAGATCGGCGGTGGCGTCCTCTCCGGCAAAGGCCAGCTTGTAGCGCAGCGCCACCTGTACCTCGTCGCCATCCTGCAGCCGTTTTTCGTACACCAGGGGCTGGCCGTTGACGCTGGTGCCGTTCTTGCTGTCCAGATCCCGGATGAAATACTCGCCGTCCCGCCAGAAGATTTCGGCGTGTGCCCGGCTGACCAGGCGATTGTCCAGCACGATGTCGCAGTCCTCATCGCGCCCGATGACAATGGACGCCTTGGGTTCGAGAGGCCACTTGCGGCTGCCCGCCGCCGTGCCGAGCCACTGGAGGAGCATGGCGCGCGACGGGGGCCTGGCCCGATCTTCCGGATTGTTCACGGTTGCCTGAAAGTAGAATGGCCGACAGGAATTATATATAGGAGGTCCCGGCTACCGAGGCCGGCCGGGGCTGTCCCAACCAGCCGGGGCCACCCGTTCGCGCTCCATGCAATCCGTTCTTTCCTCCGGTACCGAACTGCGCGGACGATACCGCATTGAGCAACTGGTGGGCCAGGGCGGCATGGGCGCGGTCTATCGGGCCTCCGACCTCAGGTTGCCGGGCCGCACGTGCGCCGTCAAGGAAATCCATCGTCCCCCCGGCCCGGCCCTGGCCGGGGACCGGCTCCGCCAGGAGCGGGAGCAGTTCAAGCGCGAGGCCAGGCTTCTGGCCAGTCTCGACCATCCCAACCTGCCCAAGGTTAGCGACATGTTCGAGACCGAGGGGCGGGACTACCTCGTCATGGACTTCGTGGCGGGCCTGAACCTGCGCGACCGCCTGCTGCGCCGGCCGCAGGAACAGCGTATTCGCGGCCTTCCCGAGCAACAGGTGCTCGAATGGTGCGGGCAGTTGCTGGATGCGCTGGACTACCTGCACAGCCGCACTCCGCCCATCCTGCACCGCGACATCAAGCCGGCCAATATCATTGTCACGCCCGAAGGCCTGACCAAGCTGGTCGACTTCGGGTTGGTGCAACAGGTGGACACCGAAGACCAGCAAACCCTGACGGTGGCCCAGGGGCGGGGCACCCTGGCCTACACGCCCCTGGAGCAGTTGGGCGGGGATGTGGGCCTGGCCGATGCCAAGGCCGACATCTACAGCCTCGGGGCCACCCTGTACCACCTGCTGTCCGGCCGCGTCCCCCCCACGGCGCAAGTTCGGTTCCTCAACCCCGGCTCCCTGCCCGAACTGCGCGGCCCCGGCCGCAGGGTCAGCCGCCGGATGGAGAGCGCCGTCTTCAAGGCAATGGCCCTGCACCCCGACGAACGCATCGCGTCCGCGGCGGAATTCCGAAGCCACCTGGCCCTGGAGGCCTCCGCGGGTTCTCAACTCTCCTTCACCCACGCGCCGCCCGATACCTGGGGCACTGCCCTGCGGGCCCATCGCGGTGCCCTTGCCCTGACACTCCTGCTCCTGCTGGCCGGCCTGATCCTTTCGCTCCTGCCCGGATTGCAGGCCTGAGCCCGTCCCCTGATTTCCGACAGGT
>CAZMKQ010000062.1:0-16973 GCA_964566955.1 uncultured Caldilineaceae bacterium | reverse complement strand
CGATTTAGGCGCGGCGCACCGCGCGCCGTCCTGCGCTTGGCGGATCTGCACAACAACACAAGGTCGAACGACAGGTCGCATGCCCAAGACCCGCGTCCATGTGGGACGCATGAGCCTGGTGCTGCTTGTGACATTGATCATGCCCCTGATCATCGGGGGGCTGGTTGATGTCCTGACCGAGACCTTCCCCTGGGTCACCATCGGTTTCGCCGTCGTCTCGCTGCCGGTCGCCGCCTTTTTCGTCGTCCGCCAGGGTTTGGCCGAGATGGATCAGGTCATCGATGCCAATGCCCCGGGCGCGCCGACCGATCCCCTGCCCGGCGCCTCGCTTCCAACACAGTCCCGCCAGGGCTAGACGGCCCGGCCATTCGTTCGCACACGGACCTTCCGGAGAACGCGCTGATGAAGAACCCCAAGGTGTTCATCCCCCTGCTGGCGGCCCTTGGCCTGCTGGTGGTGAGCATTTTCCTGCCCAAGCCGGAACTGCACGTCTCCCTGGCGCCCGAGATCGTCCTGTACCACGGCCCGTCCTGGTTCACCAACACCTACCTGACGACGATCATCGTGGACGTCATCCTGATCGTCGGAGCCCTGGTGGTCCGCGCCGGCCTGCGACGCGAAGTGCCCAAGGGCTTCACCAACGTCATGGAAGCCATCATCGACTTCCTGCGCAGCAACCTCGTGGAGGGTATCGCCGGCAAGAACACCGACCGCTTCTTCCCCTTCGTGGCCACCATCTTCTTCCTGGTCATCGTGAGCAACTATGTCGGCCTGATCCCGGGCGTCAACACCATCCAAAGCCCGTGGTCGGCCCCGGCCGACGACCATGCGCTGGCGGGAACCGAAATGGTGGCCAGCGAAGCCGGCCTGGCCAACGTGACGGCGGCGGCGGAAGAAGGCCATGTGTCCACCAAGCCGCTGCTGCGGGCGCCGAGCACCGACCTGAACATGACCTTCGCCCTGGCACTGCTCACCATGGTGATGGTGCAGTACTTTGGCTTCAAGGATCTGGGCCTGCGCTATCTCCGCAAGTTCTTTGCCTTCAAGAAGGGCGGCCTGGGCGCCGTCATGGGCGTAGTCGGCCTGCTGGAACTCTTGAGCGAGTTCGCCAAGATTGTCAGCTTCGCCTTCCGTCTGTTCGGCAACATCTTCGCCGGCGAGGTCCTGTTGGCGGTCATGGCCTTCCTGATTCCGTTCATGGTGCCGTCGGTCTTCTACGGTTTCGAGATCTTTGTGGGCTTCATCCAGGCCGCCGTCTTCATGATGCTCGCCCTGATCTTCTTCCAGGCGGCCACGGTCAGCCACGACGATCACCACTAGCCAACTGCGGGGACCGCCACGGCGCGGTCCAGTACCAAACCTGTTTCCAGTTTCAAGGAGTTCGACGATGGAAATTGATGCTGCCAAGGAAATCGGCTCGGCGCTCGCCATTGGCCTGGGCGCAATCGGTCCCGGCATCGGCGTGGGCCTGATCGGCGCCAAGGCCGTGGAAGCCATGGGGCGCAACCCCGAGGCCGTCGGCATCGTGCAGACGAACATGTTCATTACCATCGCGTTCGCCGAGGCCATCGCGATTTACGCGCTGGTCATTTCGCTGCTGATCAAGTTTGGCTAGCCCTCCCCCCGCACATTCCACTCAGATGGAAGGAAACTAGCGCATGGAAGCCTTAAACAGCCTCGGACTCACAGGGATGGGCTTCATCTCGCAAATTGTGAACTTCGTGGCCATCATGCTCCTGCTGAACGCGCTGCTGTACAAGCCGGTCAGCAAGGCCCTGATCGCCCGCCGCGAGCGGATCGCCCAGGGCATCAAGGACGCCGACCAGGCCGGCAAGGCCCGGGCCGAGGCGGAACAGGAAGGCAACAAGATCCTCGAGGAGGCCCGCATGGAGGCGTCCCGGGTCACGGCCCAGGCCACCCAGGACGCGGACAAGGTGCGCCAGGACATCATCAGCCGCGCCAACGAGGAGGCAATGCGAATCCGCACGGAGGCCCAGGAGGAAGGCGAGGCCCAGAAAGCAGAGGCGCTGGCCTCCGCCAGCCGCCAGATTGCCGAACTCTCGATGCTGGGCGCCCAGCGCATCCTGGGACGCGAACTTCAGCAGGATGTCGACCAGGACCAGCTGATCGCCGACTTGATGGCCGGCCAGAACCGGAGTTAGCCGATGACCGGATCCGCCTCCGACGCCGGCCGCTATGCAGAGGCCTTCCTGGCCGCTGCCTGGGACGGCTGGCAAACCCTGTTGAATTCCCTGTCCCAGTCGCTGGCACCGGGCACGGACCTGCGACGCCGGCTGCAGTCGGCCGGACGCGACGAGGCGGCGCTGCAGGCCATCCTCCAGGAACAGTTGCCGGACGGCATCCCCGCCCCGTTCCTGCGCCTGGTCACGGTCATGGCCGCCGACGACAGACTGGACCAGCTGCCGGCCGTGGCCGACGAACTGGACGAACTCCTGCACGGAGGCGGCGCCCGACAGGTGACGGCCGAGATCACGAGTGCCGTCCAGTTGTCCGCCGAACGCAGGGAGCAGTTGACCGCCCAGTTGCGGGCCGAACACGGCAACGAACTGGAAGTCCGCTTCAGTGTGGAACCCGCCTTGATGGGTGGCCTGCGCATCCGGGTGGGCGACCAGTTGACCGACCTTTCCGTCGCCAGCAGCCTGCAGGCCCTGCGCGACGATGTGATGGCATCGGTGTAGCCGGGGCGACCGCAACCCATCCGCCAGTCGGTCCCGCCCCCGTTTCTCCGACGGAGGACCGGGCGAAGGGCCGCCAGCAAGGAACCAAACCGCAATGGCTGTGATGAACGGAAATCTAACGGAGCGCCTGAAGGAGCGCATTCTGGCCTTTGAGCCGGCACCGACCCGCGTCGACGTGGGCGAGGTGGAGACCGTGGGCGACGGCATTGCCATCGTCAAGGGGCTCGAGCAGGCGATGGCCATGGAACTGGTGGAATTCACCCGCAACGGCACGCTGGGCATGGTGCTCAACCTGGATGCCGACCGGGTCGGCATCATCATCATGGGCGAGTACACCGACATCGAGGAGGGCGACCTGGTCCAGAGCACCGGCCGCATTGCCTCCGTGCCGGTGGGAGACGCCATGCTGGGCCGCGTCGTCAACGCCGTCGGCCAGCCCATCGACGGCAAGGGGCCAATCGATTCCACCGGCACCCGCCCGGTGGAACGCATTGCCCCCGGCGTGGTCACACGGCAGTCGGTGGACACGCCGGTCGAGACCGGACTGACCTGCATCGACTCCCTGATTCCAATTGGCCGCGGCCAGCGGGAACTCATCATCGGCGATCGCCAAACGGGCAAAACCGCCATCGCGATCGACACGATCATCAACCAGAAGGGCAAGGACCTCATCTGCATCTACGTGGCCATTGGCCAGAAGCAGTCCACGGTCGCCCAGGTTGTGGGCATCCTTGAGGCCAACGGAGCGATGGAGCACACGATTGTGGTCTCCGCAGCGGCGGCGGATCCCGCGGCCCTGCAGTTCATCGCCCCCTACGCCGGCTGCGCCATCGGCGAGGAGTTCATGGAATCCGGGCGGCACGCGCTGATCATCTATGACGACCTCTCCAAGCATGCCCAGGCCTACCGGCAGGTCTCCCTGCTGTTGCGCCGCCCGCCCGGGCGCGAGGCCTATCCGGGCGACGTCTTCTACCTGCACAGCCGCCTGCTGGAGCGTGCGGCCTGCATGGCCGAAAGCGAAGGCGGAGGCACGCTGACCGCCCTGCCCGTGATCGAAACCCAGGCCAACGACGTCTCGGCCTACATTCCGACCAACGTGATCTCCATTACGGACGGCCAGATCTTCCTGGAAACCGACCTCTTCAACGGAGGTGTGCGTCCCGCCATGAACGTGGGCCTGTCGGTCAGCCGCGTCGGTTCGTCGGCCCAGACCCGGGCCATGAAGGCGGTCGCCGGCCGCCTCAAGCTGGAGTTCTCCCAGTACCGCGAGCTGGCGGCCTTTGCCCAGTTCGGCAGCGAGCTCGACGCGTCCACCCAGGCACAGCTCAACCGGGGCCAGCGCATTCAGGAAGTACTGAAGCAGACGCAGTACAACCCGCTGACCCTGGCCCAGCAGGTGATCTCGCTGTGGGCGGTCAACAACGGCTACCTGGACGAGGTGCCGGTCGCCGAAGTCAAGAACTTCGAACAGGGCCTGCACGCCTACATCGAGGCCAGTCATTCCGGCATCGCCAACACAATCGCTGCGGAACAGGATCTCTCCGACACCACCGAAAGCGCCCTGGAAACAGCCGTGGCCGACTTCACCCGCACCTGGAGCCCGTCCGCCTAGGCGGTCCCGGCTGCCCCTCCTGCGACGGAGGCCTGAAACGCGATGGCCAGCACCCGAGAAATCCGGCGGCGGATCAAGTCCGTTGCCAACATCGAACAGGTGACGCGCGCCATGGAGGCGGTGGCCGCCTCCCGCATGCGCCGCGCCCAGCAGATGGTGACGGCGGCGCGTCCCTTTGCCGAAAAGGCGTCCGATGTCCTGCACTACATCGCGCGCCTGCCGGTGGTCGAGGCCGATCTCGGGGAACTGATGACTCCCCGCCCCGTGCGCAAGGGCTGTGTAGTCCTGGTGTCCGGCGACCGCGGCCTGGCCGGCGGCTTCAACGCGAACGTGATCCGCAAGGGTCAGCAGGAAGTGGCCGCCCTGCGCGCGGAGGAGGCGGATGTCTGTGCGATTGCGGTCGGTCGCAAGGGCCGCGACTGGTTTCAGCGGTACGACCCCATCATCCATGCCGAGTTCATGGGCATTCCGGACTCGCCCACGCGCAGCGACATCGCCGCCATCACGCGCGTGGTCATCGACGACTTCCGGGCCGGCGAGTTCGACGAGGTCCGGCTGGTCTACACCGACTTCGTGAACACCCTGGTGCAGACTCCAACCGTGGTCAAGCTGTTGCCGGTGGAACCGGCCGAACCCAGCATGCCCATGGCGCCGGACTACATCTTCGAGCCGGATCCGCAGACGGTGCTGGAACGGGCCATCTTCGAGTTCACCGAGGTCCAAATCCTACAGGCGATATACGAGTCGCTGGCCAGCGAGCACTCGGCCCGCATGGTGGCCATGCGCAACGCCTCGGAGGCAGCCCAGGAACTGCTGGAGGAGTTGAACCTGCGCTTCAACAAGGCCCGTCAGGAAGGCATCACCAGCGAATTGATGGACATCGTGGGCGGCGTGTCCGCCCTGGAGCAGGCGACCTGACCGGCTCCCGGTCTTTCCCCATCGCACACCAGGAGTACCAAGGCAATGACTGCAGAGATTAGGGGCACCGTCACCAGCGTCATCGGTCCGGTTGTGGACTGCGCGTTTCCGGACAGTTCACTGCCGGAAATCTACGACGCGCTCTACATCGAGCGGGAAGGCGACGACCCGCTGGTGTGCGAGGTGCAGCAGCATCTGGGGGGCCATGCGGTGCGTGCCATCTCAATGGGATCCACCGACGGCCTGCGGCGGGGCGTGAACGTGACCTCGCAGGGAGAGCCGATTTCCGTGCCCGTGGGCCAGGCCACACTGGGCCGCATCTTCAACGTGACCGGCCAGGCCATCGACTCCGACGAACCGGTCGAAACGGACACCTACTACCCCATCCACCAGGAACCGCCGCCCTTCTCCGAGCGCTCCACCAAGGCCGAGCTGTTCGAGACCGGCGTGAAGGTGATCGACCTGGTGGCCCCCTTCACCAAGGGCGGCAAGACCGGCATCTTCGGCGGCGCCGGCGTGGGCAAGACCGTCGTGATCCAGGAACTCATCCACAACGTGGCCGAGTTCCACAGCGGCTACTCGGTGTTCGCCGGCGTGGGCGAGCGCAGCCGCGAAGGCAACGACCTCTGGCACGAGATGCGCGATTCAGGGGTGATTGGCTCCACCGCCCTGGTGTTCGGCCAGATGAACGAGCCGCCCGGCGCCCGCCTGCGCGTCGGCCTGACCGGCGTGACCATGGCCGAATACTTCCGCGACGAAGGGCGGGACGTGCTGCTCTTCATCGACAACATCTTCCGCTTCGTGCAGGCCGGCGCGGACGTGTCCGCCCTGCTGGGCCGCCTGCCCAGCGCCGTCGGCTACGCGCCGACCCTGGGCACCGACATGGGCGAACTGCAGGAGCGAATCACCTCCACGCACACCGGCTCCATCACATCCATGCAGGCCGTCTACGTGCCGGCGGACGACTACACCGATCCGGCTCCGGCCACAACGTTTGCGCACCTGGACGCGACCATCACCCTGGAGCGGGCCCTGGCCGACCAGGCCCTGTTCCCGGCCGTGGACCCGCTGGGCTCGACCAGCCGCATTCTCGACCCGGTCATTCTGGGCGAGCGCCACTACACCGTGGCCCGGGGCATCCAGCAAATCCTGCAGCGCTACCGCGACCTGCAGGACATCATTGCCATTCTGGGCGTGGAGGAACTGAGCGAGGACGACAAACTGGCCGTCTCGCGGGCCCGCAAGATCCAGCGCTTCCTGACCCAGCCCATGTTTGTGGCGGAGGTGTTCACCGGGGTCAGCGGCAAATTCGTCAAGATCGAGGACACCATCAACGGATTTGACGAGATCCTCCAAGGCAAGCACGACGACCTGCCGGAACAGGCCTTCTACATGGTGGGCGGCATCGACGAGGCCGTTGAAAAGGCCGCCCAGATGCGAAGCCAGGCCTAGCCGGATCCCACACCCCTTGCGGAAGCGAGCAGCCACGTGCCGATCAAGGTAGACATCGTAACGCCGGAACGGCTCCTGATTTCCCGGGACGCCGACATGGTGGTCCTGCCCGGCGAGTCGGGGCAAATGGGCGTCATGGGCGGCCATGCGCCGCTCATGACCACCCTGGTCATCGGGGAGATCATCCTCCACGAAAACGACGAGGAAGTGGAAGCTCTTTTCGTTAACGGCGGCCTTGCCGAAGTCAGGCCGGACGTGGTAACCGTGCTGGCGGACACGGCCGAACGGGAAGACGACATCGATGTCCAACGGGCCGAGGAGGCCAGGGCACGGGCGGAAGCCAGCGTGGCGGAAGCCGGGGGTGCCGCATCCGCGTCTCCGGTGCATTTGGCGGCACTCCGGCGCAGCCAGGTTCGTCTCCGGATCGCCAGGCGTCGCCGGCCGCGGCCGGGCATGGGTTCCCAGACGGACTGAACCCGTTCGCGGCGATATCCCCCCAAGCCGGCGGGGACCAACTGCACAACCTTCAATTTGCCGACCGCCGGTTCCGCGCGGAACCGGCGGATCAAACCGGGCTCGACCGCCTGAAGAGCGGGCGGGGCAGTTGCATTCAGACACATTGGCAACGGGTTTCAGGATCCGACGCCAACAGACGGGACTTTCGCGCGTATCGAGGGCGCCAAGATTGAGTTCCAAGCAAAACCGACGGAACTGAAACAGTACTGGGGAATAAAGAATCAATGCATCCTCGCGGCCGGGTAGAATGGAGCCGTGCGGAGTGGTCTGGAACAATGAGGCGGGAGATGGCTGCGGTCGAGGTGCGGGAACGAACGCCGACCACGGTGGAAGCCAACGGCAAGGGGATGGTCCCGGCGAAACCCAACGGGCGCGCGCCGGACCCGCATCCCAATGCCGAGCCGGAGATGATGCGCGCGGCGCGGGCGGCCCGCGCCGCATGGCGATTGGAGCACCTTGACAAGTGGCGGCGCGATCTGGAGAGCCTGAGCCATTTCGATCCTGAGTTCGTCTACGATGCCGCCCACGAGTACGACCCAGAATCGACGACCGACCCCGACTATGGCGCCGAGGGCGTACACCTGCTGGAATACGACGAGGACGGTGTTGTGAGCCCCTTGGAGAAACGGGCGCGGAAAGTCCAGGAACGCATGTCCGCCTCGGCCTCCGACGCGCTTGCCGGCACGGACCGCGAGGCGGACTACGAGCTGGAAGTCCGTTTCCGTCCAGAGACCATCGACCGGGCCAATCACGCCACCAACGAGCACCATCCCGTCCGGAAAGGCGTGCGGCCGGACCTGGTGGTGCTGGCGGTCCTATCGGCACGGGAGCGGGAACGCTTCCTGCCGAAGGGCATCCTGCGCCTCGACCTGGGAGCCCCGAGCCCCGAGCTGGTGCTGGAGGTGCTGTCCCGGGGCTCGGCCAGCCGGGACCTCAACTACAAGAAACACCTGTATGAGGCCGCGGGGATGCCCGAATACCTGATCTACGACCTGGGAAGCAAGCGCTGGGCCGGTTCGCCGCGGGAACTGCTGCTGTACCGGCTGACAGGCGGCGCCTACCGCCGGGTTGCCCCCGAGCCGCGGGTGTCCTCCCAGGGGCCGGACGAGTACTGGAGCGCCGTATTCGGCACGCGCGTTCGCTTCCTGCCGGACGCACGGGAGGAGGCTGCAGAGTTTCGTCGGCTACCCGAGGAGCGTCGGCCGCCGCCGCGCTTCCAGTGGTGGGACGAGAGACAGGGCCGCTGGCGCGACCGTGCGACCGACGCGGAACATGAACGAGCAATCGAACAGGAACGCATTGGTCAAGAGCGCGAGGCACGGGGCGAGGCGAAGGTGGCTATCGCCGTGCTGCACAGACTCCTGCCCCAGTTGCCCGCGCAGGACCGCGACCGCATCGCGGCGCACTGGCAAGAACATGGCCCGCCGGCGAACGCGGTGGACCGCATCCTGGACGCACAACAAACCCCTGCCAAATGGCAATCCCTGCTGTTGGGCAATCCCGACGAAGACCGCGGGCCCGATCGTTGGCCGAACCCGCGCGCACCGCGCACATCCAGGGGCGGCTGGTAGCCATACCCGTTGTCCTTCCGACTGCGGCCCTTCCCCGTCCCAAAATCCATCACCACTGCGGCCCCCGGTGTCGCATCAAGCGGATGTCGGATGTCCCCCGTCCAGGCGCAGGCTGTCGGCCCAGACCAGACGACCGTTCCGCCGGATGTCGTGGAGTAGGCCGTGTCCAAAGACCTCGCCGCGGGCAATCCGCCCAAAGACCCACATCTCCCTTGCCAGCCGGCATGCGGTCCCGTCGAGGTCAAATTCGAATCGGCGGCACAGGCGGGCACCGTCGAAGAGGATGGTTTCCTGGGGGACCTCTGCCAACCGGGTCCGCGGGCCGACGGTCACTCGGATCTCCAAGTCGGCCGCGGGGCCGCGCGACCAGTACGTTTTTTCCGCGGCCTGGGAGGTGACCACGGCGGCGGCGTCCGCTCCCATCACCCGCACCGTCCGCTGGTTGCCGCCCGCGATCCCGCCGGCCCTGTTGGCCCACGCCGCCGCGATGACGGTACCGAAGTCGAGCCGTGGCGGAAAGACTCACCTTGACACTTGCTGCCGGTAGTCGTTTCCAAAACGGTTCTTCGAGAGCCGCTCCGGAGCAATCTCGGTCCGGCCTTCCATCGCCTGGTGACCTCCGACGGCTTCCGCCCTGCCGGATTTCCTATAATAGTGTGTTGCAGGTCCGAGGGATTCGCCCTTCGCCCCGTACATCGACTTCGCGCGACCTCCCGACCCATTCCCCATGCTGCAGAAGCACATTGGCATCGACCTGGGCACGGTCAACGTGTTGGTCCATGTCCAAGGCAAGGGCATTGTCATGCAGGAGCCGTCGGTGGTCGCCATCGCCGGCCAGCACATGGTGGCGGTTGGCCACGAAGCCTTCGACATGCTCGGCCGCAACCCGGACAGCATCCAAGTCGAACGGCCCCTGCTGAACGGCGTGATCGCCAAGTTCGACGTGACGGAGGCGATGCTCCGCTACTTCATTCAGCAGGTGACCGGCAAGCGCCCCCTGTTCAAGCCGCGCGTGATGATCTCCACCCCCAAGGGGGTCACCAGCGTCGAGGAGCATGCCGTTCACGATGCCGCCATGCAGGCCGGGGCCGGGGCCGCCTACCTGATTCCCGAACCCCTGGCCGCGGCCTACGGTGCCGGCCTGCCGATCGGAACCCCGACCGGGAACATGGTCGTGGACTTCGGCGGAGGCACCACGGAGTCCGCAGTCGTGTCGATGTACGACATTGTGGTCTGGAGCAGCGTCCGCACGGGGGGCAACCGCATCGACGAGGCCATCGCCAACTACGTGCGCAAGAAGTACAACCTTCTCATCGGGGAGCAGACCGCCGAGGAGATCAAGATCAGCATCGGCAGCGCGTTGCCCCAGGAATACGACACCAGCATTGAGATCAGGGGACGGGACCAGGTCAACGGCCTGCCCCGCAGCGCCACCCTGGCCAGCAGCGAGGTGACGGAAGCCATCGAGGATCCCATGCAGGCCATCATCGGCACCATTCGGTCCACCCTCGAAAAGACGCCGCCGGAGCTGGCCTCGGACATCATCGACCGGGGCGTGGTCCTGACCGGGGGAGGGTCCCAACTGCGCTACCTCCCGGAACGACTGACCCGCCATCTGGGAGTTCCCTGCTACGTTGCCGAAAACCCCATGGCCTGCGTCGCCCTGGGCGCCGGCCAGGCCTTGGAGAACTATCAGATCATGCGGCGCAGCCTTCCCGAAATCGAGGTTTGACGATGGACCCGCATCTGGCCCGCCTGGGGCCGCACAGCCGCTGCGTGCACGGCGGCGAACACCATCTGACCAGGGAGCGCGGCACCGCCTCCGGCGCGGCCACACCCACGGTCAACGCCATCGACACGAGTGTCACCCACCTCTATCCGAGGATCGACGAGTTGGATGCGGCGCTGGGCGGATCCCCCGACCGCTTCGTCTATCAGCGCTACGGCAACCCGACCGCCCGGGCCTTGACGGACGCCCTGGCGGCACTCTGCACGCATGATCCATCACTGCCGTTGGATGGCGTGGCCACCGCCACCGGCATGGCCGCGGTGCATGTGGCCCTGTTGGCAGCCCTGGCGGACAGCGACAATCGGAGGGTGGCCGCCTCGCGGGACTGCTACGGTGCCTCCGTTGCCATTGTTGACCAGTTGCTGCCGTCCCTGGGGGTGGAAGGTCACCTGGTGGATGCCTCGGACAACGCCGCCGTGGCCGACTTGCTGGCCGCGGCCAAACCCGCCGTCCTGTTGGTCGAGACCACTTCGAACCCGCTGCTGCGCGTCGTTGACATCGCCGCCGTGGCCCGTTTGTGTCAAACACACGGCACACTCCTGGTCGTGGACAACACGTTCCCGACCCCGCTGACCTGCCGCCCGCTGGACCTGGGCGCGGACATGGAACTGCATAGCGCCACCAAATACATCGGTGGCCACGGGGACGCGATGGGCGGCATCGTGGTCGCGCGCGCCCGCCACGGACCGGCCCTGCGGGAACACCTCAAGACCACCGGCGGTTCCCTGGGCAGCTTCGAGGCCTGGCTTCTGCACCGGGGCCTCAAGACCCTGCCGCTGCGCTATCGGCAGCAGTGCCGCAACGCTGAACAGCTGGCCGCCTGGCTGCGGGAACACCCCCGCATCGCGCGGGTGGTGTACCCGGGCCTGTCCGATCATCCGGAGCACGAACGGGCCTGGGAGCAGTTCGACGGCCGGTTCGGCGCCATGCTGGCCTTCGAGATCGAAGGGGCCGACCAGGCGGCAGTGTTCCGCTTCATGGAACGCCTGCGCCTCGTCCAGCCCGGCACCAGCCTAGGCGACTGCTACACGCTCGTGTTGTATCCGGCCCATGCCAGCCATCGGGCACTGACCCCGGCGCAACGACGCGCGGTCGGCATCTCCGACGGCCTGGTGCGGCTGTCCGCGGGCACGGAGGACGTGGAGGATCTGATTGCGGATCTGTCGCAGGCCCTGGCCGTGCCGCCGGTACCCAACACCCCCTGAATGTCAACAGAGGAGTCAACACATGACCATCCACAAGGCTCGACGTCGACTGGGCACCACCGATCTGGAAGTCACCACGCTGGGTGTGGGGGGAACCGCCTGGGGCAATCTCTACGAACCGATGCAGGACGAGGACTGCGACACGGTCATTCGCCAAGCGGTCGCCTCCGGTCTGAACTACTTCGACACCGCGCCGCTTTACGGCCACGGCCTGAGCGAGGAGCGGCTGGGACGTACATTGCGGCAGCTTGACCGGGCCTCGTACATCGTCTCGACCAAGGTGGGCTGGCGGCTCGACCCGTTGCCGGAGGACGCCTCGGAGGCACCGCTCTTTCCCGGAGCCCCCCGATATCAGCTGGTCATGGACTATTCGCGCCAGAGCATTCTCGACTCAATCGAGGCCAGCATGGAGCGGCTGGACATCGGCCAAATCGACATCCTGCTCATGCACGATCCGGACCAGGGCAGCAGCCAGTGGGACGGATGGCCGGACACGGAAGTGTCCCACTTCGAGGCGGCCATGGAGAACGCCTATCCCATCCTCGACGACCTGCGTTCCAAGGGCCATGTCAAGGCCATTGGCCTGGGCATGAACCAGTGGCAGATGCTGGCCCGATTCGCCGAGGCCGGGCAGTTTGACTGCTTCCTCCTGGCGGGCCGCTACACACTGCTCGAGCAAACTCCCCTGGACGAATTCCTGCCGATGTGCGCCGAGCGCCAAATCAGCGTGATCATCGGCGGTCCGTTCAACTCCGGCATCCTGGCCACGGGTGCGGTGGACGACGCCCGTTTCGAGTACAAGGAGGCCCCGTCGCACCTGATGCAGCGGGTCAAGGGCATCGAGGCCATGTGCATCCGCCATGGAATTACCCTGCAGGCTGCCGCCCTGCAGTTTCCGCTGGGACACACGGCGGTGGCATCCGTCATTCCCGGCATGCGCGCCACCTCGGAGCTGGAAACCAACCTGGAGGCCATGACAATGGATGTCCCTTCCGACTTCTGGACCGAACTCAAGGACCGGGAACTGATCCATCCCAACGCTCCCACGCCGTCCTGAGGGGAAGAGTCCGGAATTCGGCAAAGCCGTCAACACGGCATTTTCTGGACTATAATCGCCAATCAGGCCCCCATGCGCCTATTGCACCGTTCCCTTGCAGTCCACTGGTGAAACTTCATGCACGACAAAGGCTATGCCCATCCCGAAGTCCTGGTCGATACGGCTTGGGTGGCCGAGCACCTGCGCGACCCCAAGGTCGTCTTGATGGAGAGCAACGAGGATCCGCTGCTCTATGAAGTCGGCCACATCCCCGGTGCCGTGAACCTGGACTGGATGGAGGATCTGAATCACGAATTGAGGCGGGACTACCTTCCGCGCGAGGACCTCGAACGCCTGCTCCAGGAACTGGGTGTGGAGCAGGATTCGAAGATCGTCCTCTACGGCGACAAGAACAACTGGTGGGCAACCTTCGCGTTCTGGGTGTTGTCCCTGTACGGCGTGCAAAACCTGAGCGTGATGGACGGCGGCCGGCAAAAGTGGATCGAGGAAGGCCGGGAGCTCACCAAGGAGATCCCCTACCGCGAACGCACCGGCTACACGTTGCCGGACGGGGAAGGCAACCCGGGCATCCGGGCCTTCCGCGACGACGTGCTGGCCCACTCCCAGGCCGATAAGCCCCTCCTGGACGTGCGCAGTCCGGCGGAATACTGGGGCGAACTGCTGCACATGGCCGACTACCCCCAGGAGGGCGCCCTGCGCGGCGGGCACATCAAGGGGGCCAAAAACGTGCCGTGGGCCAGGGGCGCCAATGCCGACGGCACCTTCAAGCCGGCCGACGAACTGCGTGCCATCTACGAAACCGAACAGGGTCTCAAGAGCGACGACGAAGTGGTGGCCTACTGCCGCATCGGCGAGCGCAGCAGCTTCTCCTGGTTCGTGCTCACCTCTCTGTTGGGATACGAGAAGGTTCGCAACTACGACGGGTCCTGGACCGAGTGGGGCAACGCCATCGGTCTGCCGAGCGAACGCTGAACCGCGTTCCCACGGTCTCCCGCACCCCGGGAGGAGCGCTCCTCCCGGAACCCCCATCCCATGTCGAACAGCCCAAACCGCCGGATGGTTGTCCGGCCCTGTTTCGGGCACTCCGTCCGCGCGGCCCCGTGCGTCAGCCGCATGCCCCGATCGCGCCTTGACACCACAGTCCTGGGCCTCCCATGACACAGGCAGAACCTCAGGTCGAGGTCTCCCTTAGCCGCAATCTGGGGTTGCTCGCCGTCACCATGATTGGTGTCGGTGCCATGATTGGCGCGGGCATCTTCGTTCTGACCGGGATTGCGGCCGGCCAAGCCGGACCCGGCCTGCTGCTGGCCTTCCTGCTGAATGGCTGCATTGCCCTGATCATCGGCGGCAGCTACGCCGAACTGGGCAGCTGCTTCCCGGCGGCGGGCGGAGGCTACCTGTGGATCAAGCAGGGCATGAACGATCTGTTCGGCTACCTGTCCGGATGGATGAGTTGGTTTGCCCAGTCCCTGGCCTGCGCGCTCTACGCCTTGGCGTTCGGCGCCTTCTTCACGGAACTGCTGAGGCTGTGGGGCCTCGATTTGGCTGTCGCACTGGAGCCGCGTCGGGCTGGGCGTGGCCCTGGCCGCGACCTTCACCTGGATCAACTACAAGGGATCCTCCGAAACCGGCCTGATCGGCAACATCGTTACCAGCATCAAGATCGTGATTCTGGTGGTGATGGCGGCCTTCGGACTGGCCCTCATGTTCCGGGAAGCCGGCGGCTCGGTGTCCACGATTGTGGAAAGTTCCTTCCGGCCGTTCCTGCCGTTCGGCATCGGCGGCGTCCTGCTGGCGATGGGGCTGACCTTCATCGCGTTCGAGGGGTTCGAAATCATCGCCGCCAGCGGCGAGGAAGTGAAGAACCCGACACGCAACATTCCGCTGGCCATCGCACTCAGCATTCTGATCGCCGTCTCCATCTACCTGATGACAGCCGCCGTGGTAATCGGCGCCATTGACTCGGGCGATCCCAATGTGCCGGTATACCAGTTCCTCTCGACGCTGGGTGAGCTGGGCATGGTCGAGGTCGCCGCCCAGATCTTCCCTGTCGGCGGCAAGCTGATGCTGATTCTGGCAGGCTTGGCCAGCGCCACCAGTGCCCTCAACGCCACGTTGTACGGGTCCAGCCGCGTGGCGTTTGCCATGGGCCGGGACGGCAACCTGTTCCCGGCCTTCGGGCAAATCAATCCGAGCACCATGACGCCCGTGATGGCCATTGCCATGAGCGGCCTGCTGGTGGTGGTCATGGCCGTGTCCCTGCCCATCGAGGACGTGGCGGCCAGCGCCAACATCATGTTCCTGCTGCTGTTCATGATGGTGTGCTATTCGGTGGTGTCCCTGCGCAAGTCGCGGCCCGACCTGAAGCGCCGCTTCACCCTGCCCCTGACCCCGTTCCTGCCGTCCCTGGGCATCGCCATCTGCCTCGTCCTGGCGGTGTGGCTGGCCAGCCTGAGCATGATCGCCTGGGGCATCGCCATTGCCTGGATGGTGGGCGGCCTCGCCATTTACTTCGTGTGGATCCTGCCGAATCAGACCAAGTGGGAAGTCGACCCCAGTCGCACCGTCTCCGAGTCCGCCTCGGTCCTGACGGCGACCGGTCTGCCCACCGTGCTGGTTCCGGTCAAGGACAAGTTCATGGCCAGCAGCGTGGGTGCCCTGGGTTCCATCTTCGCCCATCAGCGCGGCCACGAACTGCTGTGCATGCACGTGGTCCGCACGCCGGACATGAACACGGTCCGTGCCGACATGATCGACACCTCGGTGACGCGCGTGGCCACGCGCGTCGCGCGCCAGTTGGACGTCAACCACCGCGAGTTGACCGTTATCGGGCGCAGCGTCAGCCAAACCATCAGCGCCAAGGCCCACGAGTACGACACCGAGTTGATTGTGTTCGGGTGGCCCGGCGCCACAGTGGGCAGCCAGCATGCCTTCGGCTCCGTCATCGATCTGATCGGAACCAATCCGCCCTGCGACATTCTGGTTACGCACTTCAACACGCTGTGGCGCAAGCCCCGCCGCATTGTGATCCCGAGCCGGGGTCGGGGCGCCAATCTGCGCATGAGTTATGAGATCACCCGGGATCTCGTGGCGTTCTACCGGTTGGAAGACAGTCTCAAGACCAACGGGTCGCACCGCGACCCCCACGAGGAAATCCAAGTCAGAACCATCTACGTCGTCACGTCCGACGAGGAACGGGAACACACGCCGCTGGTGAAGCAGACATCCATCGACTTGGCCAAGTCGGTGGATGTGGACACCGAGTTCGAAGTGGTGGAAGCGGTCAACGTCGAGGCCGGCATTTTGCAGGCCAGCCGGAACGCCGATCTACTGCTGCTGGGGGCTTCCGACGAGGGTTACTTCACCCAGCAATTCCGCGGTTCCATTCCGGAACGGGTCATGCGAAAGACCTCGGCCAACGTGATCATGAGCCGCAAGTTCCAGGGCCCGGTGTCCAGCATGCTCCGCCGCTTTGGCTTGGGCGGCCCGCGCGAAGACCAGGATGTGCCGAACCTCGACGCGGAGTAGGGCAATTCGGCTGTCAACCGGAGCCCAAGAAACAAGGCGCGGGACTGCAGAGTATTTGAGAAGTCAAGTACTGAGTCCTAAAATACGCTTGATGAAGGCAATGGACCCCATGCGCGCATCCACAGTTTCAGATGTCACAGTGCTTCTGCGCAGTTTCTCTGGGAAGAGGTTCCAGCTGGCTACGCTGGCGACCTTAAAGTCTTCTCCCCCCCCCCCCCCCCCTTAAAAAACAATAATTCTGTCCGTAGCCGCCCCTTTTCCTGGCTGGCTGCACTTCTCCGTCCAGAGCGGCAGGCCGTATGCCTGCACAGCAGGACGTCGCCCCTACACCGCTTCTATCCAGAGGATCGGCAAGCCGATCGGGGCAAGTTTCCACCCAGAGGCATCCCTCCGCGGTGCTTCACCTGACTAGGGACGGGAACAGCCATGGCGCGCAACAAGGGGCCACAGTGGCACTTTGCACCAACAGGGGGCGGGGTACGACAGGGCTTCAACAATGCAGGAGCCGAGCACTTTCGCTCCGCCCCTGAGGAAAAGCTGATCCGCGAAGTCATCCAGAACTCCTTGGATGCTAGGGCGTGTGGACATTAGCGGGCAAAGGGGTTTTGCAGCCAATGGCGCACGGC
>CAZMKQ010000061.1:0-26047 GCA_964566955.1 uncultured Caldilineaceae bacterium | reverse complement strand
GGGAATTTCGAAGTAGGGCGGCAGGCCCTGGGCAATGGGATGGCCGGGCCGCACAACCCAGATCCGCTCCCGCTCGCTGGCCTCGCGCCAGCGCAGACTGCACGAAGTGCCCATCAACTTGCGGAAGATCTTCGAGAAATGCCCGGAGTGGAGCACGATCAGCCCCATCCCCTCGAGCACCCGTTTCTGCACCTTGTCGACAATGCCGTCGTCAACCTCGTGGTGGGCCATGTGGCCCCACCAAAGCATGACATCCGTGGCCTCCAGGACCTCGTCCGTCAGCCCGTGTTCCGGCTCGTCCAACGTCGCCGTGCCCACATCGGTGATGCCGTGATCGGCCAAGCCATCCTTGATGGCGGCGTGCATGCCGTCGGGATAGAGGGCCGCAATCTCCGCGTGTATCTTTTCGTGACGGTATTCGTTCCAGATGGTTACTCTCATTGTGACCGGCCTCCATGGAGCCGTGATCGAAGGAAAAACAGGGATGGGAACATCAACAAGGGACCACCTGGCCATTCCGGCCGGCTGATTCCTTGATGGCGTCCCATAGCCTCAGCATCCGCAAGCCGACTTCGGGAGGCGACGGATTCTCGATGCGGCCGGCCCGCACGTCCAGGAACCGATGCCAAGCCGTTCGCATGGTCGGCAGCTCCACGCGCCGGAAATCCTCGTCGCCGTCCTCCTGGACTTCCACCCAGCGTCCCCACATGCACGCCTTGAGGTGCGCCTTCTCGGCAAAGATGTGGATTGTGGAGCTGCAGCTCTTGACCGCGTTGCCGCAGCCGTGGATGGTCACGAAGGTTCCGGACTGCAAACGGCCCATGGCTGCCGCCATGATGTCAACGGGCATGCCGTCGTTGTTGAGCCAGGCCGCCACCTCCACGAAGTCCTCGCCGGCCAGATCGGAAATCGTGTTCATCAGGTGGGCGCCGGTATCGAACATGAACCCGCCGCCGGACACGTGCGGATCCAGCCGCCAGCGGCCATCCGCCAGCCCTTTCCAGCTCTGCCACACGGTGCCGCTGATGGCCAGCACGCGGCCGTAGGGACCGTCGTGCAACTGTTCGGCAGCCCACCGGATGTGCGGCGACAGGCTTCCCTGGAAGGCCACGGTTACCAATTTGCCGGTTTCATCCCGCTTGGCAATGACGCGTTCGGCTTCCTCCTTGCTCACCACCATGGGCTTTTCAACCAGGACATCCAACCCCGCGTCGAGACTGGCGACGATGTGGTCGTGGTGCATGGCATGGGGGGTGACAATGAAGACGGCATCCAAATCCGCGGCATGCCCTGCCAGCATCGCATCCAGATCCGGCACGTTCTCGGGGACCGCGACCCCGGCCTCCTCAAACAGCTCGCAGGCCAGTTCGTAATTCTCGGCCATGGGTTCGCACACAACGCGGACCTGCGTACCCCGGGGATCGTCGAGGATGGAACGGAGATGGTTGCGGGCCATGCCGCCGCAGCCGATGATGGCCGTGCGCGTAATCGCATCCTGGACGGCAGAAGTAGATGCCATATGCTGAGTTGCCTGGTGTTGGGGGAAAATCCGGACTGCCGCGAATGGGTCCGGACATGTGGTCCCAGTCGCCTTCGGGGCCGCCCAATTGTACTTCGCACCTTCGGACGGTGCACGATTCAAGTACTCGCATCCCGATTTGTTTCCGGCGGCTGCCGTGTCCGCCACATGCTGCCAAACCCTTGAGGACTCCCCCTATGACTGTGAACACCTTGTCCCGGGCCGGAACCCTGGTCCTGGCCTCGGCAAGTCCTCGGCGACAGGCATTTCTCAGGGCATTGGGACTTCCGGTCCGCCTCCACCCCGCGAATGTGGACGAATCGCCCCTGCCCAACGAAACCCCGGATTGCATGACCCGGCGGCTGGCGTCCCTAAAGGCGGAAACGGCCCGGACGAACCTGCCAAGCGACCCGTTGGCCAAGCCGGCCCTGCTGCTGGGCCTGGACACGACCGTGGTGCATGCGGGCGACATGCTGGGGAAGCCACAAGACGTTCTTGAGGCGGAATCGTTCCTGCGCCGGCTGCGCACCGGACCGCACGAAGTTTGCACAGGCTACTGCCTAATCAACCTCCAAACCGGGAGACGGCGGACGGGGGTGCATGTATCCCGACTGACCATGCGCAACTACACGGACACGGACATCGGCCGGTACGTCCGGACCGGTGATCCGTTCGACAAGGCCGGGGGATATGCCCTGCAGGACCAGGGCTTCAATCCCGTGGCACAGGTGGACGGCTGCCCGGCCAGTGTGATGGGCATGCCCGTGCACGATCTGCTGCACCTGCTGCGGGACGAGGCAGGTTGGCCTGTTTCAAGGGACTTCGGTGCGGTCTGTGTCAGACTCACCGGGCGCACCTGCTGTCAAACACCTTGATTCGCCGTGACCCCACATCCGCTGCTCGCCAAGCTGAACACCGCCCAGCGCGAAGCGGTTTCGCTGCCCATCGGACCGGCCCAGATCATGGCCGGCCCGGGCTCGGGCAAGACCCGGGTCCTGACCCACCGGATTGCCTGGCTGGTTCAGGAGCTGGATGTCGCTCGCAACCGCATCCTAGCCGTAACCTTCACCAACAAGGCTGCCGGCGAGATGCGGCAGCGCGCCCTCGAGTTGCTCGCGTCCCAGGACCGGGACGAGCCCGGCTTCGGGTGGCGACGGCCCATGGCCATCGGCACGTTCCACTCCATCTGCGCCCGCATCCTGCGCGTGGAATACGAACACACGCCGTACGAGCGCAACTGGATCATCGTCGATGCCGACGACCAGAAGTCGGTCATCAAGGAGATCCTCGTTGCCAGGGCCGTCTCGAACGAGAATGAATTCTCCGTGTTGGCCGACATCAGCCGAGCCAAGGACCAAGGACTGACCGCAGCGGAGTTCGAGGCCCAAGCCTCCTCGGTCCTCGATGTCCGCCTTGCTCCTATTTATGCGGACTACGAAAAGGCCCTGCGGGCCAACAACGCCCTGGACTTCGATGATCTCCTGTTGCACGCGCTGCGGCTGTTCCGCGGCAACCAGGATGTGCTGGACCGGTACCGCGCCCGCTGGCCACACGTTCTGGTCGACGAATTCCAGGACACCAACGGGGTTCAGTACGAACTGGTGAAGCTGCTGGCCGCCTATCCGGATTCGTTGCAGAGCCTGTTTGTGGTGGGTGACGAGGACCAGTCGATTTACGCGTTCCGCGGTGCCAACCGCCGCAACCTGGCTCGGCTGCGACAGGACTTTCCATCGCTCAGAACCGTTGTGCTGGAGGAAAACTACCGCAGCACACAGCAAATCCTGGATGTGGCCAACAGCCTCATCCAGCACAATCGCGGACGCACCCACAAGGAACTGTTCACCGGCAATCCCGACGGTCAGCAGGTAGTGCTGGTGGACGCTGCCGGTGGCGACTCGGAAGCCGACTGGATCGCCCGCAGTGCCGCCAACCTCTTGCGCGACGAAACGTTTGCGCATGAGGACATCGCGGTGATGTACCGCACGCATGCGCTCAGCCGGGCCCTGGAGGAAGCGTTCCTGAACCATCGCATCGCCTATCGCCTGATTGGCGCCTTGCGGTTCTACGACCGGGCCGAAATCAAGGACGCCCTGGCGTTCCTGCGTTTTTTGGTCAACCCGCTGGATGCCCTGTCGCTGGCGCGCATCATCAACAAGCCGGCGCGCGGAATCGGAGCGAAAACCCTGGCGCGCCTAATCGAGTGCCGGGACCGGTGGGGGCTCTCCATCTCCGACACCCTGACGGTCGCCTGCCGCGGGCCCGAAGCGGTGGCACACATGGCGACGGACGCCTGGGAACGGCATCCGTCGCCGTTCACGGGGCGTGCCCTGCGCAGCCTTCAGATATTCGAGAGTCTGGCTGCCGATTGGCGGGAACGGCTGTACACCGAGGACCTCACCATCGATGCCGGCCTGTTTCTGGCCGACGTCCTCGAATCGTCCGGGTACCGTGCGCGCCTGGTTGCATCCGGCGAACAGGACGAACACCGTCTCGAAAACCTGGACGAACTGGTGGGTCTGGCTTCGGAATTTGAACCGGAGAGCGATGCGGAGGAGCTGGCCCTCAATCCGGTGGAGCTGTTTCTGGAGCATGTCAGCCTGATTTCCGCGGCGGACGAACGGGACGACGACGAACCGAAGATCACGCTCATGACCCTGCACAACGCCAAGGGGCTCGAATTTCCGGTTGTCTACATCCCGGGCGTGGACGAGGATCTGTTGCCGCACTTCCGCGCCCGCGATACCGGTGACCGGGAAGACATCGAAGAGGAACGTCGACTCCTCTACGTCGGCATTACCCGCGCCGAACAATTGCTGTTCCTGACCCGGGCCGACCAGCGCTTTGTCAGCGGACGCACCATGCGCTACCGGGAGAGCCGGTTCCTGAACGAGATCGACCCCGGCCTCCTGATCCGCGAAACGTGGCCCCAGTGGCGGGCGGTGGGACAGGGTTCATCCCTGGGCGGACGACAAGCCGACGCCTACAGGATTCGCCTGTCACGCCATGACTGGTCGTCGGTCGATGCCGATGCGGACCCGACCCCGGCCGCGCCGGCCGTGTCGCAGTTCAAGGCGGGCATGAACGTGCGGCACCGGATTTTCGGCACGGGCAAGGTGATTGGCTCCAAACTGCTCGCCGACGGGGACGAGGAAGTGACGATCGCGTTCCGCCAACACGGCCTCAAGACGGTGTTGAATTCGATCGCCGGTCTCGAGCCGGCCTGAGGCGCCCCATTCCCAACCGTGGCCGAACAGCACGCCCCGGCGCCCACCCAACCCGCCGCCCGCGAAGTGCGCTGGTCGGCCAACACCAAGCTGCTGGCCTCCCTCCTGTTCCTGGCGGCCGTGGCCTGGATGGTCTGGCGCTTCTCCAACCTGATCCAGCCACTGGTTCTTGCCGTAATCCTGGCCTACCTCCTGCATCCGGTGATCACCGCCATCTCCCGCCGCACCTTCCTGAACCGGGCCGCGGCCGCCGTACTGGTCCTGGCCGGCCTGCTGGTGGTGGGCTTCACGACCGCGTTCTGGCTCATTGCGGAGTCGATCCAGCAGTTCAATCTGCTGTACAACGCCCTGCCTTCCATCCTGGAACGACTGCAAACAGCCCTGCAATCATGGGCCGGGCAGACCGCCGGCACTGTCGAATCGCTGATGCAGCGTCCGGGCTTCGGCTTCGTGGAACAGTTCTCCCTCCAATGGTTGGAACCGATTTCACCGGACGGCTCGCAACTGGAGTGGAATCTGGGAGCCATCGGCGACCAGGCCCTGCAGTGGCTGAACCCGTTGCTGCAGCAAAGTCTGGTCACAGCCTCGGGGTTCGCCAAGGGCACATTCAACGTTCTGGCGGTCACGCTGCTGGTCCTGATCCTGTCGCTGTACTTCATCATCGACATACCGAAGGTCGGCAGCTACATCGACAGCCTGGCACCGGTTCGGAGCATCCAGCAGGACCTGCAAGCGCTTTGGCGGCGGTTCAGCGAGATTTGGAAAGCCTACCTGCGGGGCCAGATCCTGATTTCGCTCCTGTTGTTTGCGGTCTACACGGTCCTGCTTCCCCTGCTGCGCGTCAGCAATGCCTTCGGCCTGGCGCTCGCCGCCGGAGCCCTGGAATTCCTGCCGGTCATCGGGCCGGTCGCCAGTTCGGTGCTGATCATTCTCGTGGCCCTGTTCCAGGACTCGACGGCCTTCGGCCTCACCACGGTGCAATACGGGCTGCTGGTCACCCTGTGCGTGGTTGCGGTTCAGCAAATTGAAAGCAACATCATCGTGCCGCGCATCATCGGCAATTCGCTGCGCCTGCATCCCGTCGTGGTGCTGCTCAGCGTGTTGATGGGCACGTCGCTGGCCGGGGTTCTGGGTGCGGTGCTCGCCGCACCGGTCATGGCCTCGGCCAAGCTGGTCGTAACCTATGCCTGGTACCGGGTCCTGGACCAGCCCCTGACATTCCTGGACGAATCCGAACAGGAAGACCCGGAGCCGCAAAGACGATGGTTTGGCGGACCAGCTCCCCGGCGCGCAAAGAAGGACGACGCCAAGGGCGAGGACACCCAGGACGAGGATGCAACGGCATCCGAGCCCCGGGTGTCCGGTGGAGAATCAACGTGAGTTCCGCCCGGCGGCTGGATCATCCATTGTGCTTTGTCCCCCATATGCGGGATGCAGTGTGGGGCGGACACAGACTTGCTGAACGATTGCCGTGGGTTCCGGCCGGCTCGCGCCTGGCCGAGGCATGGCTTGTGTCGGGCCACCCAACAGCCGAGACACCGGTGGCGCACGGCCCGTTGGCCGGTTGGCGGCTGTCCCGGTTGATCAGGGAATTCGGAACCGATCTGGTGGGCACGCGGCATGCAGACACCGTCGCCCATGGCCGCTTCCCAATCCTGCTGAAGTTGCTGGATGTCGACGAATGGCTGTCCGTACAGGTGCATCCGGCCCAAGGCGACGGCCGGCGCGAAACCTTCGGCAAGACCGAAATGTGGATCATCCTGGCCTCCGAGCCGGATGCCGAACTGATACTCGGTCTCAAGCCGGGCACAATGCGGGAGGACATTGCACAGGCCGGTCCTTCCCGGGCCCTGACACATTGGCTGCAGCGCCATCAAGTCCGTGCCGGGGACACGTTTTTCGTGCCGGCCGGACAGGTGCATGCCCTGGGACCGGGGATGACGGTCCTGGAAGTGCAGGAAACCAGCGACACCACCTGGCGCATGTACGACTGGGATCGGCCGGCCCGGTCGGAACAGCCGAGGACGTTGCACTGGCGCGAAGCCCTGGCGTGTTTGGATACGGCCGCGGTCGTGTCCAATCCGGTGGTTCCCCAACCGGCAACCTGGCAGGGACTGGCCGCCAGCCGATTGATCACATGCCCGCAGTTTGCGGCGGACCTCGCGACGGTCGCAACCGGCGAGACCGTGGTTGGGGCAGGGGATCCGGCAACCTGCCGGTTCGTGGTGGTGCTGGAGGGCTCCCTTGAAATCGCCGCTGCCGGCGGCTCGGTGAAGTTGGAGCCTCTGGACTGCTGCCTCCTGCCCGCCGCCCTTGAATCCTTTACAATAACCGGCCTTGAACACAGCCGGGCGGCCTGGATCCACCTGCCCTGAACAGCCGCCTCCCACTCCGACACGAGTTTCCCAAGGAGACACAATCTTGTCCAGTCTCGACAGCCAGAAGCGCGCGGACACCGCCTACCCCATCCACGAACACCTCGCCGCCCGGTGGAGTCCAAGGGCCTTCCGGCAAGCATCCTTGGACCACGAGCAAATTGGAAGCCTGTTCGAGGCTGCGCGTTGGTCCGCCTCCTCGTTCAACGCGCAGCCGTGGCGGTTTGTTTACGCAGAGCGCGCGGCCGACCCCGAGGGCTTCGAGCGGATCCTGGGCACGCTGATGGACAATAATCAAGCCTGGGCACGCAACGCCAGTCTCCTGATGATTGCCTCCGCCAACACCGTGGCCCAGGGACGGACCAACCGCAAGGCGGTGTACGACACGGGTCAGGCGGTGGCCAACCTTGTGACCCAGGCCACGGCCATGGGTCTCCATGCACACCAAATGGGCGGGTTTTCGGGCGATGCCGCGCGCCAGGTCCTCGATCTGCCCGACGAATGGGAACCGGTGGTCGCCGTCGCGATCGGGTACCGTAACGAACCGGACACCTTGGCCGAACCAATGGCGGAACGCGAAGTGTCGGCCCGTGAGCGCGAGCCACTGTCCGCAATCGTCTTCGCCGGCACGGCCAACTCGCCGGCCGAACTGGGGTGAAATCCGCCACACCGTGCGCCGAAGCGGGCGGGAGGTTCGGCAACCGGAACCGCCATCCCGACCGAGGCCGCTCCCGCCCACCCTGGTCGGCCTTCCGGCCAGTTCGAACCTAGGCGCCTGCCGACCCCGCGTCAAGGCGTTGCCATGGAAACCCTGCGCGGCTTGGTCGCTTCTCCGCTCCTGCCGCCGCTGTTGCTGCTTGCGGGCCCGGTGGCTCTCTCCTTTGCCCATCCCACGCGCAGTCGGCCGGATCGACTGTTGGCACTGGCCCTAATCCTGCTCGGCGTCTCGTGCGCAGCCCTGGTCAGCCAGGTGTTCCAGCGCGGGCTGCCGCTGTTTGCCCTCACCTGGCAGCCGTCCCTGCAGGACAGCTTTCAGTTTGTGTGGCTGCACATGGGCTGGAACTGGAACATATCGCTCCTGGCGGGCATTTTGGGCGCGGCCGGTCTGCTCTGCTCCGCCCAGCGGCTGGCCGATCCGGAAAGGATGTCCCCGGAGGACAGGTTCTTCTTTACGCGGTTCCTGGCCCTGAATCTGGCGACGTTGGCCTGCGTGTGGCTGCTGGTCAACAGTGGCAACATGCTGACCACGGTCTTTACCTGGGTCCTGCTGGACGTGATGCTGGTCTTCCGCCACACGCAGGTGATGAACCAGCACGCGGTGGTACAGGAAGAATGGTCCGTGGTGTACCACCGCGCCTTGGGCATGGGCATGCTGGGCACGCTGGTGTTGTTGATTGGACTGTTTCCGGCAGGGGTCAACGGCCCCAATCAAATGCTGATTGGCTCGTCCTTGCCGATCGAGACCCTCTATGCCCTGTTTATCGCCGGCGCCGTACGCGGGGGAGCCTACCCCCTGCACCTTTGGCTGTTGCCCAGCAGCCACCTGAACCTCAGCGTATCCGAACGAATTTTCAGCCAAGTGCTGCCGGCCCTGTCGGGGCTCTGGCTGTTGGGCCTCACGCTTGAACTGGCCCAGCGACAGCCCGAAATCCGGGCCCTGGTGCTGCCGGCAATCACACTCATGTGCCTGATCAGCGCCGTTGTCTGCCTGCACCGGGGAAGCCGCTCCCTGCGTCGCAAGTCCGTCATCGTGACATCGGTGTCGCTGACTGGATTGGCCGCCATGCTGGGCTTCGGCCAGGGACCCATGGCAACCCTTTCCTCGGTCGCCGCCTGCTGCCTGTCGGGGGCGCTGTGGCTTGTGGCGCAACGACTACCCCCGACACGGGTTGGCCTGGCATTTCACCTGCTGGGAATCCTGGGCCTTCTGGGGATGCCATTAACACCGGGATTCATCGCACTGGGCCGTTGGCTTGCACCCGACGCCCTGCCCCCGGTAAGTACCCTGAACGCCACCTTTCTGCTGGCCGTCCTCCTGTTCAGTGCCTCCCTCTGGCGTCCATGGCTGGACGCCAGAGGGAGGATGCAGGTCGGAATTCCCCTCTACCGCGATCCCCAACTGGGGGCAGCAGGCCTGCTGGCCGTATCGAACCTCCTCCTTGGGATCGTGCCGGGCTGGATTTGGCTGCATGCCGGCGGCGCGGAATTGCCGTCCCTGTGGGAAAGCCTCGGGCAATTGCGTTCCCCCATGGTTCTGATCTACACGGCGGTCGCCACGGGCGGGGGTCTGTCGGTCGGCTGGATGCTGACCCGGATGCGCGAGCCGGCCTCCCGGCTGCTGCACAAGCTCACCCTGGGCCTGTCGCTGGAGTGGGTATCGGGAGGCATCCAGTTCGGCGCCGCCCGGATCAGCGTGCTGTGGTCCAACACGCTGAATGTGATCGAGGGATCCGGCCTTGTGGGCTGGTCCGTGGCCTTGCTGGTCCTGCTCCGAGCCATTCTGCGCTGAAGGCCCTCGTGAACCAATTCGACTGGACACTGCTGGCCGGAACCCTGCTCCTGCTGTTCGCCAGCTGGGATCTCCGCGCCACGGGACCGCTGTTGACCGTGGCCGTCCTGCAGGTCGTGCGCATGCTGCTCCAGGTCGGGGGGGATCCCATGGAAGTGGTCGTTGGCATTGGCCTGGTACCGCTGACGGCGGCGGTTGCCGTAACGCTGGGCAGCCTGCTGAGTCAGCCCGGTGGATGGAGCCGGGAACGGCCCGCGCTTCTGATGCGCTTGCTGGGTGCGATGGCCATGGTCCTCGCCGCGCGCTGGGTGCCTGTCGCCGATTTCACGGACTTCCTGCCCCAGGCCCTGCAGCAACCTTGGCTGTTGCGGTCGACCATCATGCTCACCCTGAGCGGATTCCTCTTCACGGGTCTGTCCGACAGCCCGGCGGACTTCAGCCTTGGAGGGGTGCTCGTTCTGCTGACCTTGAATCTGGTGGTTTTTGTAACCTACAGCCAAACCATTCCATTGATTTTGCTCGTCAACGGGGCCGAGCTCCTGGCGGTCCTTGTGTTTGCGCTCCAAGCCACCCGCGCCCGTCCGGCGCCCGTTCCGGCATCGCTTCCATGATGGGTCCGGCCGAGTTCCTGCAGGGACAGGACCCGACTCCCGTTTTGGTGTTGCTGGCACTGCTGGCCGGCAGCGGCCTTTGTCGAATGCTGCGCCGGAATGCGGTTGTCACCCAGGCCAGCGGCCTTGTCCTGGCCTGCATCATCGGGTTGCTGCTGACCGAACTGCAACAGCGCCGAAGCCGTCTGGGGGTGGGGCAGATACCGGTCTGGGACATTCCCCGTCTGGGTATCGAATTGTCCCTCTCCAATGAGTCCCTGCCCGGCCTGCAGCTTGCGATTCTGGTGTTGGCCGGGGCCTGCCTGGCAATGCTGTTGACCGGCAGTGCGGCCGACTCCCTGCCGGGTCTGTTTCTGGCCTTCGCCGGGTTCGCGTTCGTGTTGACCACCTCGGCAACGCCCCTGGCCATGCCGTTGCTGCACCCGGTCCTGTTGCTTCCGATTGCAGCCTGGACACCGTTGATGTCTTCCAGTGCCCTGCCTCGGCTGCGCCGCCTGTCGCTGGTCCCGATGATCGCGCTGCTGTGCTTCATCCTGGCCAACTGGGTTTTGGTGGCGCTGATCCCCATCGACCCCCAAAACGCGGACCTGGTCCAACGCGCCCAGTTTCTTTTGTCGGCGGGCCTTTTCGTCCTGTGCATGCCCTTTCCGCTGCACCAGTTGCTGCGCGATCCCAACGAAGGCACCAACCCAATCCCGGGCGCGGCCGTTGATCTGATATTGCAGTTTTGCATCCTGACCGTACTGCACGGCACGCTGCTCAGGCATCCCATCCTGCAAAGCTACGAACCCCTGTTCGCGTGGCTGGGCTGGGCGGGCATCCTGACGGTGGTCTGGGGCGGCCTGTCCGCCCTGGGCACCCAGGATCCCCGGCGCATTTGGTTCTATGCCTCCATGTTGAACTGGGGCATGATCCTGCTGGTTGTGACATTGCCCGTGGGACGCGTCTGGGGCACCATCCTGGGCTTGTTCCTGGTCCGCATCATCTGTACCCTGTGCTGCCTGGCCGGCCTGACCCAACTGGACATCAGCCGCATCCGCGGAAACTACCAGTGGGCCGGCTTGGGCCACAGCCTGCCCTGGAATATGGCCCTGTATCTGTTCGGCACGCTGGGCCTGGTCGGATTCCCCCTGACCAGCGGTTTCGGCCACTTCTGGGTCACATGGCAGTTCATCGCCACCATCGACTGGCGGGTTGCACTCGCGCTGGCACTGGGCACGGCCTCGGCCGCAGTAGGCCTGATCCGGGTTTTGCGCATACTCCTGCGCCCCGAGGCGGAAACCACCCATGCCCAGGAACCGATGGCCCTGCGCCTGCCCGCCGCCGGCATGCTGGGCCTGTTGGTTTGGATTTCGTTTGTACCCCAGATCCTGCATCCATTCGTGCAGGCCCTGCAGCAACAATTTCCGTGAACACCCCTCCCCCTGAAACCCCGGCTCCCCTGGCCGGTCTGCACCGGTTGGAACCGGACGCACGGCTGGACCTGCTCCAGCACCAACGCCGGTTGGACGAACGGGATCGGGCCGTCCTGGACGCCGGCCTGTCGCTTGCCCAAGCCGACGCCATGTCGGAAAACGTGGTGGGCCGCTACGCGTTGCCCTACGGCATCGCCACCAACTTCCTGGTCGACGGCGAGGAGCTGGCCGTGCCGATGGCGGTGGAAGAACCGTCCGTGGTGGCGGCCGCCAGCAAGGCGGCCAAGCTGGCCCGCACCTGCGGCGGCTTCCACACGGATGCGACGCCCAACCTCATGGGCGGCCACATTCAGTTGGTGGACGTGCCGGACATCGCCGAGGCGCAACGGTCCCTGGCGGCCGCGGAACACGAACTCCTGGCACACATTCCGGCCCGTGGATCGTTGCTGGCGCGCGGCGGAGGGCCCCGGAGTTTGACCACGCGCCACATTCCGCACTCCGAAACGGGCCCCATCCTGCTGGTGGAACTGACCATGGACGTGGCCGACGCCATGGGCGCGAACATCGTCAACACGGCCCTGGAGGCGCTGGCTCCCCTGGTGGCGGAACTCACCGGCGGCGAAGTCGTCATGAGCATCCTGAGCAACCTGTGTGTTCAGCGCCTGGCCACCGCCGAGGTTCTGTACACCTGGAACGCACTGGCGGACAGCCCGACGGAGGGTCGGCATCTCCAAAGGCGCATTGTTCAGGCGAACGCGCTGGCACAGGCGGATCCCCACCGCGCCGCAACCCACAACAAGGGCATCCTCAACGGTGTGGAAGCGGTGGCCATGGCCACCGGCAACGATTGCCGCGCGGTGGCGGCCGCGGCCCACGCCTGGGCCGCAGGCGAAGACCGCTATCGGGGTCTCACCCGCTGGACGATTGTGCCGGATGCCGACGCGCTGTCCCAAGACAGTCTCGTCCGCGCCCGGGGTTTGGAGCCGGCAGGCCCCCTGCTGCACGGCCGCCTCACCTTGCCGCTGGCCCTGGGCGTGGCCGGCCACAGCACCAGGGCCCATCCCCTGGTACCCATTTCCCTGAAAATGTTGGGCAATCCCGACGCGCGCCGGTTGGCCCGCATCGCCACGGCGGTCGGGCTGGCGCAGAACCTTGCGGCCTTGCTGGCGCTGGTCGGCACCGGCATCCAGGCCGGGCACATGCGACTGCATGCGCGGCAGGTAGCGTTGGCAGCCGGGGTACCGGCCGGGCAGGTGGCCCGGGTTGCGACCGAGATGGTGGCATCGCGCCGGATATCCACGGAAGCGGCCTTAAACTTTTATTCCTCACTTGCGGCATGATCCCGTGAAATCATGGAAGTTCCTCCCCACTCACAGCACAACACAAACCGGAATGCAATCGGGCGTCCCGTGGGCATCATGGGCCACGGGGCCTACATTCCGCGGTATCGTCTGCCCGCCCGCGAAATCGCCCGGGTCTGGTCCGATCCGGACACGGTGCTGGTCGGGCAGGAAAAGTCGGTGCCCGGGCAGGACGAAGACACCGCCACCATGTGCATGGAAGCCTCCGCCAACGCCCTGAGCCGGGCCGGCGTGCCACCCTCCGCGATCGAGGCCGTGTGGATCGGCAGCGAGAGCCATCCCTATGCCGTCAAGCCCACCGGGACCATCGTGGCCGAGGCCATCGGCGCCACGCCCTTGACCCTGGCCGCCGACCTGGAATTCGCCTGCAAGGCCGGCACCGAAGCCCTGCAGGCCGGCATGGGTTTTGTCGGCAGTGGGCGCGGCACCTATGCGTTGGTGGCGGGCATGGACACGGCCCAGAGCCGTCCCGGCGACGCCCTTGAGTACACCGCCGCCGCCGGTGGCGCGGTCCTGATCCTGGGCCCGGCGGCGGAGGCGCCGGTCACCATCAACCACGCGTTGTCCTGGGTCACCGACACCCCGGATTTCTGGCGCCGCCCGCACCAGCCCTACCCCATGCATGCCGGCCGGTTCACCGGCGAACCGGGCTATTTCCAGCATGTCCTGGCCGCCGGCCGCAAACTCATGGAGGATGCGGACTCCCGACCCTCCGACTACCACCACGTGGTGGTCCACCAGCCCAACCTGAAGTTTGCGACGCGGGTGCTGACCGACATGGGTTTCCAACCCGACCAGTGGCGACGGAGCCTGCTCGTAGGCAAAATCGGCAATACGTACGCCGGTTCCACCCTGCTCGGTCTCAGTGCCATCCTGGACCACGCCCAGGCGGGGGACCGCATCCTGGCCGTGAGCTACGGCAGCGGCGGCGGGTCCGACGCCATCGACATGACCGTCACCCGCGATCCGGCTCCCTGGCGGAGCCGGGCCCCGGAGACGGAGGACTACCTGGCGCGAAGGGTGGTGATTGACTACGCCACCTATGCGCGCATGCGCGACAAGATCCAAACCTGACGGCGCAGGTCGTTCCGGTTCCCTGCCCCGCACCCCATCCCATGGTCCCGTTTCTGGAAGCCCTGCAGGCCGGCCCCTTGCTGGCCGACGGCGGCATGGGCACGCTGTTGCTGGCCGATGGGGCGCGCATGGACCAGAACCTGGAGGAACTTTGCCTGACCGAACCGGATCGCATCCGGGAACTCCAACTGGCGTACGCCCGGGCCGGCGCCGACATCCTGTTGACCCATACCTTCGGCGCGCAGTCGCTGCGGCTGGCGGAACACGGGCTGGACGGCCAGGTGGTTGCCATCAACCGGGCTGCGGCCCGCATCGCGCGCGACGTGCGCGAAAGCAGCGGCCGGGACATCTTCATTGCCGGCGACATCGGTCCCTTGGGCAGCTTTCTGGCACCCCGCGGACCCGTTTCCGCAGAGCAGGCCCGGGCCGCGTTCCGCGAACAGGCGGCTGCGCTCCTGGAAGGCGGTGTCGACCTCTTCTGCATCGAGACCATGGTTGATGTAGCGGAACTGCGACAGGCCGTCCTGGCTATTCGGGACCTGTCGGATCTGCCCGTGCTGGCCAGCCTGACGTTCAGTGCGGACGGCGAGACCCTCTTCGGCCTTGACGCAGCGGCCGCCGCCGAGGCGCTGAGCGACCTGCCGATTGACGTGCTGGGCGCGAACTGTGCCGGGGGACCGACGGCCCTGCTCGATGTCCTGGCGACCCTGCGGGCCGCTCGGCCGGACATTTGGCTGTCCGCGATGCCCAACGCCGGCCTGCCCACGCGCGTGGACGGACGCTTCCAGTACGAGGCAGGCCCGGAATACTTCGCCGCCATGGTGCCGGAATTTCTCGCCCGCGGCGCCAGGATTGTGGGTGGTTGTTGCGGAACCACGCCCGCGCACATCAGGGCCATGCGGCAAGCGTTGGACAGTATCAACTCCGACCATGAAGAAAATTCGGAGCAACTTGAGGCGGAGCCGTCCGTCGAGTGGGGAGTCCGGGTATCCGAAACCAGCGACCCCAACGCATCGGACCCGGTTTCGCGATCCGGACTGCTGGCCAAGATCCAGGCCGGGGAGTTTGTGGTCAGCGTCGAAGTGGATCCGCCGCGGGGCATGAACCCGGAACGCCAGTTGGCCGGTGCCCGGCTGGCCAAGGAACGGGGGGCCGATGCCATCAATGTGGCGGACAGCCCCATGGCCCGGGTACGGATGGGAGCCCTGGCCCTGTCAACGCTCATCGAAAACCGCGTCGGGATTGAGACGATCCTGCACTTCACCACCCGGGATCGGTCGCTGATGGGCCTGCAGGCCGACCTGCTGGGCGCCCACGCGCTGGGCCTGCGCAACATTCTCGCCCTGACCGGCGATCCGCCCAGTCTGGGGGAGAGCCAAAACAGTTCCCCGGTCTACGATACGGACAGCGTGGGCCTGGTGCAGATCCTGCAGCAGTTCAACAAGGGGCAGGACCTCCAGGGCAAGGAGATGGGCCAGCACAGCAGTTTCGCCATCGCCGTGGCCTGCGACCCGACCCGGCCCGACTTGGAACTGGAGGCGGAACGACTGACCCGCAAACTCCAGCACGGCGCCGACTTCATCATGACCCAACCCATCTATGATCCCATGGTCTGGATCCGCTTCGCGGATCTGTACGCCGCCCGGTACGGGCCCATTCCGGCACCGGTGCTGATCGGCATCCTGCCTCTGCAAAGCTTTCGCCATGCCAGCTTCCTGCATCATGAAGTGCCGGGCATCACCTTGACTCCGACCGCGCTGAACTCCATGAAGGAAGCCGGCAAGCAGGGCCGCCAAGCCGGGGTGACCATGGCCCAGGACCTGTTGTTGGACCTGATCGACGCGCCCCATGTCCAGGGGGTGTACCTGATGCCGAGTTTCGGACGCTACGAAACGGCCTGTCGCGTCCTGGACGTGCTCGATCGCACCCCGGCGAGGGTGGCAGCATGAACCCGACGAATATGGCCGCGGAAGTCTGGGAGGGCCGGGCCACGCCCCTGTCCCAGGCGCAGATGGTCGCGGGCCTCCAGGCCATCGTGTCCCCGGAGCGCGTCCTGCACACGGCGGCCCAGCGTACGCCGTTCGAATCCGACGGCCTGACCGCATTCCGGGAGCGCCCGGGAGCCGTGGTGCTGGTTGATTCCACGGACGAGGTGGTGGCGGCCGTACGCTGGTGCCACGAGACCGGCACGCCGTGCATGGCCCGCGGTTCGGGCACCAGTCTGTCCGGCGGGGCCGTACCCATCCCCGGCGGGGTGGTACTCGCACTGAACCGGTTGAACCGCATCCTGGACATTCGTCCGGCCGACCGCATTTGCCGCGTGGAACCGGGCGTCATCAACCTCGATGTTTCCAAGGCGGTGGCGGCCCACGGCCTCTACTACGCGCCGGATCCGTCCAGCCAGCCGATCTGCACCATCGGGGGCAACGTGGCCTTCAACTCCGGCGGCGCGCACTGTCTCAAGTACGGCATGACGAGCAACCATGTCCTGGGCATGAAGGTTGTGCTGCCGGACGGCACCGTGGAGGAGTTGGGCCGGGACAGCCTCGAAGGCGTCGGACCGGATCTGCCGGGCCTGTTCGTGGGTTCCGAAGGCCGATTTGGCATCGCGCTTGAGGTCACCCTGCGCCTGTTGCCGCTGGTTCCCTCCTACCGCACGGTACTGGCGGCCTACCATTCGCTGGGTGCCGCCGGCGAGGCGGTCGCCGCCATCGTCGCCAGCGGCCTGCTGCCCGGCGCCATCGAAATCATGGACAGCCTGTCCATCGAGGCCGCCGAAGTCAGCGTACAGCCGGGCTACCCCAAGGCCGCCGCCATCCTCATAGTCGAGTTGGAGGGCGAACCCGTCCAGGTCGAGGCGGAGATGGTGCAACTGGATGCCATACTCCGGGAGTCGGGCTCCCATGAAATCAGGCCGGCGCGCACGGAAGCCGAGCGACAGCTGATTTGGAAGGGCCGCAAGAGCGCCTTTTCGGCCGTGGGCCGGCTCAGCCCCGACTTCATCGTGCAGGACGGTGTCGTGCCCCGCACGCGGTTGGGCGAAGCCCTCGAGTTCATCGACCGCCTGAGCACACGGTACGGGATCCGGGTAGCCAATGTGTTCCATGCCGGCGACGGCAACCTGCACCCGTTGATTCTGTACGACGGGCGCGAGCCGGGCGCCCTGCACCGCGCCGAGGAACTGGCGGGGGAAATCCTGACCATGTGCATCGACATGGGCGGCTCCATCACCGGCGAACACGGCGTCGGCCGCGAAAAACTGGCCTACCTGCCGCACATGTACACGGGTGCCGATCTGGCCTTGCTCCACGATCTGCGCAAAGCCGTGGATCCGGGCATTCTGGCCAACCGGGGCAAGATGCTGACCGACGACCTGCCCTCGGATGCCGGCGCCCCTGATGCAGTTGCACTACCTGAACAGTGGCCTGACGACATCCAAGCCAAGGTGCATGCACTTCAGGAGAGAATCCGCAGCCGCGACTGTGTGACGATACGCGGGGCCGGCAGCAAGGCCGTCCATGCGTCGGACGACCTCGCCGAAATTCTGGATGCCGGTTCGCTGACCGGAGTCCTCGAGTACAACCCCGCGGAGTTCACGATTACGGCCTTCGCCGGCTCAAGGGTCGCGGACATTCAGGACCTGTTGGCCGCGGAAGGCCAATACCTGCCTTTCGACCCGCCCCGGGAGGACAACGCCACGCTGGGCGGCACCATTGCCTGCGGCTTGGGCGGAGAGGGCCGCTGGCGATACGGAGGAGTGCGGGATTTCATTCTTGGCCTGCGTTTCCTGGATGGAAGGGGAGAACTGCTGTACTCCGGCAGCCGGGTGGTCAAGAACGCGGCCGGATTCGATCTGCCGAAACTGATGGCCGGCAGTCTCGGCTCCCTGGCCTTAATGGTGGAAGCGACGTTCAAGGTCTTTCCCTTTCCGGAAGCTTCCGGCACCGTCTCGGTGTCAGGCCCGCTGTCCGACCTGCTGGACACGATGGCCGCACTGTCGTGCGGCCGCCATGAAATCGCCAGCTTGGTCTTGGAGACATCCGCCACCGAACCGGTTCTGCACATCCGCCAAACCGGTCGTACCGACCAGTTGCCGGCGCGCCTGGAGAATCTCCAACACACCCTGGGCGGATCGGGCACTCTCCTGTTGGAAGACCAAGCCCTGTGGTCCGGCATGTCGGAATGGTCCCGGGACAGGTCCGAAACCGTGATTCGGGTGCCGGTTTGTCCTTCCCGCATCCAGGAGCTGGACCAGGGGCTGGCTCCCCTGGACATGGGGATGCGCTGGGGCAGTGGCGGTCATCTGCTGTGGCTGTCCGGCGACTGGCGGGACCGTATCGAGCAGCAGCTTGCACAGTTTGGGCTGACGGGTGTCGTGCTGCGCGGACCGCGTGCTCCCCGCCTGGTTGGTTCCTGGCGGGAACCCCGCCTCCTGAACCGTGTCCGTTCCGTGTTGGATCCGGACGGCAAACTGGTTGGCGGCCTGCCCAACCGCGGGGATTGATGTCATGCACCATTCCATTGACCTGACCGAACTGCCGGCGGCCGGACCCGAGATGGCGGAGGCCGTCTCCAACTGTGTGCATTGCGGCTTCTGCCTGC
Source organism: uncultured Caldilineaceae bacterium (assembly GCA_964566955.1). GTDB lineage: Bacteria > Chloroflexota > Anaerolineae > Caldilineales > Caldilineaceae > Bin34. The sequence goes on along the minus strand of CAZMKQ010000061.1, from coordinate 7,357 downwards.
CGGTGTGCCCGACCTACTCGGTGCTGGGGGAGGAAATGGACTCGCCCCGGGGACGCATCTTCCTGATGAAGGAGGTGTTGGAAGGAAGTCTTGACCAAGGGTCGGTTCAACCCTACGTTGATCGGTGTCTCGGTTGCATGGCCTGCGTCACGGCCTGTCCGTCGGGTGTGGAGTACGGTGAACTTCTGTTTCCCTACCGGGCCGAAGATCACAGCCAGGAGGACTCCAACCGCTGGCAACGGCTACGACGCAGATTGGCCCTGAGCGTGCTTCCGTTTCCGCGACGGCTGCGCCTGGCCTTGCGCCTGGGACATTGGACCCGGTTCGCCCACCGACTGGCCCCGGCCGGCCTGCAACCCCTTACGCGCATGATCCCGGAGCGGTTGCCGCCCAGAGTCCCCCAACCCGTCGTCGCGTCGCCGCCGGGCAAGCCGGTGGCGCGGGTGGCCCTGCTCCCCGGGTGTGCCCAAAGCGTTCTCGCTCCTCAAATCCATGCCGACACCGTGCGCCTCCTGACGGCCAACGGCGTGGAGGTTGTCCGGCCGCAATCCGACGTTTGCTGCGGTTCCCTCGACCTGCATGCCGGAGAGGCCGATGCGGCCCGGAACCACGCGCGGCATCTGTTGGCCGCCCTGCCGGCCGACGTGGATGCTGTCATTACCAATGCCGCCGGCTGCGGTTCCGGCATTCACGAATATCCCCTGCTGTTCAAGGGAACCGACGACGAAGAGGCCATGTCCGACCTTGCCCGTCGGTCGGTGGACATCTGCAGCTTCCTGGCGCGGTTGCCATCGCTGACACCCATGCAGTTGTCCCAACCGCTCCGGGTGGCCTACCACGACGCCTGTCATCTGCAGCACGCCCTCAAGGTTGTATCGGAACCGCGGACGTTGTTGGGACAGGTGGAAAATCTCGAACTCGTCGAAATTGGCGGCGACGGTTTCTGTTGCGGTTCCGCCGGTATCTACAATATCGATCATCCGGAGACGGCCGACCGGCTTGGAGCCGCCAAGGCTGCTGCGGTGGCAGACACCGGTGCCGCGTGCCTGGCCACGGGCAATATCGGATGCCTCAACCAGCTGCAGCTCCATTTGGCCGACCGCGGCCTGGACATCCCCGTCCGCCATACCGTCTCCGTGCTGGCGGATGCCCTCCCTCCTTCCAACGGACCCGCATAACCCATGGACTCACTTACCATCACCTTCACCGGCAAGTCCCAGTTGGAACTCAGCAGCCTGCCGGTCGACGAACCCGGTCCGGGCGAAGTTCTCGTCGCGACACAGTCCAGCCTGATCAGCACCGGTACCGAACTCATCTGCTACCTGCGCAATTTTGAAGAGGGCACCCACTGGGACATGTGGGTCCGGTACCAGTTCTTCCCGGGCTACAGCAACGCCGGCATCGTGGTGAAACGCGGCCAGGGAGCCGACCGGTTCGAAGAAGGGCAACTGGTGGCCTACCGCGCCGGCCATCGCCAATATGCCGTCGTCCCCGAGAATACCCTGCTGGCGGTGCCACCCGGGGTGACCGCGCGGGAAGCCTGCTGGATTGCCCTAGCCAAGATCGTGCAGAACGGCGTGCGCCGGGCAGAGCATGTCATGGGCGACGACGTGGCCGTAGTGGGGCAAGGAATTTTGGGCCAACTGGTCGTGCAGTACGCGCGGTTGATGGGAGCCCGCAACATCATCGCCATCGACTTGGCGGCACCGCGGTTGGAATACTCCGCCGAAATCTCCGGTGCGACCCACACACTCCAAATGCCCGTGGACGAGGCGCTGCCCAAGGTTGCCGGCCTTACCAGCAACGCCATGCCGGACGTGGTCTATGACGTGACCGGTTTCCCGGCCGTCTTCGCCTCGGCCCTCAAGTTGCCGCGCAAGTTTGGGACGCTGGTGCTGTTGGGCGACACGGGCACCCCTTCCGGACAGCAGCTGTCGTCGGATGTCATCATCAAGGGCCTCAAGATCGTGGGGGCACACGACTCCCATCCACCGGACGAGCCTTCGGACTGGAACCACTGGACCAGCCAAAGGATTTCCGAGCTCTTCTTCACCTACCTGGCTCGCGGGCAGATGAACGTCAAGGACCTGATCACGCACACCTACAAGCCCCGGCAGGCCCAGGAGGCCTATGACATGCTGGCCCAGGACCGCACCAGCGCCCTGGGCGTCGTCTTCGATTGGACATAGTCAGTTGAGTCAATCGGATAGGCATGAACAAGGAGTGGTTCACCTCCTTCGGTCTGGCCCTGTTGATTGCCTCGGCCGGGGCTTCCGGCAACGCGTTCTTTGCCTGGTGCCAGCGCAAGTCGATGCTCGATACCTCACCACTGGTCTTTGTGGCGATGGCGGCTGCAACCTACCTGTTTGGCGCCCTCGTCACGGTCGCAGTCCTGGCGCGCGCCAACCCGGGCCAGGTCACGCTGGCCGGGTGGCCGTGGGCCGTAGGCGGCGGATTGGGCCTCTACATCACGGTGTTGTGCTTCTACTTTCTGTACACGCGCTTCGGCACCGCCTATTACGCGCTGTATGCCGTCCTGGCCATCCTGACCACGACCCTATTCGTCGGACAGGTGGTGCTGTGGGAACCGATCAACAGGTTCCACCTCATCTCAATTGCCCTTGCGATCGGCGCCGTCGTTACCTTTTCGCTGGCGTCCAATCGCTCAACATAGTGACTTCAGCCACATGGACCATGCGGCGGGATGTGCGTCAACACTGACCCTGCACATTGACAGACTGATCCGGAACGCCCGTGCCGTGGCCTCCCGTCTGACTCCGGGAACCCGGCTTATGGCAGTGGTCAAGGCCAATGCCTACGGGCACGGCCTTGAAGCGACCGCCAGGATCCTTGCCCCCCTCGACGAAGTGGCCGCGCTGGCAGTGTCGGCGTTTCGGGAAGCCACCGTTTTGCGACAACAAAGGGTACGGAAGCCGATTCTGATTCTGGGTCCGACCGCCTGCCACCACTATCCGCGCGCGGCAGCCGAGGAACTGGCACTGACGATTCACCAGCCCCGGCAGATTGATGAACTGGCAAGGTACGCACACAAGCCGTCCGCAGGAACCCTATCGGTGCACCTGAAAGTCGACACCGGTCTGCATCGACTGGGTTTCGCCCCCGGTGAAATACCGGATTTGATGGCGGATCTGGCCAACCTGCAGCCAGCGGTCAAGGTGTCGGGGCTGTACAGCCACTTCCACTCCGCCGATGTCGAGGACCTGGCTTCGACCAAGGCCCAGTTGAAGTGTTTCAGGGGTCTTGTGTCGGACCTGGCACGGCAGGACCTGCAGCCACCCCTGTGTCACATCGCCAACACCGCTGCGACCCTGCGCATGCCCGATGCGCACATGGACATGGTGAGGGTAGGCGGTGCTCTCTTCGGGTTAAACCCCAGTCACGAACACTGCCGTTTACCCGAACCATTTCTACCGGCCCTGTCCTGGGACACGGAAGTGGTACAGGTACATGAAGTACCCACCGGGACCGCACTGGGTTACGGCCACTGCTGGCGAGCACCGCGACCCAGTCGGATCGCCGTATTGCCGGTCGGATACGCAGACGGGTTGCCCCGCAACGGGCCCAGGGAAGTGATGATCCGCGGTCAGACAGTTCCACTGGTGGGCACCAGAAGCATGAACATGGCGTTCGCCGACACCACCGGCATCGGCAATCCTTCCGTCCAGCCAGGGGAACGCGTTACCCTGATTGGATCCGACGGTGGGAATGCCCTCTACTGCAACCGCATGGCGGACCAAGAGGGGACGATTGAGTACGAAGTGACGGCGCGGATACCGGCCAGCGACCGAATCCTGCGCGCCGTCGCGGGTGAAGCGCTCCCGTCCGGTTCCGGTCCCCTTTAAACCCGAGCCGAACCCGACAATTCAATCCAGGCCGGTGGCGGAGCGAGCCATCAACCGGCCGACTGAACCGCCTGAAGCTGCCGGGCCAACCGGGACTTGGTGCGATTCGCGAGATTCGAGTGAACTGCATGTGCCCGTGCAGCCCGATCCAAGGCACTGGACGCGGCCTGCACGCCTTCCGCTGCCGCGCCGGGGTCCCCGGCTTCAATCAGGGCCCGGGCCCTGCTGACGGCATTGCGGGCCTTGGCCCGATAGAAGCGATTGGCTGCACGGCGCTTCGGATTCTGGCGGGCTCGCTTGGCTGCAGACTGGATGTTGGGCATGTAGGAAATCGAGGGATTGGACCGAACGCAAAATAAACGACCCGTTCAAGGCCGAACCGTCATTGTAGGACCTGCCGCCCACCGGGTCAACAACACGCCCCCTGCGGCACTGTTTCAATCTCGTTGACTTGAGTTCGGAGCTGGCATCCTCAGTGGAAGTGTCCTGTTTGTGTGCATCAGGCCATGGCAAGGGCCATCGCATGCAGAAAGTAGGGCACCTCGCCCCCATCTTCAGCCTCCGAGTGCGCGTTGTGCCCAATCTTGCCGCGCACCCGGACCCAATATCAACGAAACTGAAACAGCGCCGTATAAGCCCCTTCCGTTTCAGGTCCAGTACAGCCGGTCCGCATCCTGAGCTAGCAGCCGAAGGACGGGCTAATGGGCGCAGGCTGTGCCGGTGCTGGCTGCAATGATGATGTTCAGGTTGGCGAAGTTTGTGGAGCTAGTGGTTATCCCCGTCAGTGTAATCGTGCCCGCCGTCGCACTGTTGAACGTGACGGTAATGACATGATCCGAACCACTGTCCGCGCCGGAGTGGGTGGGGGGATTCGATTGGGTTCCCATGCAGAGGTGGATCTCTTCGCTGGCTGCCTTGGTGGTTCCCAGAGTGTAGTCGGCGATGGTGTCGGTCGAGAAGTTCGCGTGGAAGTAGAACTCATCGGTCCCGCCGCCGCCGGTCAGCGCATCGGTCCCGGTCCCTCCGTTCAGCATGTCAGCGCCACCACCGCCGTTCAGCGTGTCGTTGCCGGCGCCACCGGTGAGAGCGTTGGCGGAGGTATTGCCGGTGAGGGTGTCGGCCTGGCTGGAACCGGTGAGGTTCTCGATGTTGGACAGGGTGTCCCCCTGCGCATGGCCGCCGCTGCCGGTGACGTTGGCGACCAGGCTGACCGTCACCCCCGCGTTCGAGCCGGCGTAGCTCGCGGTGTCGCCGGTGCCGGCCCCGCCGTCCAGCGTGTCGCCCCCACCGAGGCCGACGAGGGTGTCGTTGCCGCCGGCACCGTTGAGGGTGTTGACCTCGTCGTTGCCGGTGAGGGTGTCGCCCTGGCTGGAGCCGGTGAGACTCTCGATGGCGGTGAGGGTGTCGCCCTGCGCGTGGCCGCCGCTGCCGATGACGTTGGCGACCAGACTGACAATTACGGCAGTAGACCCGGTGTAGTGCACGGCATCCGTCCCTTCGCCGCCATCCAGCGCGTCGGCACCGGATCCACCGATCAACAAGTCGTTGCCGGCGTGACCGTTCAATTTGTCGTCGCCGGCGTGGCCACCCAGCGAGTCGTTGCCGGCGTTGCCGTTCAACGTGTCGTCGCCAGCGCGGCCGACCAGTGTGTCGGCACCGTCGCCGCCGGTGAGGATGTTGGCGGAGGTGTCGCCAGTGAGAGTGTCGTTTTGGTCGGAGCCGATCAGGTTTTCGATGTTGGACAGGGTGTCGCCCTGCGCGTGGCCGCCGCTGTGCGTGCCGGTGTTCAGGTTGACGGTCACACCCACATCGGAGGCGGCGTAGCTCGCGGTGTCGCCGGTGCCGCCACCGCCGTTCAGTGTGTCGCCACCGGTACCGCCGCTCAGCGTATCATCGCCATTGCCACCATTCAATGTGTCTGCACCAGCGCCGCCCCGGAGTGTATTGGCACTGGCATTGCCCGTGAGGGTGTCGTTGTGGGCGGAGCCGCTGATGATTTCAATGCTCGTGAAGGTGTCGCCCTGCGCCTCGCCCGTGTGCGTCCCCGTGGTCAGGTTGACGCTCACCCCGGCGGTCGCGCCGGCGTAGCTCGCCGTGTCGGTGCCGTTCCCGCCGTCCAGCGCGTCGGCCCCGGCGCGCCCCTCTAGGGTATCGTTGCCGCCGGCACCCTTGAGGTGGTTGGCGCTGGCATTGCCCGTGAGGGTGTCGTTGTGGGCGGAGCCGGTCAGGTTCTCGATGAGGGTGAGCGTGTCCCCCTGCGCATGGCCACCGCTGCCGGTGACGTTGGCGACCAGGCTGACCGTCACCCCCGCGTTGGAGCCGGCATAGCTCGCCGTGTCACCGGTGCCGTCCCCGCCGTCCAAGGCATCGGCCCCGGCGAGACCGACAAGGGTGTCGTTGCCGGCGGCGCCGCTGAGGCTGTTGGCACTGGCATCGCCGGTCAGCGTGTCACCACGGCCGGAGCCAATCAGGTTCTCGATACTGGTGAGGGTGTCCCCCTGCGCGTGGCCGCCGCTGTGAGTCCCAGTGGCCAGGTTGACGGTCACGGCCGCGTTGGAGCCGGCGTAGCTCGCCGTGTCCGTGTCGGCCCCGCCGTCCAAGGCATCGGCCCCGGCGTGGCCCGTGAGCGTGTCGTTGCCGGCGTTGCCATTCAACTGGTCGTTGCCGGCGTCGCCATTCAACTGGTCGTTGCCGTTGCCGCCGTTCAGCGTATCTGCACCGGCGGCACCCCACAGCGTATCGTTGCCGCCGGCACCCTGGAGATTATTGGCGGAGGCGTTGCCCGTGAGCGTGTCGCCATGGCTGGAGCCAATCAGGTTCTCGATCGTGGACAGGGTGTCACCTTGCGCGTGGCCGCCGAAGCCGGTGGGCCCGGCAACCAGGCTGACCGTCACCCCCGCGTTGGAACCGGCATAGGAAGCCGTGTCCGTACCGGCACCGCCCGTCAGCGCGTCGGCCCCGGCGAGACCGACGAGGGTGTCGTTGCCGCCGGCACCGCTGAGGCTGTTGGCATTGGCATCGCCGGTCAGCGTGTCGCCATGGTCGGAGCCAATCAGGTTCTCGATCGTGGCCAGGGTGTCGCCCTGGGCATGGCCGCCGCTGCCCGTGCCGCTGGTCAGGCTGACGGTCACCGCCGCGTTGGAGCCGGCGTAGGAAGCGGTGTCCGTGCCGGCACCGCCCGTCAGCGCGTCGGCCCCGGCGAGACCGACGAGGGTGTCGTTGCCGGCAGCGCCGCTGAGGCTGTTGGCATTGGCATCGCCGGTCAGCGTGTCGCCATGGCTGGAGCCGATCAGGTTCTCGATCGTGGCCAGGGTGTCACCCTGCGCATGGCCGCCGCTGCCCGTGCCGCTGGTCAGGCTGACGGTCACCGCCGCGTTGGAGCCGGCGTAGGAAGCGGTGTCCGTGCCGGCACCGCCCGTCAGCGCGTCGGCCCCGGCGAGACCGACGAGGGTGTCGTTGCCGGCAGCGCCGCTGAGGCTGTTGGCATTGGCATC
>CAZMKQ010000060.1:0-26050 GCA_964566955.1 uncultured Caldilineaceae bacterium | reverse complement strand
GCTCGAGGTCCTGTCGAAGACCACGGTGGCGCGGGACCTCGACGACAAGCGGCGGTTGTACGAGGCCCTGGGGGTGGTCGAGTATCTGGTCTACGACCTGGGCGGCAAGCGCTGGGCGGATTCGCCGCGCGAGCTGCTGATGTGGCGACTGGAGGGCGGGGTGTACCACAGGATGGAGCCCGACCTCGATCTGTCCCAACCGAACGCGTATGCGTATCGGAGCGAAGCATTCGGCACTCACATCCGCTTCCTGCCGGATCCACGGGAGGATGCCGAGGAGTTTCGCCGGTTGCCGGCGGAACGCCGGCCGCAGCCGCGCTTCCAGTGGTGGGATGCTACGGAGTCCCGCTGGCGCGACCGGGAGAGCGACGACCGGGAACGCATCGCACAGGAAACCCGGCAGGCGGAACGGACTGATCAGGCCGTCGCAACGCTGCGCGAGTTCCTGGACACGATGTTGTCGCCGGCAGTTCTGGATCTCATCGAAACCACGTGGCGCCGGGACGGCCCGCCGCCAAACCACCTCCGGCAAATCAAGGCCGTACTGCGCATGCCCTCCGAGTGGCGTTCCCTGTTGATGGCGGACGAACCAGATGACACAGGTAGTCCCGATCACACCCCCGCCACGGGACCGACATAAGTCTCCACCGCCGATTCCCGAAAGTGCGCAGCAAGGGGATGTCAATGTCCCCGCGTATCGATTTCAACCAAACAGGAGACAGTGGCCAAAATCGTTGGGGATTTTGACAGGGAGACGCGCCCGAAGTTAAGTTGAGCCCGATTTCCTCCCCGTCCGTTGGATCGTGGTTCGAACCACTTCCCTGGGCGTGTGTTTTTTTGAGCATCATTGGACTCATCGACAGCCAAGGTTGCCATGACTTGGCGTATTTCGTTGATTGCCAACCATCCCATTGCGCACGATGGGCTTCAATGTCCCGCAAAGTGATGGCCTGGAACTCAGCCGTGTTCGGAACTTTGAAAAACAGACAACACAACAGGGTGATTCGGATTCTTTCAACCGATCGCGATGTGTAGTTCCCCATGGGAACCCACAGTCAGAACATCGCTTTCATGTAGCACGGTCGTGCAGGTGGGTTCCTCGACAATGGCCGGGCCGTGCAGTGACATTCCCTTGGGCAAAGCCGCGCGTTCGTAGACGGCATAGGTGACCGGTGATCCCGCAACGGCCCGCGATCCCTTGGGCCGGGGTACTTGAGACGCCGCGGTCTCCTCCATCTCGGGAATATCGGGTCTGGGGAGCAGGCCGGTCGCGCGCAGGCGCAGCGTCACGATTTCGACCGGATCCTCCATGCTGTGTCCGTATTGCCGTTCGTGCACCGTGTTGAAACGGGCGACTAAATCCGGCACGTCGTCCGGGGTCAACGGGTTTGAAGGTAGGGGAATGGTTACCGCGTGTTCCTGTCCCGTGTAGCGCATTTCGGCAAACGGTTCGAGACGGCGATCCCGCTGACCGATGCCGTCGGCATTCAATGCGGCGCGGGCTTCCTGTGCCAGCAACTCACGTATGCGGTTTACGGCATCCAATTGAAGGGAATCGATGCTGGAGATAAAGGTTTGGGCAAAGTCGTGTACCACGTCAACCATCAGCATGCCAAAGGCCGAGAAATTGGCTGCACCCGGTGGCACTACGACTGTGGGCAGACCCAGTTCCCGCGCCACGTTGCAGGCCAGCAGCGGCCCGCCGCCGCCAAAGGCGAAGAGTGAGAAGTCGTGTGGGTGGTGTCCCTGCTCCACCGAGATTTCCCTTACGGCACCGGCGATCTTGACCGTACTGATGCGAAGGACTCCGTTCGCGATCTCCAAGGGCTCCATGCCTGTTTGCTTGGCCAGTTCGGAAAGCAACGCGTGGGTCCGGGTTTCCTGCAGTGCCATTTCGCCACCAAGGAAGTTGTCCGCGTCGAGGTAGCCCACCGCCAGGGCGGCGTCGGTTACCGTGATTTCGCGACCACCCTTGCCGTAGCAGACCGGCCCGGGCACGGAACCGGCACTTTGAGGCCCCACTTGCAGGTGTCCTCCGGCATCCACCCAGGCGATGCTGCCGCCGCCGGCGCCAATGGTGTGGATGTCGATGGCGGGTTTGGAAATGGGCAGGCCCTCAAAGATCTGGTCATGGTTGTATCGAGGCTGTCCGTCCACGATAAGCGAAGTGTCGAGGCTGGTGCCGCCCATGTCGAGCGTGATCAGATTCGGAACCCCGATGACCTCGCCGAAGGCGGCCGCGCCGATGACTCCCGCCGCCGGTCCCGAGAGAATCAGCTGCACCGGCTCTGCTTGGGCCGAGGCCACCGTCATCACGCCGCCGCCGGAGCGGGTCAGCAGGAACTGACCGGACGAACCGGCTTCCGCCAGGGTCCGGTCCAGCTGTCCCAGATAGGCGCGCGTGATCGGCTGGATATAGGCGTTCACCACTGCCGTGCTCGTCCGTTCGTACTCCCGGTACTCTCGGGAGAGATCACTGGAGAGGGTCACCGGCAGGTCGGGGCAGACCTGTGCCAGCGCTTCCTGCATTGCAAGTTCATGGATCTGGTTGGCATAGCTGTGCAGAAAGCAGATAGCCACCGCCTCCGCACCCGAGTTCCCAATGCGGGATGCGACTTGGAGGGCGTCGTCCTGGTTGAAGGGAGTGAGGATTTCGCCTCGGAAGTTCAGTCGCTCCTCAACCTCGAAGACCCTATGCCGCGGTACGAGGGCCGGGGGCTTGCGGTACTTGAAGTCGTACATCGGATCGCGATCGGTTCGCCCCAGTTCGTACACGTCGCGAAACCCGCGCGTGGTAACGATGGCAACGTTGGCTCCGGTGCGCGTCAGAAGTGCGTTGATGCCGAGGGTCGTGCCGTGTATGAAGTAGGCGATGTCCTGTGGCTCAACCACCGCCTTGTCCAATCCGGCCAGAACGCCGGATGCGGGATCCGACGGCACGGTCTCCACCTTTTCGAACCGGTAGGCACCGGTCGCTTCGTCCAGGATGCTGACATCCGTGAAGGTGCCGCCAACGTCAACTGCTACGTGCACAGAATCTCCCTGCAATCCAACCTGTCCTGATGTATCGGCATTTGCTTGGAGGTCCCTCACGGGACCGTTTGGCTGACATGTGATTCCCTTGTTCCAACATTGGAAGCGGGATTACGGGAATCCGTTTCCCCGCCTGCCGGAACGTATCTGGAAGACCGCGGCTCTGTATTGGTCGGTAAGGCCCTACAGCGTACCGTGTCCGCCGTCACCTTCTCGCAATGCCTTCGTGGCTGCCTCGTCGACCTCCATGCGTTCCAGGTCGATGGCAACCCTGTACTCGGATCGGGCGGCTTCGGGCGAGACATATTCCATCCGAACATCTTCCAGGACCGCTGCCGGATCGCGTCGGACAGGATCTCCCCAACCTCCGCCACCTCCGGAACAGTTGACCAATACCTCTTCAGGTTGCATGTGCTCGTAGACAGCGCCGGTGACTTTTTCCCGATCCGTACCGGGCCGAACGATCACCTCTCCCTGAACGCCATCTCCGCCTCCGGCCATGCCCCACGGACGGGTGCGGGTCTTCTTGACCAGGGTCAGACAGGCCGCGTTCGCCAGGAAGCGGTAACTACGTAGAACTCCTAGACCGCCGCGGTGCTGGCCCGTACCTCCCGAGTCCTGACGTATGGCGTAGGCTTCGATCAACCAAGGTGCCTTGGTTTCCAGTACCTCAATGGGATTGTTCCGGCATCCGGGTTCCGACAAGTGCATGATCCCGGTCTCGCCGTCTCCACCGGCGTGTGCCCCGAACCCAACCCCTTCGTTGGTTGCCTCCAGCCAGTACTGACCGGTGTCCGGATGGATGCCGACCCCCATCACGTCGAACACATCGCCGCCTGAACAGGCTGGAATCAGATCGGGCATGCCCTGGGCCAGGGCTTTGGTGATCACTTCGGGAGCCAACAGGGAGGTCCAGAGGGTAAAGGTGGGAGCCGGGGGTTGTGCATGCATGACGCAACCTTCCGGCGCGATGACCTTTAACGGGCGAAAGTTTCCGGCGTTGGCGGGGCTGTCGGGAGTCGTGATGGCCTTAAACACCAAGGCACTGATGCCCATGGTGGAGCCGATAGGCAGGTTGATGGGGCCCTTGACGGCGGAATCGGAGCCGGACCAGTCCACGATCATTTCCTTGTCCGACACGGTCACCGTGGCCTGCATCTTCACCAGCCGATCCGTGTCGATGCCGTCGTCGTCCAGGAAGTCATGGGCCGTCCAAGTGCCCTTCGGCAGCTTTGCCAGACCCGCCTGGGCCAACCGCTCGCCGTGATCGAGGATTTCGGTGACGGCCTCCCGGTACGTGTCAATGCCGAAACGCGCCACCAGTTCCTGCACCCGTCGCTCGCCTGTGCGGCAGGAGGAGATTTGGGCGTGCATGTCCCCGATGACCCGATCGGGCATGCGCGTGTTGAAGCGGATCAGGTTGAGGATCTGGCGGTTCAGGACGCCCCGTTCGTAGATTTTGCTGCAGGGGAGGATCAGGCCTTCCTGATGGACATCGGTCGTATCCAGGCAGTACCCTGGGTCCTTCTGAGCCAAATCCAGCCAGTGTTGCTTCACGGCAGTAAAGCCCATCAGTTCGTCCTCATGGAAGATGGGTGATACTGCCAGCACGTCCAGGATGTGGGCCGAACTCCAGTAGGGGTAGTTGAGGAGGATCAGGTCCCCCGGATGGATGTTGTCTTCACCAAGGAACTCCACCACCTTGCGCAGCCCGTAGTCGTTGCCCCGGGTGAAGACGGCCAGGCCGGGGGCTTCCGCCAGCAAGTTGCACTGGTCGTCGTAGATGCCGAGGCCAAAGTCGTGGATCTCGTAGATGATGGTGTTGTAGGAGGTCCGGATCAGGTTGCGCTGCATCTCGCGCGCCGCCGACAGCAGATAGTTGCGGATGACTTCCACCAGAATGGGATCTGCGTGAGGCATGAGTGAGTCTCCGAGCGAACAGCGGTGTGGGTTGGGTCCGACCGAACAATTTCTTCTTTCGATGGATTCAATGACTTGGGATACTACCCACCGCGGGGTGTCCAAATCACAGTAACCTTTGAGCTGTGGACTCGACAGTCAGTCAACAGCTTGGCCGCTGTGTTGCGAAGTGTCTGTGGGGCATGATTCCCATGGTGTGAACAACACCCTTGCTGTTCATACCATTGAACTCCCTAAGCTGAATCCCCCTACTTGCCAAAACCGGTCATGAGGCTGGAGACAAACTGTTTCTGGACGGCAATGAACGTCAGCAGCAGTGGCAGGGAACCCAGGGCCACAGCAGCCACTGCCATACCGTAATCCTGGTAGATGCCTCCGGCCCGGATGGCCTGTACCACCAATGTAATGAGGAACATCTCCTCCCGGCTGGTAATGACAAAGGGCCAGAGAAAGGCATTCCAAGTCGCCATGAAAAGCAGGATGCCCAGGACGGTAGCGCCGGCCCGTGACATGGGCCACCCTATGGTCCAGAACATGCGCCATTCGCTGCAGCCGTCCAGTCGGGCCGCATCCAGGAGCATGTCAGGCACACTGCCGATGAAGTACTGGCGCATGAGAAACACCCCAAAGGCGGGCACGGCACCTGGAATGATCAGGCCCCAATAGGTGTTCAGCCACTTGAACGCCCGAATGACAAGATAGGACGGCACCACAATGGCCTGAAACGGAATCATCATTGTGGCCAGCAACAGAAAGAAGAAAGCGTTCCTTCCCGGAAACTCGTACTTGGCGAATGTGAATCCGGCCAGCGAACAGAAAAACACGCCGAGGATCACGCGGCTGACGGCGAACAGAAATGTGTTGACCATGATGCGCCCGAACAGGAAGCGGTCAAACAGATTGCGGAAGTTCACCGGTGCCCATGACTGCGGCAGCAGGGACTGCTGCATGGTGATCAGTTCGTTGTTGGTCTTGAAACTGCCCGTGAGCATGAGCAGGAAGGGATACAGACTCAGAATCACCAGCCCGGCCAGCAGCAGATACAGGCCCAGCCGGCGGAGGCGCAGCCAAAGGATACTGGAAGTGGACATCGTCAATCCTCGGTCGTACCGCCCTGCAACACATAGATCTGAATCAGACTGACGATGCCGACCAGGGCGAACAGCACCAAGGCGATGGCGGAGGCATATCCCATTCGGAAATATTCAAAGCCATGGCTCACCAGCAGCATGGTCAGAGGCATGGATGATATGCCCGGACCACCGTTGGTCAGTACCAGGGGTCCCTCGAACATGCTGAAAGTGGCGATAGTGGAGATGATGACCACAAACAGGATGGTCGGCCGCATCAGGGGCAGAATGATGGTCCAGAAGATGCGCTGGTGAGAAGCACCGTCAATGGTGGCGGCCTCCACATAGGCTGGCGAAATGCGCTGCAGGCCACCCATCATGATCACAGCGAAATAGCCGAAACTACCCCAATACACCATGAGCGAGATTGAAATCTTGGACCAGTCGGGTGATGTCAGCCAGGGAATTGAGGGAAGGCCCAAGCGTTCCAGCACCACGTTGAGGCTACCGCCCTTTTCTGCCAGAATGATGACAAACAGGAGACCCACAAAGACCTCGGATATAAGGTGCGGCAGGATGTAGGAAGTACGCAAGAAGCCTCCGAACCGCAGGCCTCCAGAATGCAGGATCCAGGCCAGCACCAGGACCAGGAAAGTCCTCAGGGGTACGATGGTCAGCCAGTAAAAGACGTTGTTGCGCAGGGCCGTCCAGAACCAGTCATCCTGCATGAGGTTAATGAAATTACGTAGTCCAGCCCACTCTTTGGCCCCGATGATCTCCCACTGCTGAAAACTGAGAATGAAGGTGAAGAGAATGGGCCAGGCCCAGAAGATCGCAAACTGCAGAAAGAACGGCGCGATCCAAAGATAGGCGATACGGCTGCGCCAGATCCGCTGCCCAATCGAAACCTGACTCATGACCACTTGTCCCAGAATCAACGGCAGTGCGGTACACGCGGGACTCAGGCCCGTGGTGTACCGCACTGCCGCCAAGGGAACCAGTGCGCTACGCGGGCTATCCTTTGTCGATGTTTCGCACCTTGCCTGCCACGTCCGGGATCAATTCCTCAGGCGTGGTCTCTTCGTTGATCATCCGGTTCAGGCCTTCGGCAAGCAGACTCTGGGCCTGGGCCATGTTGGGATGCATGGTAATGACACGCAGATCGGGATCCAGGGCTACCTCCGCCATCTGGGCCTGGGCCCGCTGACCACCGAAGATATCCCAACCCTGGCTGATTTCCTGCACCTGCTCCAGGCCTGGCTTGTAGGCGCCGATAATCACGAACTGTTCGGACAGCGCCACCACACCCTCGATCGAATGGCCAAAGAACCTCGCCACATCCCAGGCGGCATCCACATGCCGGCTCAGCTTGTTGACCGCCAGGTAGGCACCATTGTGGCTGACCGCACTGCTGCCGCCCATACCGAGGGTCGGGGCATGGCCAATGCGCCATTTGCCAAACACTTCGTCTTCCGGCACGAGAGCATCCATCATGCGGTGGATCCAGGCGTAGGGCGTCAGGTTGCCCACGGTCTCGCCATTCTTCACTTCCTCAAAACCTTCCGGGCTGTCAAAACGGAGGGGCGAGGTAAATCCCGACTGGGTGATGTCCATCAGCAACTGGGCCGCTTCCAGGGCCCGATCATCCTGATCCAGCACCACGGAACCGTCCTCGGCCGAAAAGATGTCCCCGCCCAGCATGAGCAGAATGGCCAGGTAGAGCTGCTCATTGCCTGAGGCCTTGTCCAGGAAGGTCCAGTTGGCTCCGGTTTGCTCCTTGACGGTCGCCCCTACCGAGAAATACTCGTCGCGTGTCGTGGGCAAGGCAAGTCCGAGATCGGCCAGTACGTCTTCCCGATAGTATTTGACGAAAGTGGCCGTTTCGTAGGGAATACCGAAAATCTTGCCCTCTTCCTGCACCGACTTGAAAATGTCCGGGCTGAAGCTGTTCGCATCCACGCGCCCCGACAGATCGATGGTAATGTCCGGGGTGAGAAAATCCTTGACGAAACGATAGTGTACCAGCAACACGTCGGGCTCAGGATCACCGGCCGCAATGGCCACCCGCATTTTCTGGGCATATTGGTTGCCCGAGGCGGGCGTGGCTTCCAGGGAAATGTGCGGATTGGCCTGCTTGAAATCGGAATTGTCGAAGATATTCTGGTTGGCGTTCATTAGGAACGCACCCCCCCACATCGTCACAGTTACGTCTGTTTCTGCGTCCACTGCCTCGTCCGTGCCAGGCGCCACGGGGGCACAGGCTGCCAGCGCAAAGCCTGCCGAGACCAGACCAACTTGCTGCAGAAAAGCGCGTCGTGAGAATTGCCGGGTCATTGGTTCCACCTCCTAGTTGAGTACAATCAAGCTTTTTCAAGAATCCCAAGGGATCTGCCACAAAGACAGGAAAGCCTGCGTTCTTGTAACTTCGTGTGGCATTGTACCGTTCCGCGCTCCTCGCGGTCAAGCAGGTTTGAAGCGTCCATCAGGACGATTGTATCTTTGAATCCGTGGTTGCCGGACCGCTCCAAGGGATGGCTACGGTTGCAGCCATTCCTGGCTCGCGGCGTGCAGTCCTTGCACGGAACCGGCCTCCAGTAGAAACCATCCGTCGCTGCCAAGGGCTCTCGGTTCAGGGTCGGCCATGAGGGGGGCTCCTCGGTGAAACGAAACTCTCCGTTCTATCCATGGCCGGCATCGCTCTACAGTTGTACTTGTTGCAATGGGAGCTGGTGTCGGTGGTAGTGGCAGCCCAGGGCCACTCACTGGTGACAGCGGTGCCAGTACGACCAGGTCAGGATGCGCCACACCCCGCGCGGCACCGGCAGCACCAGACGCCACAGCAGGCGTCGGATCTCCGGTAGGCTCAGGCCCAGTCCACGCCGCGCGACCTGCGGAAGGTCGCCAGACTGGGCTTGGTCAGACTATTTGGGGTGGCGGCCGGTCCAAGTCGGCCGCGCACGACCGCCAGCAGGGCCAGCGTGACATGCCGGTACCAGCTGTGCGCGCTGCGCACCTCGTAGTTGTCCAGCCCCGTCTCCTGCTTGGCCGCCACGAAGGCGTGCTCGATGCACCCGCGGCCGCCGGCCATGGCACGAATCCGGTGCCACGTCCGCTTCCGGTGACAGCCCCGTTCAGAGTTGTACAAAGTCGGGCTCAGGGTTGGAGGTTGGGAGGGGCCGGATGCTTGCGTTTATCGGGTCGCTACGTCATATGGAATCAAGTATCCAAGCTGCCTCTGCTGCGAGGATTTGCTGCTTGACAGCCGTTCCCCATCTGTAGTCAAGTGGCCCCGCTCCTTTCCTCAACGCCCGGTGGCACGGAATGGCCAGAGCCAATCGGTTGGCTCCGCACGCGGCTCCTACCGCCCTGTATGCCCTTGGCTTGCCGATTGCCTCTGCGAGCTCGCTGTAGGTAGTTGTTTGGCCTACTTGCACGTTGCACAACATTCGCCACACGAGTTTCTGGAACGACGTTCCCTGGATATCCAATGGATAGTCGAAAGCACCCTTTGGATCTTCGACCAGTTTCAAGACGGCAGTCAGCCATTCGGGCTGCTCGTCACCGTTTATCCAGTTGACTTTCCCCGTTGCCGATTGGTGGTAACCGTTGACCAGTTCATCCGGGTTTGCACCCAAGTGTATGTCGCAGATCCCCTTATCGGCTGTGGCCACCAGGACTGCACCGTATCGGCATGGAGCGACGGCGGCGTTCACGATGTCTGTGTCAGGAGGACTTGACATTGAATTGTCTCGCCTCGAGTATGTCTCTACATAAAACCCGGACATGGACAATGACGGGACCTATCGGCCGTGGAACGCCGGGTTTGTCCGCTGCTTGTTCTTGAACGCCTCAACGCCCGCGCTCGCGTCTTCCGTAAACTGCGTCAGCGCGCCGGCGATCCCCTCCAGGTGCGGGCCATCGTGGCGACTCGATTCCGCATCCACCAAGGCCTTCGTCGCCTGCACGGCAATCGGAGCATTGGCCGCGATGGCCTCGGCCATGGACTTGGTTCGTTGCCCAATCTCCTCGGGCTCAACCACCTCGTTGATCAACCCCCAACTCTCGGCCTTGGCCGCGGAGATGATTTCCCCCGAAAAAATCAACTGTTTGGTCCGGCTGGGTCCAATCACCTGCTTGAGCACCTGTGTGCCACCCCATCCCGGAATGATTCCCAGCTTGGTTTCGGGCATGCCAACGCGCGTGGAAGTGGTGGCAATCCGAATGTCCGCGGCCAACGCGAGTTCCAAACCTCCGCCCAAGGCCAGCCCGTTCATCGACGCGATCACAGGAATCGCCAAGGCACTGATGCTGTTCATCAGGCTGCCGCCCCGTTTGATCCAGGTTCTCCACATTTCCACCGGGGACATGGCGGACCACTCGATGATGTCGGCTCCGCAACAGAACGATCGGTCGCCCGTACTGGAGATGACCAGAACCCGAATCTCATGGTTGTGGTCGATGTCCTGAACCAGCCCCGACATGGCGGTCAGCATGGCGACGTTGAGGGCATGCAGCTTTTGGGGCCTGTCCAGCGTGAGTTCCGCAATATGGCCGTTGATGCGGAAGTTGATGAATTCGTTCATAAACCTGCAGCGTATTTCAAGGAAACTATCCGATGGCGTTGTGCGCCAGCTGCTGGATGATGTTCTCGGCGGCCCGCATGCACATCGCCATCATGGTGAGGGAAGGATTGATCCCGGGACAACTGGGGAACACCCCGCCGCTGAAGACGAACAGGCCCGGCGTGTCGTGGACCTCGAGGTTCGGATCCACCACCGAGGCGGCCGGATCCTCGCCCGCGCGGATGCCGCCCAGATCGTGACAGCTCCCAACGCCGGTGAACCTGGGACCCCGCCATGGATTCCGGCCGCCCATCTCGAGCAGGATTTCCTCGCACTTGTCCTCCATCCACTGCGCCAGCTTGTGTTCGTTCTCGCGCATGTCGTAGGTGATGCGAAGGATTGGCAGGCCCAGGCCGCTTCGGTCCCGGTACAAGGGATCCAGGTCGACGAAGTTGCTGGTGTGGGGCAGTGTTTCCGGCTGGACCCGCAGCACGCCTACGTGTTGCCAATTGCGGATGTGTTCCTTGTAGGCCGCGCCCCAGGCAGGCACGTCCGGAGGCCGCGACTCCATGCTGATGGCCAGCGGGTTGAAGTTGGGTTCGGCGCTGATGGTCGCTCCGCCAATGAACCCGTTCTCCTCGGCATCGAAATCAGCGTAGAGGAAGTCGTCCAGAATCAGGGACTGCGGCGCGAATCCGGCATGGCGGTTGAAGACCTGATCCGGGAACATTGCCAGAACGTGGGCGAAGTTCTTGGTCATCACGTTCCTGCCCAACTGGTCGCGGTTGTTGCCCAGGCCGCCGGGATGGCTGTCATTGCTGGACAGGAACAGAAGGCGCAGGTTCTCCCAGAGGTAGGTGCCCAGGATCAGGCATCGTCCCTTTTGGACATGGACCGAACCATCGGGTGCAAAGTATTCGACACCGCAGGCGTGGCCCGCATCGTCCGCCAGGATGCGCAACGCTCGGCAACGGGCCTTTAATTCCAGGTTTCCGGTTTCCAAGGCCCTGGGCACGCACTCGGTGGCCGGCATCCAAACACTGTCGTCGAACGTCCCGAAACCGCATATCCAGCCGGAATAGGTGGTGGCCGGACGTCCGCGGTAGGGCACCGTGTTGACGCCGGCAGGCACCGGGTAGGGACGCAGGCCCATGCGCTCGGTCGCCTCCCGGAACACCTCGCCGTACCGGTAGGGCTGCATCGGAGGATTGGGCAGGTCCCGGCTCCGCGGGATGTCGGGCAGGTGGCTGACTCCGGAGATGCCGATGTCCCACTCCAGCCGGGCATAGTAGGGCTCCAGATCCTCGTAGGTGAACGGCCAGTCGGCCACCGGGCTGTGGTCCGGTACCAAGTGGTCCCATCCGTTTTCCCTGATCCGCGAGCGGAGACGGAAGTGGTGCGGGTGGAAGCGCCGCAGCCAGGTTCCGTAGTGATACGAGGACCCGCCCACACCGTTCACCATGCGGCCCAGCGAGTAGGTGACCGGCTGGGTTGGTTCGCCCTCGTTGCGGCGCCAGCGGGGCGATTCGCTGTTGAACTTCGGTCCCAGGCTGGCCCGCGCATAGTAGGCCTGCTGCAGTTCGTCCGGGAGGTAGTCGCGGCGCGACAGGTACGGTCCCGCCTCCAACGCCACGACCTTGAGGCCGGCTTCGGCAAACATCGGGGCCACCACGCTGTTCAGCATGCCCAGGCCAATCAGGATGACGTCGGCCTCGCCGGTGGGTGGATCAAGGCCGGCCTCCGGATCGAATTCCGGTGGCACCGGCGGCTGCCGGTCGGGCCTGGTGAACTCGATGCCCTGCAAATCCTCCAGCGACTGGAACCGGTCTCCTTTCGTGACCGGTTCGGAGGCCATCATTTCATCGGGGGAGTTGCTGAGCCAGACCCCCGGATGGCTGATGGTCTTCCAGCCCAGTTTGTCCCTGTTGCCTCCGTGTATCGGGTCCGCAAACACCCCTTCCCGCATGTGGCCGACCGCCATCGCCATGAACTCGGAGCCGGTGGGGTGTCGGAAACCGTCCAGTTCGTCGGCTTCGAGGGCCTTGAGCAGCGCGTCCTGTTGGGCATCGCTGCATGTTGCGAAATGAAGACCGTTCCGGTCCACCGCAGCCTTGTCCAGGCTGTCCAAACCTTGCTGGTAGGCGGGCACATCGTCCCGGGCATACCCGGTCAAGGCATTTTCCAGGTACTTCACCACACCGATCTCGGCTGCACCGGCCAGCCCGTCTTCGACGGGGTACAACCGATCAAACAGGGCGGCGGCGGTTGCGTGTTGGCGCGGTGAAAAGACCGGGGACGTCTTGGGTTGGGACATGAGGGTTGTCAGGTGGCCGGTTGCAGTTTCAGGTTGATGGGTTCGGGGGCAAACAGATCGGGATCCATGGAGCGCAGCTCCGACGAACGCAGCAACGGGAATCCGCACTGGTCCTGGATGTCCCGGTCAAAGTCCACGCCGGGGGCGACCTCCGTCACCGTCCAGCCATCCGATCCCAGCCGCAACACACAGCGTTCCGTAACCACGGTGACGTTCTGGCCCCGTTCCCGGGCATGATGTCCGCTGAACGTGACATGCTCGACCTGGTCGACAAACTTCCGCACCTTGCCCTCGTTCCGTATGTGGAGGCTCCCATCCTCCATCTCCAGGTTGAGGCCGGCCGTGGTGAAGGTGCCGCTGAACACGATTTTGCGCGCATGGGCGGTGATGTCGATGAAGCCGCCGGCCCCGGCCGTGATGGCCGGCCGGGCGGCAATCCGCGACACGTTGACGTTGCCTCCCCGGTCGATTTCCAGGAACGACAGCAGTGCCTGATCGAAACCGGCTCCCTGAAAGTAGGTGAACTGGTCCGGGGACGATACCAGGGCCTGCGCGTTGACGGCGCATCCGAACTGGAATCCCAGCAGCGGCAGGCCGCCCACCGCGCCCTGTTCAATGACCCACGTGACGCTTCCATCCAGGCCTTCCTCGAGCAGGATGTAGGGAACCAGGGCGGATATGCCGAAGCCGAGGTTGACGGTCTGGCCGTCGGCCAGTTCCTGGGCCGTGCGCCGGGCAATGACCTTCTCGGGTGACCAGGCAATCGGCTCCAACTTGGTAACGTCGACCGCTGTTTCCCCGCTGATGGCCGGGTCGTAGTCGGTTTGGGTGGTCTGGCGCTGGTCGGGGTCCACAAACAGATGGTCGATCAGGATGCCGGGCACGCGGACAGTCTGCATCGGCAGTGCACCCGCCGGCACGATCTCACTGACCTGGGCAATGGTCGTGCCGCCGTTGTTGCGGGCCGCCAAGGCCTGCTCATAGGCGCCCAGATAGGCGCCTTCGCGCCGAAAGGCCAGATTGCCGTTGGTATCGGCCGTGGTGGCCCGGACAACGGACACGTCTGGGGTCAGGGCAGGATAGAAGAGCCATTCCTCGCCCCGGAACTCCTCGACTTCCACCAGGGTCGCGCCAGTGCGGCGGTTCATGCGGCCGCCCTGTCTGCGGGGATCCACGAATGTTCCCAACCCGACCTTGGTCAGCACCCCCGGCCGCTTGGCCGACCCTTCGCGCAGCATGTGGAAGATGATGCCGCTGGGCAGGTTCCAGGCTTCGATCTCGTCGTTGTCGACCATGGACCAGATCCTTGGGGTGGGCGCGCTGGACGGCCCGCTGGGATAGGACCCGGCGATGATGCGCGCAATCAACCCGGGCTGGGCGATGCGGTCCACCCCCTTGACGCCGTACATGTCCCCCGCAGCGATGGGGTGGAGCAGCGAAAGGTCGCGCGGCCTGCCGGTTTGGCGGAAGTGTTCGCCCAGCGCGGCTAGTACGGCGTCCGGGCAACCCAGTCCACTGGAGGAACTGACGGATACCAGGTTTCCGTCCGCGAAGATCGCACCGACCTCCGCCGCGGATTCGAGGATTGTGGGGCGCGGCATCCGCGTTGGGTCCAACCGTTGGCTCAGGAAGCCGCCGGTTCCGGTGCCGGGGAAATCCGAATGGCGTGGGCCGGTGCCCCGGTCAGGGGGGCATCGGTCCGGAAAGCCAGGCCCTGCTCGGTTTGGTTCAGGGCTGCATCCGTCCCGTCGGCCAGGACCGTGGCCCGGGTCTCGGGGGCCGCCACCAGGCCGTTGATGACGAACTCCCGACTGCCGGGGCTGCCCATCAAAATGGCGTACAGATTTCCGTCGCGGGTCGTGTAGCGGATGTCAAGCCCTCCGGCGGTGGAGCCTTCCGGCGTGCACCAGGGACGGGAATCGAAGATGGCTTCGCCGTTGCCGGTGAGCCAAGCACCAAGGGATCGCAGCCGTTCGACCTGCATCCGGGGTATCTGTCCGTCCGCGGTCGGACCCACGTTGATGAGCAGGTTCCCGTTCTTGCTGACAATGTCGATGAAGGAGTGAATCAGCGCTTCGGCCGAGAGGTACTGGTCGACCCCTTCCTGGCGGTTGTACCCGAAGGACGCCCCGATGCCGCGACAGCTCTCCCACTTCTTTTCCTGAATGGAGTCGTACTGCTGGTACTCCGGCGTGGTGAAGTCGTGGTGCACCGGCGCCAGCTGGGATGCGCCCGAGGCATCGAAAAGCTGGCCGAACCGGTTGTTGACCAGGCCATCCGGCATCGCGTTGTAGTAGTCCGCAAACAGCTGGTTGGTGTTGTGGTGTCGCGGCCACCCGATGTCGTTCCACAGAATGGCGGTCTCGTACCGGTCGATTAGCTCCCGCCAGTGGGCATCCGCGTAGGCGACATATTCGGGGCTCTGGGGGCAGGCGGCCCTGAGATCCATCCTGCTTCGGATGACCTGGGGCGTAAAGGTCCAGTCCACGCCTCCGGAGTAGTAGTAGGCCATGGTCAGGCCGCGGCCGCGCACGGCCTGCGCCAGTTCGCCGCACAGGTCCCGGCGGGCGTGGTACCCCTCAAGGTACGGATTGGGTGTGCGACTGGGCCACAGCAGAAAGCCGTCGTGGTGCTTGGTGGTCAGGACCACGTAGCGCGCCCCCACTTCCTGGAACAGGTCGGCCCACGAT
This sequence comes from uncultured Caldilineaceae bacterium, assembly GCA_964566955.1. Taxonomy (GTDB): domain Bacteria; phylum Chloroflexota; class Anaerolineae; order Caldilineales; family Caldilineaceae; genus Bin34. The sequence continues at coordinate 10,461 of CAZMKQ010000060.1, read as the reverse complement.
CCGGGGTCCCACTGTTCGGCCCCTTCGTTGAACGGGCCCGCGAAGTCGCGATAGGCGTGTCCGTGACCGTAGGTTGCGAAGTGGTGCTGCTGGGTCGGGCTTCCGGGGATGCGGTAGGTGTTGGCATACCACTCGGCGTAGGCGTTGACGGTGAACCAGTCGGCCCAGTTGCCGCTCTCGATCACCTCGCCCAGATCCCCGGAGTTGGGTGCCCAGGCCGGTACGGAGTACAGCCCCCAGTGAATGAAGATGCCAAGCTTGGCGTTGTGGAACCAGGTCGGTACCGGGTGCTGGGACACCGACTCCAGCGTGGGCTGGTATTGCATGCAGTCCTCGGATGGCTGAATCGACAGGGTGCTGCCCGGCTGGCCCGGACGGCGGGATCTAGAACAGGGAGTCCGGGGTCGTGGAATAGCACCAGCGGTTCTCAAGCAGGTAGTCGCACACCTTGGCCAGCGCCTCCTGCGTGCCGATCTGCTTGAGCGCCTCGACCGCGAAGCCGCGGACATAGCGGTTTTCATCCCGCAGCGTGGCCATCAGGGGATCGATGGCCTCCGCGGCATCGGCCCGGAACCGGCCCAGGGACAAGGCGGCACTGTAACGTACCTGGTCGTCGTCGTCCTGCAGTGCCGGGATCAGAACCGGAACGGCGACGGAGGCATCCTCCAGCATGCCAAGGGTTTCGACCGCGGTGCGCCGCACCCAGCGGTCCTCGTCCTGCACGCAGGCCGCAATGTTCGGGGCCATGTCGGCGGCGGCCGCCCCCTGCTCACCGGCGGCAAACAGGGCATGGCGCCGGGTCAGGGCCGACTGGTGTCCGATGCCTTCGTGAATTGCCGCCAGGGCCTCCGGACCGGCCGTGCTGAGCCCGTAGCCGGCGCGGCGGCTGACAGCCGTCGACTTGGCTGCCAGCAGTTCCCGCAGGTGCCGGATGCCGTCGCGGCCGCAATGGGCCAGTTCGTAGGCGGCGCCGACCCCGTCGGGTTCGTAGTCGCCGGCCACCTGTTCCGCGAGTTCGGCGGGTTCCCGGTCCGAATCCGGCCCGTTTCCGTTCGCGCCCGGACGGCCGGACAGCCAGTTCCAGTGATCCCGCCACAGGGTTTGGTGTGTATGGGGAGGGCCGTCACCGTTGAGGCCTTGCCACTCGTCGGTCCGGTTGTCCCAGGTCGGTGCCGTAGGCCGGGTCATCCGGGTGAACTGGAACTTCAGCATGGCGCGGTTGCGGTTGGAGACGTTGGCGCCGCCTCGGTGCCACAGGTCGTAGTGGATCAATGCAAAGGTGCCGGCCCGGCCTTCCAGGAACAGCGGCTGCTCGGTTTCGTCGCCCGGCCGCTTGTCGTAGTACTGGGTGCCCGGGATGATGCCGGACGGTCCCATTTCGGTGTCCACCGTCTGTGGGTAGTAGAAGATCATGGCCCACCACTGCCGGTGGTTGCGCACGCGGGCGTAGCCCCAGTAGCTGTCCTTGTGCCAGGACTGGACCTTGCGGCCCGGCGAGGTGAAGTGGCAGTGCCGGTGGGGCTGGGTGAGGTAGTCGGGACCCAGCACGCTTCCGACAGCACCGCGGACGACCGGATGGCGGAAGACCTCCTGGACTTCGGGAACGCGCGGCAGGATGTTGTTGCCGGGGTTGCCCTCCTGTTCCATGACCGCTTCAATCCGGGCGTTCATGGCGTTGTGGAAACTGTCCGGAAAGTCCGTGTTGAGGAGCAGATAGCCGTGGGCAATGAAATGGCGCATCTGCTCGTCGGTGAGCAGAATCGGATCGGATGTCATGGAGGTACTCCGGGTGCCGGCAGGTGATGGATGGATGGCGCGTAGCCCGCCATGGCCTGTGGCCGTCGGGCATGGAGGATGGAAACGTTGAGTACAGAATTATAGATTCGCGTCCAAGTCGGGTCAATGCACCTTGGCAGGCCGATCCCGGCGGTTGGCAAGACCTGCCGTGGATTGCGCGGGCAGGTTGGGGGACAGGGTGGATTGCGGATGCCTTGCCGTTCCCATTTTGGGCTGCTTGCAGTATTGGCGGGCCAAGTCGAGGAATGCTTCGACGGACGGGGCTGCCATCAGTCCTGCACCGTTCTCTTTTCCGGTGCGGGAACTTCGGTGCCCTGCCTTTTGGTGGGCACTCGGGGGAGATCCTGCAACAAGCTGATCCTGCGGCGCCGTAAGACCGCCGCCAAGGAGATATCGTTGCCAAATACAAACTGGCCGGCTGGAACGGGTACTCCCTGCCAGAATTCTCTCAATGGAGTGTGATTGCTTGGGGCCGGGGACGGTAAGCGGTAGGGGTAGAATGGAGCCGCGACACACGCAGGGAAACACCATGGCCACTGTGGTTCGGGAACTGGAACGGACGCAAACGGCATCCAGCGAACGTATGCGGGAACTGCCCCGCGATGCCGAGCCGTACATGACGCGGGAGGCGCGGGCGGAACGGGCCGCCTGGCGTCAGCACCACCTTGAGGAATGGCATCGCGACCTCGAGAGTCTGGTCTATTTTGACCCGGAATACGCTTACGATGTCGCTCACGAATACGAGGAGGAACGGACCACCGACCCGGACCATGCCGGCAACGGCATCGAATTCTGCGAATACAACGAGGATGGCGTTTTGGAGCCCATCGACGACCGGCGGACCCTGCTCGAGGGGCGCATGCTGTTCCTGATCCGGAAACTGCGCGGCAACCGTGCAGAGTCCCAAGGGCGCCTCTACTTCCCCGGTCCGGTCGCGGAGCGCCTGAAGCTCCGGACCCAGGGGGGCAACCGCAGCAGCTACGTGAAGCCGGACCTGATGTTGTTCCCGCCCGCGTTTGAGTTGCCGGAGGACGAGCACCGGGATCGCAGCGGTTGCGTCCTGCGCGTCCACGAGGGCGCGCCGCCCCCGGAACTGGTGGTCGAGATCCTGTCGGCCTCCTCCGTGCGGAGGGGCTACGGGGTCAAGATGCGGCTGTACGAGGCCCTCGGAGTGGCCGAGTACTGGATCTGCGACGTGGGCGGCATCCGCAACCCGGGTTCGCCGGTGGAATTGTCCCTGTTTCGGCTGGGGAACGACGGGCTCTACGCGGCTGTCCCGGCCTCGGGGGCTGCGAACGGCGCCGTGGCTTCGTCGGAGGCTCCGGTGTATTGGAGCGCGGTGTGCGGTGTGCACATCCGCTTGCGGTCCGGTGTGTACGAGCCGCGCTTTCAGTGGTGGGATGCCGCACAGGGTCGTTGGCGGGACACCGACACCGACGCGCAGGATGAGAAGAACCGTATTGCACAGGCAAGCCGGGCGGAAGGCCGGGCGGAAGGCCGGGAAGAAGGCCGGGAAGAAGGTCGAACGGAAACGGCTATCGACGCACTGCACTTCTTGCCCGGTCACCTGTACTCGAAGTACCGGGACGAAATCGCTGCGCATTGGCGGAATCGGAATGCTGGACCACCGCCGGATGTGATGGACCGCATTCTGAAAGTGCAGCAGGCACCCGGCGAATGGCGGCAACTGCTGGAAGTTCCGGACGGACACAGCGCCACTTGATGTGGGTGAGGTTTCGCGGCTCCGTCCAATGGATGAATGCCCAACCAATGGGATGTGGTAGGCGAGGCGCGACCACCCGTCACTGAACCCGAAACCGTGCTGTCGAGGTTGTTCGCGTTGATCGCGCGTTGGCACCGGCGGAAATGGAACCGAGGCTGCACATGGGTTTCAGGTCCCGGTTGGGGGAGGTGCTGCAATCCCACGGGTGAAGGTTCCCGCCGACCGTGATTTCCTCCGGGCCGGCATCACTCCGGCGGCATTCGAACAGCCGTATGCTTGCGGTACGGCAAGGGGAGGAACCCCGGATAAGGCAGTTGTTCGGTCCGCGCGGCTCGCACCCCAACCAATGCGGCATGCAAGCCGGAAGCCAAAATGGCCGGTGGAACCGGTGGGCAACGCCTTCCCCGGTCCGGGACCGCTACACGCCCGCCAACGTGTTTGCCTGTGGAATGCGTCCCGAGCGATTGGCTTGGGCCCGGAGAGCGCAGGATGACGGTAGCGTCTGCCGAGCGGTGCCCCGGAACGGAAGCGTGCTCCATGCCTCCGGCGCAGCCCGCACGAACGCATGGGCCGATTGTCAGGCGGCCCCGGATTTGCCCTGAGGTTTCGTCTCCTATATATCATGAGTGTCCCCGCGGTCTTCCACGGCAACGGATTGAATCCACGGAAGCCGACCAACGCGCCGGTGGAGACGGGGACCCACCGGCTACACAAGGGATCAGGTTATGCAGGATGCATCCATTCAGGTAGACAGGGGCCAGCGACCGGGTGCCGAGCAGGACACCCGCCTTGACTGGTGGCGGGACGCCAAGTTCGGTCTTTTCATTCACTGGGGGCTGTACGCCATTCCGGCCGGCGTGTGGCAGGGCGAACATGTGCCCGGCATCGGCGAATGGATCATGTTGAGGGCCCGTATTCCGGTCGCGGAGTACAGTCCCCTGGCCGCACAGTTCAATCCGGTGGCCTTCGATGCCAAGGGGTGGGTTGCGTTGGCCAAGGCGGCCGGTCAGAAGTACATCGTCATCACCTCGAAGCATCATGACGGGTTCTGCCTGTTCGATTCGGCCGAGACCGACTACTGCATGACCAAGGGCACTCCGTTCGGCCGCGACGTGATCCGGGAACTGGCGGACGAATGCCGCCGGCAGGACATGCGGCTGGGGTTCTACTACTCCCAGACCCAGGACTGGTACCAGCCCGACGGGGATGGCAACAACTGGGACTATGACGAGTCGCAGAAGGACTTCGCGGCCTACATCGACAACTATGTCAAGCCCCAGGTGCGCGAACTGCTGACCAACTACGGAGACGTGGCCCTCATCTGGTTCGATACCCCGAAGGGCATCACCGAGCGGCAGAGCCGCGAACTGCTCGAACTCTGCAACGAATTGCAGCCGGACTGCCTGGTCTGTGGGCGCCTGGGAAACACCTTGGGCGACTACGCGACCACCAACGACAACACCATTCCCGCAGGGGCCGTGCCGGGCGACTGGGAAGTGCCGGCGACCATGAACGACACCTGGGGTTTCAAGACCCACGACCACAACTGGAAGAGCGTTACGGATCTGATCCAAAAGCTGGTCGACATCGTCAGCAAGGGCGGGGTGTACCTGCTCAATGTCGGGCCCACCGCACTGGGCGAGATTCCGCCGGAGAGCGTCGAACGGTTGGAGGCGATGGGCACGTGGCTGGACCGGTACGGGGAATCGCTCTACGGTACCCGGGCCGGCCCGGTACAGGACGTGGCCGGCATGCGTACCACCCGCAAGGGTGAGGTCGTCTACCTCCATGTGTTCGACTGGCCTGCAGACGGAATCCTCTCCCTGCCGGACCTGGACGCGGACACAGCCGAGGTGCTGGGAGACAGTGGCGGGGCAGTAACGGTGGCGCAGTCATCCGACGGTCTCCTACTGTCCAATCTTGGCCCTGCACCGGATCCTCACTGTTCCGTCATTCGCCTGAGCCGGAACGCATAGCCGGCGCATAGCCGAGCACCCACCGAACAAGGGACCCAAATCCGTGACGCAGGAAACCGTCTTCTCCGTAGACACTTCAACCATTAAGTTCGGCCCCGGCTCCATCTCCGAAGTCGGCGAGGACCTGACCATCCTGGGCGTGCGCCGCGCGATGTGGCTGTGCGATCCCAACCTGGTCGGCACCGACGGGCAGGTACGCCTTGCCGGATACCTGGCGGACGCCGGCATCGAATTCGAACTGTTCGACGCCATCCGGACCGAGCCGTCGCTCGATTCGTTCAAGGCCGCCGCCGACTTCTCGGTGCAAGGCAACTTCGACGGGATTCTGGCGATGGGGGGTGGCTCCACCATCGACACCGGCAAGATCGCCAATCTGTTCTCAGTCTATCCGGACGACTTCTTCGCCTATGTGAACGCGCCCATCGGACAAGGCAAGCCGGTGCCCGGCCCGTTGAAGCCCATGATCGGGATACCGACCACGGCCGGCACCTCAAGTGAAATTACCGGTGTGGCCATCTTCGACGACAAGGCAACCAACGCCAAGACCGGCATCTCCCACCGGTTCATGCGGCCGTCGATGGGGGTGCAGGATCCGGAGCTCACCATCGACCTGCCGCCGATGGTCACGGCGTGCACCGGCCTGGACGTGCTGTGCCACGCGATTGAGAGCTACACCACCATCGACTACACCGCCCGGCCCAAGCCGGAAGGCAGCCTGCACCGCCCGACCTACCAGGGCTCGTCCCCGGTAAGCGACATCTGGGCCTGCGAGGCGATCCGGCTGGTGGCGCAGAACCTGCCCCGGGTGCTCAGGGATCCGGCCGACCTCGAGGCGCGTTCGAACATGATGCTGGCGGCCGTCTACGGCGGCATGGGGTTCGGCAACGCCGGGGTGCACCTCTGCCACGGCATGTCCTATCCGGTCTCCAGTCTGGTGCGGGAGTACCGGGCGCCCGACTACCTGACCGAACATCCGTTGGTGCCGCACGGCATGTCGGTCATTCTCAACGCGCCGGCGGTCTTTCGTTTCACGGCCGCCGCGAATCCGGCCAAGCACCTGGAGGCGGCCCGCCTCATGGGCCGCGATGTCGCCGGTGTGCCCGAAGCCGAAGCCGGCGAAATGCTGGCCGACTGCCTCATCGAGATCATGAAGGGCACTATGATGCCCAACGGGTTGGAGGCAGTGGGGTACGGTCCCGCCGACGCGGAAATCCTGGCCGAAAAGACCCTGCCGCAGCACAGGGTCACCAAACTGTCCCCGCGGCCCGCGGACGGCAACGATCTGACCCGGTTGTTCCTGGAGTCGATGAGGATTTGGTAATGGAAGCCGCACCATGAGCCGCGCCGAACCTTCGGACCGCATGACCCGGGCGGTGGTGGTCGCCATCATCGCGTCGGCGCTGTCCGTGATGCTGAGCGCCGGGATCCGTCAGGGGTTCGGGCTGTTCCTGACGCCAATCACTGCCGAATTGGGCGTGGGCCGGGAAACCTTCGGCATCGCGGCCGCCATCAGCAACCTGATGTTCGGCATTCCCGTCATGGGTTTTCTGGCGGACCGCTTCGGGTCCCGCCTGGTGCTGGGCGCGGGGGGTGCCATTTATGCGGCCGGGTTGCTGTTGGTGACCCGCTGGGTGGCCACGGCCGGCCTTATTACCGGCCTTGGGATTCTGGTCGGCATTGGCCTGGCCGCCACGACCTACGTGGTGGTCCTCGGCGCCCTGGTGCAACTGGTGTCGCCGCGGCAGCGGGGAACCGTGTTCGGCATCATCACGGCCATGGGTTCGGCCGGATTTCTTGTGATGCCCCCGGTGGCCCAGTGGCTGGTCGACCACTACGGCTGGCAACATGCGATTCGGATCGAGGCCGTGCTAATCCTGTCGGTCGTTCTGTTGTCCCTGGGCCTTCCCGGCAAGCAGAAGAAGGGGGAGCAAACCGCCGCGGGCAAGGTCATGGAACCCGAAGTGCCCTTGTGGTCGTTCGTCCGGGAAGGTTTCACCAAACCCAGTTATCTGTTGCTGGTGTCGGGTTTCGTTGTGTGCGGGTTTCACATCGCCTTCATTGGCACGCACCTGCCGGTGTATCTGGAAGACAACGGGATCGGGCATATCCGCGGCGCCGCACTGGCGTTTATCGGGGCCTTCAACCTGGTGGGTTCCCTGACCTTCGGTTGGTTGGCGGACCGGTTGCCCAGGCGGTTCCTGCTCAGCTTCATCTACGGCATGCGGGGCGTGATTCTCCTGATCTACCTGCTGACTCCGATTACTGTGGGTTCAACCCTGTTGTTCAGCGCGGCCATGGGGCTCCTGTGGCTGGCTACAGTGCCGGTTACCAGTGGCACGGTGGCTCTGTTGTTCGGTCCCAAGTATTTGGCCGTCATGTATGGCTTTGTATTCTTCAGCCATCAGGTGGGCGCCTTCTTCGGTGCCTGGTGGTCCGGCAGGGCCTATGACGCGACCGGTTCCTACGACCTGGGGTTCTACGTTGCCATTGCGCTGGGGTTGTATGGTCTGCTGGTGCATTTGCCGATCCAGGAAAAGCCGGTCGAGATGAAGCTCACCCAGGCCCACGCCGCTGCCTAGAACCGGTTTGCCGCAACCCCCTCCCCGCCGTTTGCAGCTTCGCCCATGAGGAATCCATGAACATACAGGCCCTGTACGTGTACCCCATCGCCGTGGGGGATCCCCCGCTCCTGAATGCAGGAGGCCTTCATGCCCCGTACGCTCTCCGTTTGATTGTGGAACTGGTATCGGACGACGGCATCTCGGGCTTCGGCGAGGTGCCGGGCCACTTCAAAACCCGGGCTGCCCTGGAGGCGGTGCGTCCGGTGGTGGAAGGGGCCAGTCCCTTCCGTCTGAACGACATTCTGAACCGGATTGCCGCCCACCTGGATGTCGAGGACGATCGGGGCGACCGGCCATGGGACAGCCGGCAGGCAGTCCATGTGCGCAGTGCGATCGAAGTGGCTCTGCTGGACCTGCAGGGACGGATGCTGGGACGTCCCGTGCACGAACTGCTGGGGGGCAAGGTCAGGGAGCGGGTGGAGTTCTCCGCCTACCTCTTCTACAAGCATGAAGGTGCCGGAGGCGAACTTGGCTTCGGCACGAAGCCCGGATTGACGGGCTGGGCGCAGGCCCGCCAGGCAGCGGCCCTGGATCCCGACGGCATCGTGGCGCAGGCGCGGGCCATGTGCGATGAATACGGGTTCAAGTCCATCAAGCTCAAGGGCGGGGCGTTTCCTCCCGACGAGGAGGCGGCGGCCATCCACGCCATGCGGGCCGCGTTTGGTCCGGGAACGCCCCTGAGGCTGGACCCCAATGCCATCTGGACGGTCGAGACCGCCATTCGCGTCGGCCGGGAGCTGGAAGGCGTGCTCGAGTACTACGAGGATCCGGTACGCGGCCAGGAGGCGATGGCCGAAGTGCGCCAGGCCTTGGACATTCCCATGGCCACCAACATGTGCACGACTTCGTTCCAGGACTTGCCGGGCAGTGTTGCGCTCGGTTCGGAGGATGTAATCCTCAGCGACCACCACTTCTGGGGCGGCCTCCGGCCCAGCCAGGAACTGGCCGCGTTCTGCCGGGTATTCGGCAGGGGTCTGTCCATGCACTCCAACAGCCACGTCGGCATTTCCCTGGCCGCCATGACACAACTGGGTGCCACCATCCCCAACCTGACCTATGCCTGCGACACGCACTACCCGTGGCAGGAGGACGAAGTGGTGGCCGGCGGTCACATCCAATTTGACGATGGCTGTGTCGAAGTTTCGGACGAACCGGGTCTGGGGGTGGACGTCGACCGGGACGAACTGGCGCGTCTGCAGGCCCAGTACGAGGCCTGCGGCCTGACGCACCGCGACGACGAAGTGGAGATGCAGAAAGTGGAGCCGGGATGGAAGTTTGCGGCAACGCGGTACTAGAGTGCGATGCCGTCTCCTTTGGCATGCATAATGGCTGACTAACTCAATGTGAACCGACCAAGGCATTAAGGACGCGTTGACCATGGCCAGAACCATTCACGAGAAGGATGAGCGACTCATCCACCCCCTGCACCATCCGCAGACAGTGCCTCAAACCATGGTGTTTGATCGTGCCGAGGGCATCTACCTGCACCGAGTGGACGGCCACAAGGTGATCGACGGCATGTCGGGCCTCTGGAACGTAAACCTGGGTCACGGTCGGCCGGAGTTGGCGGAGGCTGCGCACCGGCAGATGATGAGCGTGGCCTACATGTCCAATTATTCCGGTACCGGGTGCGCCACCACCATTGAGCTTGCGGACCGCCTCGCCGGGTTTGCCTACCCGGATCTCAACTCGACCTTTTTCACGTCGGGCGGAGCCGAGTCGACCGAGAGTGCGTTCAAGACGGTGCGCTGGTACTGGAAGCAGATGGGCAAGCCCCACAAGACCACGATCATTTCGCGTTTGCGGGGCTACCACGGCGTGACTTTGGCCGCCCTCAGCGCCACCGGCATCCCCGGCTACTGGAAGCACTTCGAACCCGTGATGCCGGGGTTTACCCATATCAATCCGCCGTACCCCTACCGGTTCGCCGGCGAAGTGCGCGAGGGGGAAACCGTGGGGCTGGCGGCAGCCCGCGAGCTGGAGGAGAAGATCGAGGAACTGGGCGCGGACAACGTCGGCGGGTTTATCGCCGAGCCTGTCATGGGGGCCGGCGGGGTGATTGTGCCTCCGGACGACTACTTCCCGCGCATCCGGGAGATCTGCGACGAGCACAACGTCCTGTTGATTTCGGACGAGGTGATCACGGGGTGGGGCCGGACGGGCGAGTGGTTCGGTCTGCTCCACTGGGGTATCCAGCCGGACTTGATGACCTTTGCCAAGGCCATCACCAGCGGCTACCTGCCTCTGGGCGGAATCCAGGTGCACGATCGGATCAAGGACGTAATGGACACCTGCCCGTTCGAGGACCGCTGGTTCCATGCCTACACCTATTCCGGCCACCCGA
>CAZMKQ010000059.1:0-26695 GCA_964566955.1 uncultured Caldilineaceae bacterium | reverse complement strand
TGAGGGGATCCGAACACCGCGATTCTACCTTTCAATGCTTCGTTGCACTACTAGGGCATGCTGCGCGGGATGCCAGTCGACACTCGATTGGCAGACAAGCAGGCTGCCGGCGGCCACCGCAAGCGGTGTTCCGGGATGTACAGGCTGGTGCGTTCACGATAGTCGCCTGGATGCCGACGCGCACGGACGCGTTCCGGAAGGCTGCCTCTTCATCACTTTCGTGTGTCCGGCGGCCTCAAGCAGATTCGCTTGGCAACACACACCGCCTGTCGGTGCCGGCCGCGCGTTACCGGATCGATTGATCGTCAGCCAAACCAGATGGGTCAACGACGTTCAGGGCCGCGATGACGGTTGCGTCACGTCAAGGATGGCAAGACAGCATTCAAGATGTCAACTATTTTGTTGACAATCAGATGGTTGACAACTAATATGTTGAAAACATGTAGCGTGGATGATGGGCATTGCAAGCAAGGGGAGTGGCATGCACAGTTCGACAGGGGCATGGGTGAGTGGAGACGACTTCGTCGGCAGGGAGCGCGAGCTCGAGGTACTCGGTTCACTGGTCCTGAGCTTCAATCACGTTCTGTTGACTGGACAGCGGCGAATGGGAAAGACAAGTGTCGCCCGCGAGCTCGGTAGACAGTTGTGCAACAAAGGATGGACGTTCATCTTCATCGACATAGAGACCGCTGCGACCGCGGAAGACGTGATCGCGCTGCTCGCATCCGGGATGCGCGAAGTGGTCCCGCTGGGGGCACGCTGGAAGGAGTCTCTCGGGCGTGCCTGGTCTACACACGTCGAAGAAGTGGGATTGTCCGACTTCTCGGTGCGGTTCCGAGCCCAGGTCCATGGAGGGAACTGGCGACACGTCGGCCAGGAACTGATCGAGTTTGTCGCCCAACATGACCAACCTGTGCTGTTGGTCATCGATGAAGTGCCGGTATTCTTGCAGCGCCTCCTACGGAGTGACGACGGATTCGAGCAAGTGGACGGCTTCCTCAGTTGGCTCCGGAGCATGGTGCAACAGGTTCCCAGGGAATCGCTCTCGCTGATGGTCACCGGCAGCATAGGCTTGATGCCATTGGTGGAAAGGCTGGACATGCCGGACCGGGTGAATTACCTGTACTCCTACCGGCTGGGTCCATGGGACGGGGCCACCAGCGTCGATTGCTTCAAATCGCTGGCCCGGAGCGAGTCGATCCATTTGGAACCAGGAGTCGCGCAAGCTGTCTACGACAGACTTGGAGTCGGGATTCCCTACCATGTACAACTCTTCTTCGCCCGCATTGCCGACCACGCACGGGTGCAAGACAAGCCCATGGTGACGGTAGCCGACGTGGAGACCGTGTACCGGCAGCAACTGTTGGGTCCCGAGGGACAGTCCGGCCTGCTGCACTACGAAACGCGACTCCGACAAGTCCTGGACGAAGACATCGACTATGCGATCGCCATGACGATTCTCGCGGAATCGGCTAAGCGGAACGAGTTTGACATCAGGGTGAGACAGCGGACAGTCGCAAGATTCGCCAAGCTGGCACCCGATGCAAACGAAAGGGTCAACACGATTCTGAAAATCCTGGAGCATGACGGATATCTGCAATATGACGTGGAGCAGCGTACGTACTTCTTTCCATCCCGTTGGCTCAGGGACTATTGGCACATCAGGTACGGCACGACTCAAATGCCACAGGCAGGTTGAACAGTGAGTGAGGAGTACACGATGTCACCAACGAAGACAGTTCCGACCATCCGCAAGTTCAACCCGGGTGTCTTCCAGTCGGATCAGGAGATCTGCGAACAGTTTGCGGTTCGGCACAAGGAGTTTGATGCCGTATTGCGGGTTGTCAACCGCAACCTCGCGTCCGAATCGTGCCAACATGTGTTGATCGTTGCCCCGCGCGGGATGGGGAAATCCATGATGCTGGCCCGCATGGAGACTGAGTTGAGTCTGAACCGCGGTTTGGCATCCAAACTGCTCCCGGTGAGGTTCATGGAGGAGAGCTATGAAGTCGCAACCCTCACCGACTTCTGGCTGGAGGCGCTGTTCCAGTTCGGCCGCGAATGCAAAAGGCAGGGCTTGGAGGCAGCAACGGAACTGGAAGCGGCACATGCGTCGTTGTGTGCACGGTGGCGTGATACCCACCTGCAACTTGACGTGCGGGCGGCGATCGAACGGGGGTTGGCATCCACCGGTCGGCGCATGGTGTTGATGGTGGAGAACCTTCAGGCGATTTCGGATGCTTGGGACAGCGACGACGAGTGGGGCCTGAGAGGGATCCTGCAAACGGAGTCGTCGATCATGCTGATCGGCACCGCCACCACTAGGTTCAGAAGCCTGGAAGACGCTGACTGCGCGTTCTTTGATTTGTTCCGATTTATAGAACTGGGTCCGTTGACGACCAAGGAGTGCGCCGCACTCTGGAACACGGCAACCCAACAACATCTTGAAACACGGGAGATCAGGCCGTTCGAGATACTGACAGGGGGCAGCCCGCGCTTGCTGGTTCTCCTCGCAGGTGTTGGGCGTAGGCTCACACTGAAACAGTTGTTGGAGGATATGGTCGGCCTGATTGACGAACATACCGAGTACTTCCGCCAATGCCTGGAAGGGTTGCCCCCTGGCGAGCGGCGCGTGTTTCTGGCCTTGGCAGCTCTGTGGGAGCCTGCGTCCACGTCGGCGATAGCCGATCGCGCCCGGATGGACATACGTACCGCGTCCGTGATGGTGCGCAGGCTCATGGACAGAGGTGCGGTCAGCGCGTCGGCACAACGCCGGTCACGCAGATACTCCGTGACCGAAAGAATGTTCTCTTTCTACTACAGTCTGCGCAGGGAGCGAAATCAGGCTGAGATCATCCGCAGGTTCATCGCGTTCATGGTTGCGTTCTACGACCCATCGACCGCGACGACTGCCTTCGCGGATCTGGGCGATGATTCTGATGAGGCGGAGATTATTCGAAAACAGTTGCTGCACACTATTTTTGACAAGGATGCAGGGCGCCGCTGGGTGGAACGATGGGATGATGAAATCAAGAGGGAAACACTTCACCATCTCTGGTCCGATGTATTAAATGCGATGCAACGCATGGTGGATCAATGCAGCAATACCGAATTTGTGGACGAAGTCCCGCTAATCGCTGCCTGCCGTCAGTTGCACCGCCTGCCGTTTACTGAATCGAGATCCACTGAGTGCATTGCGTTGGCTGAATTTGTGACAAGATACGAATCGAAAATCCCGCGGCTTGCGGTTGTTGAATTGTGTACTACCATTTTGGATTTGATGGATGTAGAACTCGTTGACAATTTCCGTGAATACAAGCTTGTGGCTGCACAAACCAAGGTTGTTTTAGCCCGGGCGCATGCATCCTCCGGACACTATGAATTGGCGTTGGACTGTTGCAACCAAGCGTTGGCACTCTGCACTGAACGTCCCGATTGGTTGTTCGAGAATGTGCATGCCTGGGCTACCTTGGAGAAGCAGTGGGTGTTCATGGAAACCTGTGATTTTCTGGATGCTAAAGCTGAGAGCCGGAATTACCTTGACTATTGCAGCCAACGCCAGGATGGCGAGTTCGGCTTCTTCCACGCGCATTCACTGTTCCTCCTGATCCTAGCCGAAATAAAGACCGGGAACCAAGCCGATGCCCAAGAAGCCTTGAGTGAACTCGATCGTCTCTTCGGACGTAGTCAGGACCGGCACGAGCAGCTTCTGGTTGCCCACGCGATGATGGTGATGCACCGTTATGAGGCGGCCAGCGAGGACGGAGGTGGAGCGGAACGAGCCAGTACATTGGCCGATTTGATCCTGACACGTTTTGGTGGTAGCGAATCCCAAGAATTGTGCAAGGTGGTAGCGAACACCGTTGAATGGAAGGCCAGCAGCCTCTATGGCGAACACGATCTACGATCCGCGGAACGCTGTTTGGCCTTGGGGATGGAACAATGGGTTTCAACGGCGACGAACTTCGGTTTAGATTGGGTTGTCAGGGTATCTGTCGCACGAGCCGAAATTCTAGTGCAGCTGGGTGATTATCAAGAAGCAGAGGCACTTGTGGAAAGTTGGTTGATGGGTATTTCTGAGATTGAAGGCGAGAGAGGGACGAATCTATGGTGGCGTGTCGAGTTGGTATTGTTTTTGTGTTATTCGGTTCGGGGTAACACCGAAGCAATTAATGTGCTTGGTTCCATCGTGGATGATTTTGATCCGGACATTGAATATTGCCAATCCAGTATGGTAGCGACATTGATTAAAGTTGGTGCGTGTGGCAGATTTTTGGATCAAATTCCGGCAGTCTTGGAAGAGTGCCCCCAAGTACGAGAGAGTATGTTGCCGGTGATCGTCGCGTTACGGAAGTTGAATGGCGAACAGGTTAGTGCTCCACAAGAAGTCATTGAAGTTGCTTTGGATGTAGTGAAAACCATCAAGTCGGCAAACCGGACAGGGCATTCCCCTGGCTCCTTGCGCTGAGGTACGGAGCCGAAGCAGAGGGGAATTTGATTGGTCACTGGCGCGGTGTTGCATGGCGTGCGGCATTTCAGGTACGAAAGTGATCCATTCTCATCCAAGGTGGATGGGTCAGTTTTCGGGACCCATCAGCAGTGGGCTTGGTTCCGGCCTACCCTCGCTGTTCTAGGTAAGTTCGCGTCCGCCTAACTGGTCCTCGCCGTCGTAGTAGTGGAAGGTGAAGAAGTAGCGGGATCGCACACTCCACGCCGGGCCACGCAGGATCCCTGCGTGGCCCGGCCCGATGAATCGGCCCTCACGGCCAAGGAACAGGGTTCCACCGCCTTTCGCCAGCGGCCGGCCTTCCCGGTCCAGTACTGATCCGGACTTTGACGCAGGCGACCGATGGCCGGGTCCAACTCCACGATGTAGATGCCTCCGGCATGGGAGCCGAAAACCATCCAGGACCGGTCTTCGAAGTCCATGAAGACACCGGCGTCCATGGCCCGGGGTTGGTTCTCTTCACCGACTGATTGCAGGACGATGCCTTCATCGCCCCACGCCGCGTCCTGTTCGGTCTCCACCAGCATGGCGGTGCCATTGGCGTCTTGGATGCGTCCGGGGATTTCGTCGAAGACCGTGAAGTAGATGCGGTTCGGCAAGGCCAAGTCCGGGGCATCGAATTCGCCGGTCGCATTCCAAACCTGTACCTCGGAGACCCAGGACGGCTTCTCCTGACCGAAGGCCGGTTCGTCTCTCTCAAAGCGGCCGGTCTCCGGATTCAGCGTATGGCGATCCAGGCTATTGCCGCGGGTTCCGGAGGCATGCAGAGTGAACCGTCCGGCCACGATCACGAGCTTGGAGGGATCATGGATATGGTCCTCGGCGATCCAGGGCAACCGATGCGGCAGGCGCCGCATCACCGGTCGTGAAGTCGAAGGATCGGTCCGATTCAGAGACCGATTGACAACCCGCCATGGACAGGGCGAACAGGCAGCGCAGCAGGATTTGTGCGATCCAATCCGTGTGCTTGGCCGCGTGTCGCCTACAGCCATGGTTGCCGCAACGACAGCCGTTCCAGTAGCGGGAGCAGCAGGAAGTCGATTCGGCTTGAGCGGGATTGTCAGGCAATGGACGTGTTTTTCCGTTGGTGTTCCCGGCCGCCGAGCTGTCAGTCGCTCTGTAGGCATTCCCCGGACCAACCCAGTGGGACGGAATACAAGGTGCCCTTGGCGGATGTGAAACGAATGCATCCCGGGGGTGGTTATACTTGCAGTCGCTGCAGGGGGCGCCCGAGGAGGGGGATGATCATGCAATACGGCCTGCCTTTTCAGGCAATCTTCAGTTCCACCGATCCCAGAATCCGCAATAAGCTTATGACCGGCACCTTGTATGTCCTGGTCAGTATGGTTCTGTCATGGTTGCTGGTGGGCCTTGTCGGTTTCTTCATAGTGGGCGGATATGTTCTGCGTTTGTTGCACAATGTCCAAACCAATCACGAACATCCCCTCCCGGAATGGAATCAATGGCAGACTGATTTGCGGAACGGCTTCTTCGTGTTTGTGGCCTACCTGGTTTGGCTGTTGCCTTTTTTCGTTGTTTCCCTGGTCGTAAATCTGGTTGGGAACGACCCGGCACCACTTCCGGCAACGGACAGCTTGGATTCGTTTGGGGCTGCGTTTTCGTACGGTTTGATGACTATCGGCTTGGGCAGAAGCCTGGTGGCACTGCTGCCCACCGTCGCGGGCGGGATCCTTGGTCCCGCCATTATGATTGCCTTGGCCCAGCGCATGGAGTTGGCCGATGTCTTCAAATTTGGGAATGTACTGGCTTGGGTGGCCCGGAACTGGATACAGTGCCTGTTGGTTAGCGTAATCGCCGGCTTGGTGTCCGTGCTTATCTCGGTGGTGGCCGCCCTGGCTGGTGCTCTGGCCCTGGGTATCGGTTTGATTGTGACGCTCCCCTTCGGGTTTCTCATGAGCAGCATTTACCAGCATCATCTCTTTGGGCAACTGGCGCAAACCCGTGACCTGACTGTGATGTTACCGGAACCGGCCAATCCCGGCTGAGGCTCCCGGGTCGCGGCCGGTTGGGCCTTGTTCGACATCAAGCGCACTTGGTCCGGACCGACTTTCATGATCCGGGTCAGCCAATCGGGAGATGGTTTGGGCCTGTCCGTCGGGTCCGGAGGGCAGGGCAGGCTGCAACCTCCGGTCTGTTCCAATCTGCCTCAGGACAGGATGCGCAACCGGAAAGCAGGCTTGTCCCGCGTTGGCTCAACGTTGGGGCTTCCGCCACTCACCGGGTCGGCAAGGCCTGCAGCGCCCCGTTCAATTCCGAGAAGTCCGTTACCTCCATCGAAGGCCGGAAGGGAGTTTCCTCGTAGGGCATGCCATAGCGGTTCACATAGGCGCCGGCATAGCCACAGGCCACGGCTCCCACCACATCAAACGAATTGGAAGACACCATGCACAGGTCCCGGCTGGTTGCACCCAGGCGATGGGCCGCGTATTGGTAGACCGTGGGGTGGGGCTTGAACATTCCGACGGAGGTGACGGAAATCACATCATCGAAGTTCCAGGGCACCTGATGCGTTACCAGATGGTCCAGGAAGGCCGGATCTCCATTGGACAGGACCACCAGCCGGAAGTTCCGGTGCAGGATCGGCAGAGCGGGCAGGACATCGGGGAAGGGGCGCAACCCCTGCCACTGTGCCATGAAGGCGTCAACCTGGTTCCCGTCCTGCGCGACATGGTCCAGGCCAAAGCTGCGCAATGTGTGCAGGTAGGCGCGCCGGACCGTTTCCAGGTAGCCGCCATGTCCCTGCAACATGAGGGAATCCTGAAACTGTTCCAATCGCTGCCGGGCGCGCTGTCTGTCCCAGAATTCCTCGGTCGTGACAGCCGTGTCGTGCATGGCCAGCATGTCTCCGATATAGGGTTTCAGGCTGGAGCCCAAGTCCAGAATCGTGCCGAACAGATCGAACGTCAAGGTCTTGATGGGCATGTTCGAATTCCTTGTGCTTGCGAACACCGGCATGGGCCGGGAACCATTCGGGTATCGCCGCCGGGTCGGACGGTCAGGCGGCAGGCGGCCCAATCCCCATTGCTTCACCACCGGCGACCGACAGTCGTGGTGGTCGCAGACGCTGCCAGGACGGCAGTGGCAACAGGAAGTCAGCTTGGTTTGAGGGAGAGTTTCAGGCTGTGGGCATGTGCCCCTGTCGGCGAGTCCGGCAGCTGAACCGTCAGCCCTTCCTCGGTCATCGACCAGTCCAACCCGCCGGGGCCGCCCAGCAGCGAGATGTCGGCGACACGCGCCGGGTCCAGCCGTTCCGGAGTGACGGACTTGATCCTGGCCGTGTTTCCGGGCCAACCCAGCAGGATGGCATACAGGGCGTCCTTGGTGGTTGTGAAGCGAATGTCCTCGGCGGTCATGCCGGCGTTCTCCCGTTCGGTCAGGTGGCCGGTGGTGACCCGGGTCGGACCTTCGCCGAACGTTTGCCAGTGCCGGGTGCCGTAGATGGCTTCGCCGTTGACATTGAGCCAGGCGCCCAGATCGCGCAGCAGGCCCGCGGCCTCGTCGGGGATGATGCCGTCCGCCCGCGGACCGATGTTGAGCAGCAGGTTGCCGTTTTTGCTCACGATGTCGACGAGGTCGTGGACCAGCGTGGTCGCGGTCTTGAACTCGTCGTTCTCAATGTGGCTCCAGGACTTGTAGGACACGGCCGTGTCCGTCTGCCAGTATTCCTCCCGGATGTCGTCCAGCTTGCCGCGCTCGATGTCGTAGCAGGCCACACCGGGCGGGAACTTGTCCTTGTACTGCAGGACCACGTCCCGGCCCCATTGGCGCGACTGGTTGTAGTAGTAGGCCAGGACCTGCGGGCGCCAGTCGGCGAATTCGTCGGCATGCCAGCCGAAGTCGAACCAGAGCACGTCCGGCTCGAAGCGGTCGATCATCTCCTGCGTGCGCCGGTACCAGTCCTCAATCCACTCTTGGGGAGTCGGTTCCTCCTCCGCGTGGGCCGGGGAATAGAGGCCGGCATTGGCGGGATCGGAGGTGTCGAAGTCGTCCCGGTAGGTGTAGTAGCGCCAGTTGAAGGCCCGGTGGGAGGAGACTCCGAACTTCAGGTTGCGCCGCCGCACAATCCTTTCCAGTTCGGCCACCACATCCCTTTGGGGGCCCATGTCGGCGGCATTCCACTTCGTGTACTGCGACTTGTACATGGGGAAGCCGTCGTGGTGCTCGCCGACCGGCACGATGTAGCGCGCCCCGGCGGCCTGGAACAGGTCCACCCACTGTTCCGGGTCCCAGTGCTCGGCCTTGAACATGGGAATGAAGTCCTTGTAGCCAAACGTGCCCGGATGGCCCCACGTGTCGCCATGGTGCCGGTAGTAGTTCTGACCCTTGCGGGACATCTCGTCCCGGTACATGAACCGGGGATACCACTCGTTGTCCCAGGCTGGGACCGAGTAGACACCCCAGTGGATGAAGATGCCGAGCTTGGCGTCCCGGAACCAGTCCGGAATCCCGTAGGTGCGCAGCGAATCCCAACTGGTGTCGAACATGCCGATTCCCTTTGGATGACTGGTGTGGTTCAGGCGGGGGCATCGCGCTGGACGGTACAGCCGGCCTGGCGGTACTGCACCAGGCGCGTGGCCAGTTCGCCGCGGACATCCGAACGTTCGTCCCAGAGGTTGCGGGTTTCGCCTGGATCCTCGCGCATGTTGTAGAGCTGGCCCGGGGCGAGGGGCTCCGGCGGCGTGCCGGCCGGAGGGGCCCAGCCTCCGGAGCCTTCCGACTCGAAGATGGCCTTCCAGTCGCCGGAGCGGAGCGAGAAGACGCCCGTTTGCGAGTGGTGAATCAGATCGGTGCGCACGGATGCGTCCGGATCGCGCAGGACGGGCAGGAAGGAGACGCTGTCCTCGGCACACAGATTGTCCAGCGGCCGGCCGGTGATGTCGGCGCAGGTGGCCATGAAGTCCACCAGCGAGACCAGGGCGTTGCTGACGGATCCGGCCTGCACCTGGCCGGGCCAGCGCGCCAGCAGCGGTTCCCGGTGGCCGCCTTCCCAGATGTGTGCCTTGTAGCCCCGCCAGTCCGCCGAGGAGCGGTGTCCGTACGTGTTGTAGGCCGCCATGCCGGTTCCGTCGGGTTGCCGATCCCCCGGCAGGGCGCCGTTGTCGCTGGTGACCAGGACCAGGGTGTTGTCGGCCTGGCCCGTCTCGTCCAGCACATCCAGGACCTGGCCCACCATCCAGTCGAACAACCAGACCAGATCGCCGCGCGGGCCGGCCCCGGACTGGTCGCGGGCGAACTCCGGCACATCCGCGCGCGTGCACGGTTCATGGGGTGCGTCGGAGTTGAGGTAGAGGAAGAAGGGTTCGTCCGCCGCGGCCTGTTCGCGGATATAGCGGACTGCCTCCGCCGCGATGCGGGGATCGGCATCCTTGTGCTGCCAGCCGGGCGCCATCATGCCGGGGCGGCTGGTAAAGACGGGCACTTCGTGGTACTCGGACGGCAGATCCACGAAGTGTTCGTTTTCGATGAACCCGTAGGGCGGCTGGCAGGTGGGGCAGCCGGAGGCGCCGAAGAAGTAATCGAAACCCAGGGCATTGGGGCCGCCGATGAGCGGCTGGGTAAAGTCGACCAGCTCCTCCATCTCGCGGGTGGCATTGGTCCAGGGCAGGGCGCGGTTGAAATCAAAGAAGATGCCCGGACGCGGGGTGAAACCCAAACCGAGGTGCCACTTGCCGATGGCGGCCGTGTGGTAGCCGGCCTCCCCGAGCAGACGGGCCACGGTCCGCCGGGTGGGCTCGATCAAGGGCGGCTCGTAGCCGTAGAGGACATTGCTGCGGAGGTGCGAGCGCCAGCAGAAGCGGCCGGTCAGCACGCCGTATCGGGTCGGGGTACAGACGGCGGACGGCGAATGGGCGTCGGTGAACCGCATGCCCTCGCGTGCCACGCGGTCCATGTTGGGGGTTGGGATGCGGGAATCCGGGTTGTAGCAGCCGACATCCCCCCAGCCCATGTCGTCGGCCATGATGTGAATGATATTGGGTTTGCCAGCCGGTGGATGCTGCATGGTTCGGGGTCTTGGTTGGGAAAGGAGGGGCGGTGGTCCTGCCGCCGGAGCGGAGGCCGAAGTGATTCTACATGGGCGTTTGGAGCTTGTTGCGGGCCGTAGCTGCTTCCGGATCCAGTGCACCCGACCGTGCCGAGGGGCGTTGAACAACCCGGTTTTGAACGGATCCGTCGTATCCCGGACGGCTCCACTACCCCGGATAACGGATGCTTCCAAGCCCGGGAATCAAGACAGCCCCGGATACCCGGGGCTGTCTCCGCCGACCGTTGATGACGGCCGGCCGTTTGTCTCGTCAGTGTTACATGGCCTCAGAGCCGCCATCACCGTCCGGACAAGGTCCCGAACCCCTAAGGGTCTCGGCAATGTCCAGCTTCACCAACACGGGTTTGGTCCACTTCTGCATGGTGACGTTCTCTCCTCCTGAGGCGCGTCCAAGATTCTGCGTGCAGGGCAACGGGGCCACTCCTGTAATTGTAGCCCATTTTGCGGGTGGCTGCACGGCCGCGTGGCTCGGACGCGATTTCGGGTGCGTTGATGGCGGTCGGCAGCCACCAACACGCAGGCCGTCCGGTCATGGGGATTGTTGCGATTCAGGCTCGGCGGGCACTGAGTTGGCGGGCCTGGGCGGTACGACAGAGGGTTCGGCATCTGCAACCACCGAGAGGATCCCTGCCCGTGTTGCGAAGAATCGGGCTCGCGGGCGTCGTCTGTCCAGGGACCCGCATCCAGCCCCTCACTGTCAACATCCCAGGCCGCGATGCTGTGATCTTGGTGTTTCGGAGATCCTTGGGCTTATGCGTTTGGCTGAAACCAGAGTCATGCGTATCAGCCTGTAACCGGCGCGCGCAGGACAGCAACTGCTCGAGAACCTGACAATCCTCAACAACACATACGAACTGCTCCTGTGGGCGCGTGAACGGGCGAATCTCGGCCTGCATGATCTTGAGACGAAATTCCCGAATCTGGGTTCGTGGGAGATCGGTGAAGTCCAGCCAACCCTAAAGCAGGTGGAGGCGTTTGCTCGGGCCGTACATGTTTCCGTGGGTTATCTGTTCCTCAGTACGCCTCCGGAGGAGACTCTTCCGATTCCCGACTTTCGCACAATTGCAGGTCGGGATGTACTGAGGCCAAGTCCGAACCTGCTGGACATGCTCTATGCATGTCAGGAACGGCAGGCTTGGTATCGGGAATTTGCCAGGATCGCCGGATAGTCCTCCCTGGCATTTGTAGGGAGCGTCACGCGTGACATGTCTCCCGAGGCCGTGGCGGCTCAGATGCGGGAAACACTTTCCTTCCAAGTCACGGTACGTCGGGACAGTCCGACATGGGAGGATGCCCTGCGACAGTTCATTCGACATGCCGACGCGGCCGGTGTGCTCGTGATGGTGAGCGGGGTTGTCATGAGCAACCACCACCGCCGTCTCGATCCTGCTGAATTTCGCGGCTTCGCACTCTCCGATCCTGTGGCCCCGCTGGTCTTTGTCAACGGGGCGGATTCGAAGGCGGCGCAGATGTTCACCCTGGCCCATGAACTTGCATACCTTTGGCTCGGATCGTCGGCCCTGTCGGATATGGGCGCGAAACCAGTGCAGGGCTCCCGACACGAGGAGGTCTGGTGCAATGCCGTGGCTGCAGAATTCCTCGTACCGCTCGATGCTCTACGAGACGAGTTGCGCCACAATGAACCATTGCCGCGAGCCATGGTGCGTCTCGCAGGTACGTTCAAAGTCAGCAGTCTTGTTGTCCTACGGTGGCTGCTGGATGCCGGATGGATTGGACACGAAACGTTTGAGACGCAGTGGAGTGCAGAGAGCACGCGCATTCAAGGATTCGTCCGAGGCAACAGCGGCGGAGGTAATTTTTACAAGACCACCCTCGCACGCGTGAGTCGCCGCTTCACCCAGGCTTTGGTAGTCAGCACGCTTGAAGGTCAGACCCTGTATCGGGATGCATTCAGAATGCTGGGCATCTCCAAGACTGAAACCTTCCACTCGCTTGGGCGCGAGGTCGGGATACCTTGCTGATTATGTATCTGCTGAATGCAAACGTTTTTATTCAGGCCAAGAACCTGCACTACGGGTTTGACTTTGTTCCTGCCTTCTGGGACTGGTTGATTCGGGAAAATTCGACAGGAATGGTGGCGAGCGTCGAGAAAGTTGCTGATGAGTTGCGTGTCGGAGGAGACGAGCTCTCGGAGTGGGCCAAAGAGCGAGGCGAGGGTTTCTTTCTCAAGCCGGATGTGGACGTGGCAACAGCATTGAATCAGGTAAGCAATTGGGCGAGCGGTCAGGGCTATGCTCCAGCGGCCGTGGCCACGTTTTTGCAGGTTGCCGACCTTTGGCTTGTTGCACATGCCCAGGCGCACAATTGCGTGGTGGTTACACATGAGATTCCGGCCTCCACCATCAGTAAGATCAAGATTCCAAACGCCTGTATCGGCTTGGGACTTCGTTGCATCAATCCATTTCAAATGCTGCGGGAGAACAAGGCCCGGTTCGTACTCGGCTAATCCCGATGCTGGTCGCGTTCATGCAGCAGAGCTGGTCGCAAAGGGCCCGTGCACCGGCTCCCACTTCGCGAACGTTATCGTATCTTGGGAACAAGGGATGGCTCGGTATCAGTTCGGCAGCCCTGCGCGGAGCCTCCCCTCTGGCCACTTTGGCAAGGGCGAGTGGAGGGCTTGGGAAGGTCGATGCATGGCTTTTGACAGCCCGTTGAATGGGGCTGGCGGCCATGGTGGCAAACCTGCCCTGTGCTGCCGCGGCGGTACTCGTCCGGAATGGTGCGCATCGTTCCCGGTCGCTCAACGAATTCGGCCTGTCGCGGTCCAGCGGTCGGTCTGACAACCAAGCCGGAACGTTTCCTGCACGGTGTTCCTGGCCCAACTGCTTCCGGCGGATGCTGATCGGGCGTGAGAGCAGGTAGGGCTCCTGTCTGATGATTCTGTATCCGGCCCCTTGGGCGGATATTCTTCCGGACGACAGGGGTGTTCAAGGACTCCGATGTGATAGCCTAGGCCGTTCCAGAGCACGGGCATCGTTCCGACCGGATGAATCTCCAGGGTCAACCCGAAGACCCACGCCGATTGACGATGGTTGTGAATGGCTCAGGCTTTGGACATTAGATTGTTGCCGGCAACGGGCTTTTCGGTCCGCAGCATGGCGGCAAGAAAAGTGTTGTGTATCAAAGATCAAGGATTGCAGTTATGGTGTTAAAGAAATTAATGTTGTGGTCGATTGTCACAATGTTGGCAATTGCAACAGCGGCTTGCGCGGCCCCTGCGGCCGAAGCACCGGCCGATATGGAGGCCGAGGCTCCCGCGGAAGCGGCGCCTGCCGAACAGGTGTTGATTGGCGGTTTCGATGTAGGCCCCGGCGGTGATCCGCAGGGCGTTCTGTACAACAATGGCGCCGGCAATGTCTGGTTCTCAAAGGTGTTCACGCCCATCATCATGATGACATCGGACTTCGGCGAGCACACCAGTGAGGGTGCCTTGGCCGTAGGCTGGACCCCCAACGAGGCTGCCGATGTCTGGACGTTCTACCTGCGGGAAGGCGTCAAGTGGCATGACGGCGAGGACTTCACCGCCTCCGACCTGAAATTCACGGCCGAACTGGTTTCGGCCCCCAACGCCGCCGTGACCCGGTGGTTTGCCGGCCGGCCGCAACAGGTCGTTGGCTGGGAAGAATTCAATGCCGGCGAGGCCGACGAAATCGCGGGCATCACGGTTGTGGACGACACCACCCTCGAGATCGCGCTGACGACCCCCAATCCCCGGTTCTTCGACGAATTGCGCGGCTTCTACGCCCTGCCCGAACACGCCGTGGACTTCACCTCGGAGGAACTGCAGAGCGCCGACTGGTGGTGGACCAACCCCGTGGGTACCGGTCCGTTCAAGTTCAGTGCCTTTGCAAAGGATCAGTACATGGAGCTGGCGCCCAACGAATACTACTGGGACGGCGCACCCAAGCTGGACAAGCTGATCAACCGGTATTTCGTGGACGAGACTGCGGCGGTCCTGGCCCTGGAGAGCGGCGACATCAACTTCACCTACGTGAGTGCGGATGTCGCGGCCCGTTTCGCCGACAACCCGGACTTCGTCGTCTACGAAGGCCCGTCGTTCGTCACGAATCTGTTCAACTTCAACTACCACAAGGACGCCTGGAACGATGTCCGCGTCCGCCATGCCATGATGTACGGCATCGATCGGGCGTCGATCATCCGCGACGTGTTCAACGGCACGGCGCAGGCAACTCCTTGCAACGATCCCTATCCGGCGTTTTGGCCTGACGATGCCAACTACTACGAGTACAACCCGGACATGGCACGGGAGCTGCTGGCGGAAGCTGCAGCCGACGGGATCGACCTGAGCGGTCTCTCCTTCGAGATTCCGACCTACTACACCTCCCAGCTGGCCAAGGACATCCTGACCGTCTTCCAGGCCAACCTGGCCGACATCGGGATCGATGCCGCCCCGGCGTTTGTCGACGTGCCGACCTGGCGCAACGTGGTGGAGCAGAACATGGAGTTCGACTTCACCTACCGCGGCTACGGCGCGGGCCCGGCCTCGATCGGGACCAGCTGGTACACCGCCGACAACATCTGGGGCCTTGATGATCCGACCTACGCGGACCTGGTGGCGGCCATGGAGAGCGCCTTCTCGTTCGAGGAGTATCGCGAGGCGCGCACCAACCTCTGCGCGTACCAGAACGAACAGCAGACGTTCGCCTACTTCTGGGTCTCGACCCGCTACGGCATCGCCGGCGCCAACGTAAAGGACTTCCACTACTTCCCGGCTCCGGGCGGCGGTCCCTATGTTGACAACGCCGAACGTTGGTACATCGACTGACAGTTGCCCGCAGCCGACGGCTGCCGCCTTGCCCGAAGCTTCGGCTTGTGAAGGCAAGGCACAGCCGTCGGTTGCCATGGCCGGCCGGCTGGTTCAGGTCAGCCCGCCGGCCTTTTCTGATCCGGCAGCGGGAGACAGCGCGCCAACCGCCTGAGTCGCACCGGCCCTGCCGTACGGCTGAAGGCAGGACCCGGACATTCGCGCCGAGGATTGGCAGCCACCATTGGGGCTGCGTGTGCCTTCCTTGCCGACCCACCGGGTGGCTCCAGGAAGGCGTGTTCGCCGCCTAGCCGACATGCAGTACTTCATTCGCCGCACCCTGATCAACATCCCGATTCTGTTCACGGTGACGTTGATCATCTTTGCGCTGATCAACCTGGCGCCCGGCAGCGTCGTGGACTTCTACGTCAACGAGGAAATCGGGATCACCCGCGAGGATCTCGCGCATGTCGAGGAAAGGTTTGGGCTGAACGACCCGATTCCGGTCCGCTACGTCAAGTGGCTGGGCGCGACCCTGCGCGGTGACCTGGGGTTCCGCTTCAAGAACGGCGACGATGTCGCCGAAGTGCTGGTCGTGCGCATGCAGCGCACCTTCCAGCTGATGGGAACGTCGCTCCTGATAGGTGCCGTGGCCGGCATCACCCTGGGCGTGTTCATCGGCCTGCGGCAGTATTCCGTGTGGGACTTCACCCTGACCGGCCTGTCGTTCGTGGGCATCTCCATGCCGGCCTTTGTGGCCGGGATCTTCGGCCTCTACCTGTTCTCGGTGCAGGTCAACTGGTTCCCGTCCGGCGGCATGGGCACGGTCGGCCAGGAGACCACCCTGTGGGACCGCCTCTACCACCTGGTGCTGCCGGCCGGCACGCTGGCCGTCTTCAACCTGGCGACCTACATGCGGTTTACGCGGTTCAGCATGCTGGAGGTCAAGGCCGAGGACTACATCCGCACCGCCCAGGCCAAGGGGCTGGGGGACCGGGTCGTCACGTGGCGGCACGTGTTCCGGAACGCCCTTCTGCCGGTCGTGACCATTATTGGCCTCAGCATTCCACAGCTGGTTGCCGGCGCCCTGTTCACGGAGACCATCTACAGTTGGCCCGGCATGGGATCCCTGTTCGTTGACGCCGTGGCCGCCCGGGACTACCCGATGGTCATGGGCATCATGCTGGTGACGGCCATTGTGGTCCTGGTGGCCAATCTGATGACCGATTTGGCCTACGCCGTTTTTGATCCGCGCATTCGGTACGAGTAAGTGGCATCTTCAAGCGCTCCGTCGGCCATGCCGGAATTCGCTGCAGCCGGCGACCT
Organism: uncultured Caldilineaceae bacterium; assembly: GCA_964566955.1. Taxonomy (GTDB): domain Bacteria; phylum Chloroflexota; class Anaerolineae; order Caldilineales; family Caldilineaceae; genus Bin34. Next base: position 10,012 of record CAZMKQ010000059.1, on the reverse strand, counting down.
GTCGCAGGTGGCGCCGGTTTCGCCGGCCCAGCACGCCATGCGCCGCTTTCGGCGCCATCCCCTGGCCGTGATCGGCCTGGTGTTATTCGTTGTGGTTCTGGTCCTGACCCTGAGCGCACCCGTCATCGATCGCTACCCCTACGAGCAGCTCAACCTGCGCGACAAGTTCCTGTCGCCCAGTACGGCACACTGGCTCGGCACGGACCGGGTCGGCCGGGACATTTGGAGCAGACTGCTGCACGGCGGCCGCGTCTCCCTTTTGGTCGGGGTGAGTTCGGCCGCCATGACCATCGGCATCGGGACCCTGCTAGGCGTGCTCTCGGGCTACTACGGCGGGGTCGTGGACATGCTCATCATGCGCTTCACGGATGTGGTCATGACCTTCCCGGGCGTGGTCATCATCCTGACCGTGGCGACCTTCCTGGGCCCCAGCATCTGGAACGTCATCATGCTGATCGGCCTGTTCGGCTGGATGGGTACGGCCCGACTGGTCCGGGGCCAGGTGCTTTCCCTGCGCGAGCAGCAGTACGTGCTGGCAGCCCGCGCCATCGGCACGTCGAACGGACGGATCATCCGCACCCATGTCCTGCCCGGTGTCGTGGCGCCGCTGCTGGCTTCGGTCACCTTCGCCATCAACGGCGGCATTTTGCTGGAGGCCGGTCTGAGTTTCCTAGGCGTGGGGATCCCCTTGCCGACCCCCAGCTGGGGGAACATGCTGGAGACTGCCCGCAGCCTGGATGTCCTGCAGGACGGTCCCTGGATCTGGATGCCGCCCGCGTTCATGATTTTGCTGACGGTTCTCAACATCAACTTCATTGGCGACGGGCTGCGCGACGCGCTGGACCCCAAGCACATCACCTAATCCGAACTGCACTCGGCGAAGGGGTTCCGGGGACAGCCTCTTCCGAAGCATCCGGCTCCGCGCCGCCGCGCGGACGGTCCACAACAGGCGGCAGGCACCATGAAACTGGCAACCTATGCATTTGAAGGCCGCGAGACCTTCGGGCTGATCATTGACCATCCGGCCGACGGAGAACCCTGGGTGTTCAACCCGGAGGATGCGGAGGCGCTGCTGGCGACATACGCGCTGGCGCCCACAGCTCCGTTCGCAGCTCCTCCCCGGTTTCTGGCCCAACGGCCATGGCCCGATTCGCTGGCCGGGTTCCTGGCACGGGGCCAAGCCGGCATGGAGGCCGCGCGCAGGTTGCAGGACTTTCTGCTGAGGTTTCTGGAGCAGGCCGACCGGATGCTCCTGAACCAGGCGGGCCAGCCGCTGGCCCAAGTGGATTTGTGTGCTCCGATCCCGCGTCCCCGGCTGTACTTCGGGCTGGTGCAGAACAGCCCCAGTTCGATCCGCTACAACGCGAACCGCGCAATCCTGCATCTCATGCCCCAGGGCCACACCCGGCCCCAGGGTGCGGTGGCGGGACCGTCCGATCCCGTCTGGGTTGCGCCCGACTGCGGCGGTTTCGGCTGGAACCCGGAGCCGGCCTTCGTCATTGGCCGCGGCGGCCGGGACATTCCCATTGAAGAAGCCCTCTCGCATGTGGCCGGCATGACCGTAGTGCTGGACATTACGGGACGTTACTACCACAACCAGTTCGACGGGCTGCCCCAGCCGCCGTCGGACTGGTTCGCCGATGCCACCGCCTCCTGGCTGGGCAAGAAGACGGACACCTTCTGCCCCATGGGGCCGTGGCTCGCCACGATGGACGAAATCGGCAACCCCTACGACCTCCTGATTCATACGCGCCAGTCCGGGGTCCTGCGCGATCGTTCCCACACCAACTCGATGATTATCGGCATCGAGCGGCTGGTCAGTTGGCTGTCGTCCTTCATGACGCTGCAGCCCGGCGATGTGGTGCACATGGGCACCATGGGCGTGGACGGCATGGTCGTGACCCCTGCCATGGCCTTCGGTCCCGACGACAGCCTGGAAGGCGAAATCGAGCGCGTGGGCACACTGCGCAGCCGCCTGGTGCTGGGCGATCGGGAAGACTGGCGGCCCACCGCCCATCCATCCCGAACCATCCATCCGGCCCCGGCCGCCCGGAGCGTGCAGGCCAAGGGTCAGGCGGTCCTGGCGACACCGCAGGACTGGTCGTTGCCGGCTGTTCGGCACTTCTGGACCGTGTACGGCAACTCCCCGGCGGCCGCCGCCGAGTACGGCACCGCGGCCAGCCGCTGGCCGCGGGTTCTGAACGGCCCGGCAAGCGCGTTGGGCCCGTCGGGGGAACCCATCCGCATCCGTTCCCGGGCGACGGTGCTGGCCTTCGGCCCGGAATTGGCCTTTGTCGTGGATCGGCTGGCCAAGCAGGTGGACGAGGCGGACGCGGAACGGTACATCCTGGGTTACCTGGCGGTGGCCGCGCTGTTGGATGCCTCGTTCCAGCCGCCGGTGCGGGAGCCGGCCACGCCCCAGGAATTCAATATGCCGCTGGTGTATGGACGCTGGGGCGACGGCTACAACGCCGTCAGCGACAGGCCTGTGGCCCTGTCTGCCGAAGCCGTCCGGGGTCGCGCCATGACCCTGTCGGTTCCGGGGATTGGCAGCGTGGTTGGCAACACCGACGCGTACCTGCAACCGGCGTCGCGCGTCCTGTCCTTTCTGTCCGGACAAATCACGCTCTTTCCGGGGGATGTGGTGACACTGGGGCCGGTGACCCGACCATTGATGGTTCCTGTCGACCAACCCTTGGCTCCGGATGCGGCGGTGCAGGTGGAAGTCGAGGGAATTGGCACGGTCGAGAGCCGGATTTTGGATGAGCGGGTTTGTGGCTGAATCGGGATTCAGTCTTCGAATTGGAGGCTGTTGGCGGGACAACGGTCATACGATGCAGGCTGAGCGGGTCCAGCCGCTGGTTTCAGTCTCCTGACACAAAGCCAGCTCCTGCACCTGTGAACCCAGCGTGATAGCATCACTGACCCGGAACCGGAAGGGGGTTGCAATGCGCGTCGACTACAGCGAAGTGAAAGAGAAGTACACCGAGATCATCAAGGATTTGCTTACCCAGAGATTTGGCGACGAAATTGTCTTTGATCCAATCGTGGTCAAGGCGGATCCAGAGGTCTGTCCCGACCCGGAAACACCGTCATTGTTTGCCTACATCGCATTCAATGGGGATGACAGCAAACTGGATTATGATTTCAGAACTGAATTGACCGAGGAGCTTTGGCCTCACGCGATCGAACTTGGATTTCCGAGTGTTCCGGTACAGGAGTTTGTGCCCAAAGCCAATTGGGATCGGCTGTGGCCAGAGTTCAAGATATGGTTCAAATGATCTACGGAGATCTGATTCAATTGGCGAAGCGGCACTCTGCGATTAGTGAGGAGAGCGATCAGGATCGGTTGAGACAAATCGAACTTCGCGCCGCGATTCGATGTGCCTACTACGCGCTGTTCCACATGCTGTCACAACAGTGCGCGGATCTCTTTGCCGGCCAGGATCCGGACAACCGCAGCACTCGAGCGTGGGTTCAAGCCTACCGCGGTTTGCAACATGGAACGGTGAGAAACAGGTGTGCCAACAACCAATACATCGTGGAGTTCCCTTCGGGTATCATGCACTTTGCCGAGAAATTCGTACAAATGCAATCAAGGCGCCACTTGGCCGACTATGATCCTCAAGTGAAGTTTGACAGTTTGTCGGTAACATCTGCAGTCGAGGAAGTTGCGGTGGTGATTGCCGCGTACGAGGCGGTCAGCGAGAAGCATCGCCGGGCATTCGCCGTGTACGTAACTTCGCCTTTACACAGGTAGCGCCCCTGATGGTTGCCTCCAATTGGGGCCAGCGGCAGGATCGTTCCACTCCACCTGATGTCCGTGTCAGTACGCATTTCCAGCCCCTCGAGCCGGTGGGGGGTGGCCAGTTGAACCGCTCCGGTTGTCTGGGTGTCCTGCGCAGTTTGATGCCTGTGGATGGGTAGGGCGTATTTCAGATTGTCTCGTCCCGTTCATCGTGCTACCGATTGGTCCGGTAGACCAGGCAGACCTCCTGCAATTGGTAGTCGAACGCCTTCTGAAGCTTGGCGATCCACTGTTGCAGACGTTCCGCTCCCCGATGTTAATCCCGCACCGGTAGCACTACCTGCTGCTCGTAAACCCGACGATGGGAGACACCCACGATGTACAGGCGATTGGGACCGGGTTCCTCTGGGATTGAGCGCATCAGGGAAGCAATCCAACGGACTGTCTTAAAGGTCTTCTGGATGCAGGCGCGTGACGGGGGGCATGCACCGGCTGCTTCCCACGCTCGTGTTGTCGTCCTGCCACACAGCCAGGCTACTCCCAAACGATTTCAAGTTCTCCGTTCAGGATCCGTTGTCGGATGACCTTCTTGTCGAACTTGCCCACGCCGGTCTTGGGAATTTCCGATACCAGGGCCATTGCGTCCGGCAACCAGAAGCGGGGGAACTTCGGTGCCAGATGCCGGCGCACGTCCTGCAGTGAGATGCCTTCGTCCCGACCATGCGGCACGATGACCGCCAACGGACGCTCCCCCCATTGCTCGTCGGGCAGGGCGACGAATGCCGCCTCCCGAATGTTGGCGTGTGACAGAAGCGTGTTTTCCAACTCCACCGAGGAGATCCATTCACCTCCGCTCTTGATGAGGTCCTTGGTGCGATCCGTGATCCGGATGTACCCGTCGGGGTTCATGGTGGCGATGTCACCCGTGCGGAACCAGCCGTCGGGAGTGAAGTGTTCGGCCTGGTGTTCGGTTCGGTAGTACTGCGACGCCACCCAGTGGCCCTTGACCTGGATTTCGCCGGCGGAGCGATCGTCCCAAGGCTGTTCCCCTTCATCCCGAGCAATGCGCAGGTCGACGCCGGCCACGGGAGGTCCCTGACGGGCTTTGATGTCCCATGCCGCCTCCGGATCCAGATCCCGGTGTCGGGACAGAGGCACGCACACGGAACCAATGGGTGACGTCTCGGTCATGCCCCAGGCATGCATGACATTGACGCCCAATTCCTGTTCGTAGGCTTTTATCAACGGACGGGGCATGGCCGATCCACCCACGATGAGAGCCCTGATGGAGGAGATGTCCACCGGATTGCGCTTCAACTCGTGGTACAGGGAATTCCAGATGGTCGGGACCCCGGCTGCGACCGTGATCCGCCGGTCGTGCAGCAAGTCGGCCAACGAGGCGGCATCCAGAAACGGGCCCGGCATTACCAGATTGGCACCGGCCAACGCGGCACCGTACGGCAATCCCCAACACATGGCGTGAAACTGGGGCACCACGGCCAGCACGTTGTCCCGTTCCGTCAAGCCGAATGCGTTGGCCTGGTTGACACCCATGGTGTGGAGGTACATGGAACGATGGGAGTAGAGGACGCCCTTGGGGTGTCCCGTGGTGCCGCTTGTGTAGCACAGGCCCATGGCCGCCCGTTCATCCCGGACAGGACACTCATGGGACGCGTCGGCCTCGCCCAATAGATCTTCATACCGGTGCATCGTGCCGGGCAGGTTGCAGGCGACCTGGTCCGCGCCGGACCAGATGATGAAGTGTTCGACCCCGCGGACCCGGTCCTTGATGTCTTCGAGCAGTGGTACCTGCGAGCCATCCACCAGAATGGCGCGGTCCTCGGCGTGGTTGATGATGTAGGCCAGCTGGTCCGAAGACAGCCGGATGTTGAGGGTGTGGACGACGCCGCCCATCTCCGGTATGCCGAAGTAGGCCTCCACATGTTGGTGGTGGTTCCAACCCAACGTACCTACTCGATCGCCCGGTTGGATGCCCAGGGCCGTCAAGGCATTGGCCAGTTTCTTGACCCGCGTGTGCAGGTCCCGGTAGGTCATGACATGGAGGGAACGATCGGGTTGCCGGGTGACAACCAGCTTCGACCCGAAGATGCGTTGCGCATGCTCCAGAATGCTGCCCACCGTCATGGGCATGGACATCATGAGACCATGCATGGTCTTGAACATCCTTGTGGCGAACGGTATTGTGTAGGAAGGGCGGCTGGAACGCGGGTGCCGGACCGGGATGGCGAGGCAACAGGTGGAGGTCCCGATGGAATTGTGCCACTGTCTGTTCAGGTCGGAACAACGTCGCATTCAGGTCCTTCCTTGCAGCATCGGGGGCCAAGCCCATGGGGAGGAGTGGGCGCCGTAAGCCTCAAACACGGTTCCCGGCTCGGACAAGTGAAAAGACAGAAAGTGAAATTCGCCCCCAATCACTGCATCGAGGCAGATGGCAGACGTCAAGGGTTGGCCCGCTCCCCGACCCCGATCGTTGCAGCGGAGCGAAACACAGAAACCGATCGGACTGGCTGGGACGCGTCCAAGATTTCGCCGCGGGACCGCAACGTTCCAAGCTCCGGTCTTGCCGGATGGCCCCGGCGAGTCAGGTTCGGAGTGATTCGGGGTTTGACGGTGCTCGAACCCGAGTCCGGTATTCGATGCGGGGTGGTTCCTCGGGACTGTCGGCGACGAAGTTCAGGCCGACGGCCACCACGCACCGTTCGGAGGCGAAGTACCGACGGCCGTAGTCGCGTGCCTCAATCTGGTCCAGGGCGGCCTCTACCGATTGGTTGTACTTGAACTCGAACACGCAGACATGGTTGGGGAAGACCACCTCCAGGTCCGACCGGCCGCCCAGCTGGTGCACCTCCGACCGGAACTCGACCCGCATCAGCTGGCACAGGGCATGCAGGATGAGGTGGCAGTCGGTCTCCCCGGTGATCTTCTCGCCCGGCATCCCGGCCATGAACGTGTGCAGGCGCGTGCGGAAGTCCGCATAGTCCTCGGTGGCCAAGGCCCGGTGCAGGCCCGTCAACTCGTCCGTGGTGGCATACCGACCGAAGCTCTCCAGCAGGCTGGAGGCGAAGGTCAGGCGCACCTCCTTGTTGGGGTAGTCGTACCGCAGCCGTTCCCCGTCCAGCCGCAGCGTGAAGTAGCCGGTCTGCAGCATCAGGCTGCCGTAGTCGATGTTGTTCAGGTCGTAGGTGGTCCGCATCAGTTGGTGGACCGGCGGGGGATCCTTGGTCAGGGCCAGGTCCCCGTGCCGGGCCATCCGCACCAGGAACCGGGGTGTCCCGGACTCGGACCAGTAGTTGGGCCAACCCCGCCACCGCCACCTGTCGCCGGCGGAAGCGGCCTGCATGTCCCGGAGGCAGTGCAGGAGCGAATAGGGGTTGTAGACGTTCTCGCTGAAACCGGGATGGCCAAAGCAGTACCCGTTGTAGTGCTCCCGCAGTTCCCGTACCACCTGTTCGACGGGCTTGCCGAGGTTCACTGCTCCGGTCTGCAGGTAGGGCAGCAGGCAGTCCCGAATGTCGGATTCGCCAAACCCGCACAGGTCGCCATACTCGGGCTCCCACGAAATGTCGGTCAGGTTGTTCAGGGCGGAGAAGAGGTTCACGTGGGCAAAGCGGCTGATGCCTGTGATGAAGACGAAGTGCAGCCGGTCCTCAAGATGCTTGAGCAGGCCGAAGAACTCGCGCAGGACCGCGATGAACGGTTCAGGATCCATGTCCCGGCCCAGCAGGTGTGTGAGCGGCGCATCGTACTCGTCGATCAGGATCACCGGTGGAGCATCGAATTGCCGTTCAAGTTCATGCAGCAGCCCTTCCAGACGACCGGCGGCAGGAACCGAATCGGAACCTGCGGCCGGTGGCGGAAACCGAATGAAACCCCCTTCGGTCCAGGGATCAATGCCGGTTGCCACACCGCGGGCATGCCATCTTGTGTACACACTTTCCAGGTGCGCAAGAAGCTTCGCGTGCAACCTTTCGGGCGTATCCGAGGCAGTCATCGCCATGTTGAGTCGAACCACCGGATGGGGTCGGGTTTGGCGTACGACATCCTCGATGGCGGTATCCAGGAACAGTTCGGCCCGTGCTCCGGCATCGGGATTGAAGGCAGCCTTGTCGAGACTTGCCAACTTGGGCAGGTTGCCTTGGAAGAAGGCCTCGAGGGTGGATACCAGCAGGGTCTTGCCAAAACGGCGGGGCCTGGCAAAAAAGACATACTTCGACTGCAACAGGGAGCCGTCGCCCCCGACCGGGACCAACAGCCTGCGCAGGTGGTCGGTCTTGTCCACGTACAGGCCGCCAGCCCGCCGAATTGGGATGAACTCGGACTGATCCGGGTGCAGAAAGGGCAGATCCATGGTCGGAAAGCGAGAACGGAACTCAACGCAAGTCTTTCGGACTATGCGGATTGTACTTGGCTGCACCGGGGCCGTATGGAAACGCACCCGTGTCGGTTCGATACGGGCATCTACTCTCGAAACCGGGAAAGGGCGGGGATTTCGCTCTTGGCTGACATCCCTGCGTGTACGGTGCAGCCCGGTTCCGCCCGTCGGGCGGCCTGAAGGGTGCGGTCAGGGTTGGCAGGCAGTTACTGCCAGAGTCGGCAATGACCGTCTTGGGTCTGCCACAGGTGGCGGCTGCAGTGTGGCATTTGGAATTCGGAAGGGGTATGCGGGTGGACTCCGAGATGGTCAGGCAGGACCTTAGCCTTTGACCCCGGAAATCACTACACCCTGTATGAAGTAACGCTGGCCAAAGTAGAAAGTAAGCAACACCGGCAGCATGGCGATGGTGGAAGCCGCCATGAGCAGGGGCCAATTGGTGGTGAACTCTCCCTGAAACAGACGCAGGCCCAGTGCCAGCGTGAACTTGGAATGGGTGTTGAGATAGATCAGGGGTTCCAGGAATTCATTCCAGTTGTACCGGAAGGCAAACAGAAATCCGGTGATGATCGCAGGTCCCGACAGCGGCAGAATGATGCGGGCGTAGGTGCCCACAAAGCCACAGCCGTCCATGCGGGCCGCCTCGTCGATTTCCCGGGGAATGGTGGAGAAAAACTGGCGAAACAGGAAGATCTGAAACCCGGTCCCGAAAAGCGAGGGCACAATGAGGGGTTTGTAGGTGTCAATCCATTCCAGTATCCGGAACAGAATGAACTTGGGGATCATGGTGACTTGGGGAGGCAGCATCATGGTGCTCAATACGACGACAAACAGGACGGTACTGCCTCGCCAGCGCAGTCGGGCAAACGAGAATCCGGCCAAGCTGCTGGCAAAGAGAGTACCCGCCACGCTGAGCCCGGAGACAAATACGGTATTGGTAAAGTACCGCATGAAAGGCAATACTTCAAAAACCTTGACATAATTGACCCACTGTAGCGGAATGGGAATCCAGATGGGGGGAAAGATGAAGGTCTGGCCCAAGGTCTTCAATGATGTGGACAGCATCCAGGCAAAAGGCACGGTGACGAAGAAGCCGCCGGCCGCCAGGCAAAGATAGACCCCGGTCATCTTGAGGGCATAATGCACGCGCCGGTTCGTCCGCCAGCCCACCGAGGCTGTTGGTTGGGCCACCAGGCGGGTTGTGGTGTCCATTACTGCCCCGCCTTGGACGATACACCCTCATAATAGACCCAAGCCGCGGGACCAACAGGGTCAGCAGCAGGATGTACGCAAAAAGTACCCAGGCCAGAGCCGACGCGTACCCCATCTTGAGGAATTCAAAGGCATTCTGGTACAGATACAGCATGTAGAACAGGGTGGCGTACTTGGGCCCACCCTCGGTCATCACGTAGGCTTCGGTAAACACCTGCAAGGCCCCGATGATGCCCATGACAGTCTGAAAGAGAATGACCGGCGAAATCATGGGCAAGGTGACGTTCCAGAAGCGCACCCAGCTGTTGGCCCCGTCCACTTCAGCCGCCTCGTACAGGGTGGTGGGTACTCCCTGCAGTCCGGCCAGCACGATCAGCATGCCCCCGCCCACGCCCCAGAGACTCATGAGGATCAGGGCGGACAGGGCCGTCCGACTGTCCGCGAGCCACGCGGGGCCGTCGATGCCCACGAGGTCAAGGCCTGCATTGAGGAGACCAAAATCCGGGGAAAAGATCCAGCGCCACAGCAGGGCCACCGCCACACCGGCGACCACACTGGGCAAGTAGAAGACCGTGCGCACAAAGGACATGGCCTTGATTTTTTCGTTGAGCAGCAGGGCCAGGATGAGTCCCAGCACAACCTGCAGGGGTATGGAGACA
>CAZMKQ010000058.1:0-26762 GCA_964566955.1 uncultured Caldilineaceae bacterium | reverse complement strand
GGTCGAGGGCCCGGTTCGCAGTCGGGTCCTCTCTCTCGCAACAATTGCAGCACAAGAGTTCGACTGTCAACTATTGGATATAAGCTCCCTACTAATCTACGAGCTGATCCCGAAACTCCTGCTGTACGGTGGGCCATGGGCATGTAGGCCAGTGGAGTATCCCGGAGTTGTTATTCCGCAGACGCGGTTCGTCCGTTGTGGTGCAGGCGGGGTGGCCGTCCGGCTCGCTGGTCCGCCATCAGGTCCCGGATACTCGGCATCCGGTCAGGCTCGATGCCTTCCAGTTGCCTGGCGAACCGTTCCGCTTCCGCATCGCCCCAGGTTTCGGCGACGAACTGCAGAAGCAGATTCCGTGTGGCCCTTGCTTCGCCTTCTGCTCTGCCCCGAGCTTCGCCCCGAGCTTCACCCCGGGCCTCGCCCTGGGCTTCGCCTTGGGCCTCCCCTTGCTTAAACCGGTCCTCCAACGCCTGGGAAATGGTGTACATGACGACCTCCGCATCCTCAATGTAGACGATTTTACTCAATTCCTTACGCAGCTCGGGATGGTCCCCGAGCAGTTCCCCGAATGCCGTCCGGAACCAGGCTCCGTAGGCTCTTCGCAGTGTTTCCGTGGACCGCAGAACCAGCGGCACAATCCATGTCCGCAGCACAGGCAGAATTTGATCCAGGGCCGCCCTGTGGTTCCGCTGCATCTCGAGTTGGATCCGGGCCAGGGCGATGAAACCCGTCATCAGACTGTCCGGGGAAAGCGGATAACGGGTATCGGGAAAGACGGGCAACGGAAAGTCGTGGACATCCAGTACGGGCCCTGGTTGAAAGCCGTAGCCGCGCGTGCCGGCCACGGCCTGCACGGGACACCACCACGGGCCGAACGGCCGGCTGCCCGTATTGACGACCAAGCCGTATACCTCGCGTTCCGGATAGCGCTGAAACAGTCCGTGGGCGTAGTCGACCATCCGCAGCGTCATCGCGGCATCGGGCCGCGACTGGAACTCCAGATGCAGTAGGACCTGGTCCTCCCTGGCGGTTGCGCGTGCCAGGGTCCAAACCAGGTCCCGGTCCCGCCCCTGTTGGTGGGGCGGCTCCACCGGATCGGTCGTCACGGTGGAACTGGCCGCCAATTCCGTGGGTTCGAAACCCTGCAGTTCGGAAAACAGGCTCGAGGCGTGGTACCGGATCAGATCCCCCACCATGTCCCGTTCGGCGAACAGGGACTTCAGGGTGAGGTCGTAGGAGAAGGTCGGTTCCGGCTGGGATGACACGGCGAGTCCGCTTTGAGATGCATCAGCCAATCCATGGCCTGTGCTGGGCTCAATACCGCCATTATATACGAAAATATGATTTCAAATGAATCAAGGCCCCTGTTCGTTGTGGACATCCGATAACACTCGACACATCCGTGCCACGGATGTCAAAGGAGTCCGGCGCGGGTTCCGGGCATTGAACAGTGTTCGCGGACCGTTCCCATCGCGGTTGGCAGCAGATCGATCGTGTCGAACCGGCCATTATCATCCCACCGGGACGCCTGGCATCCCGGATTGCCGCATGTTCCGGCACCATGTCCTGCAGGCATCCGGAGGTGCCTGTTTCCAACCCGCTGTGTCTGCATTGTTGGACTTGGCAACTACCTCGAAGTAGGAACGGGATCGCGTGCGGGTTTCCCTCCCATGAGGAAGGTCGCCCCGTCAACCCCGCGTTTTGGTCATTACAATTCATAGTAGGGACCGAAGGGACCGATCCCCCATGCCGCTCGGTGCCGCCCCGGTTCTTGGCCTGTACCGAGCTCTTCTCCGCTCCCCAAGGGAGGTACATCATGAATGTGAACCGAAGGAAATTCCTGAGCGGAGCCGCCCTGGCTACCGCCGCAGTGGGAGCTGCCGCCTGCACCATCACCCCGGAGGAACTCACCGAACTGACGGCGCAGGAGTCCTCCCTGCCGGAATTCACGTGGCAGATGGCCACCAGTTTTCCGCCGATTGCCGACATCATCGTGGATATGTCGTTCACCTTCGCTGAGCACGTCGCCGCCATGACCAACGGCAAATTCCGGATTGAACCGCGCCTGGCCGGCGAACTGGCACCGCCCCTGGAAGTCATGAACGTGGTCGAACAGGGCGCCGTCCAGTCTGGTCTGACCGCGTCCTATTACTTCATCGGCAAGAGTCCGGTGAATGCGTTCGGGACCTCTCTGCCGTTTGGCTTGACGGCCCGCCAGAACAACGCCTGGTTCTACGAGGGTGACGGTCTGGCCCTGCTGCGCGAGTTCTACGCGGATCGGTTCGGCATCATCCAATTCCCAGCTGGAACTTCCGGCGCCCAGATGGGGGGATGGTTCAATCGCGAGATTCGTTCGCTGGATGACATTGTGGGATTGAAGATGCGGATTGCCGGCCTCGGCGGTCAGGTGCTCGATCAACTGGGAGCCACGGTGCAGGTCCTGCCTGGCGGAGAGGTCTTCCAGGCACTTCAATCCGGTGCCATTGACGCCACGGATTGGATAGGACCCTACGACGATCTGAAGATGGGATTTCACCAGGTTGCCGAAAATTACTACTACCCCGCGTGGTGGGAGCCGGGCGCGCACGCCGAATTCCAGTTCAATCTCGAAGCATGGAACGAACTGCCCGAGGAATATCAGGCGGCCGTGGAACTGGCGGCCCTGGCCAGCAATGTAATTGCCACGGCCCGGTACGATGCCAAGAACGCGGAGGCACTGCAGGAACTGAAGACCCACGACATTCAGATTCTTCCGTTCCCGGACGACTTCATGCAAGCCGCCGAGACCGCATCCTTTGCCATCTACGAAGCGATTGCCGCGCGTGATCCGGATTTCAACACCATCTTCCGCAATTGGAACGCCTTCCGGATGAGTATCCAGGAGTGGTTTGGCTTGTCCGAGGCAGCCATGGTCAACTACCAGTCCGTGCTGTAGCCGCGTGTCGGGCCGCACTGGCGCCGACGTTGAAGCACCGAAGACAAATCGGTCCTGTGTTTGCTAAACGCAGGTCCGTACGGTCTCAGCGCAGGCTGCGCCTATCGGGGGCTCGGTGCTCCAAGTGTTGCGGGTGGCCTTTCACAAGGCAGCTGCTCCAGCTTCAAGCGGGGAAGCCGTATGAACTGGCGGTGGCGCATCGTGCACCTCCGGTCCCGGGAATTGCGAGCTCCTCCCACACCATTGCTCGGTTGCGGCTGACTGCAGGAGTTGACCTTGTCACCGGGACAGATATAAACCGATTATGGTGTGTCAACCAAGCAATGCATGATCCCAATATGTCTGCCACCACCCTGATACTGGGAGGTGCTCGATCGGGAAAGAGCACCTTTGCCGAAAAACTCGCAGATCCGGCTGCCCAACCGATTTACATTGCCACGGCCCAACCGGATGATGCAGAGATGGCCGATCGAATCCAGCGCCATCGGGAACGTCGTTCTCCCCACTGGCAGACTTGGGAGATACCTTTGTCAATTGCGGAGGCCATTGCCCGCATCGATTCGCCCGACACAGTGGCGGTGGTGGACTGTTTGACTTTGTGGGTTAGCAATCTGATGCATGCCGGAAGGGACGTTGCATCGGAAAGCCAATCCCTGGTGGAAGCGCTGGCCTCCAGTCCCAGTTCCGTGATTTTGGTCTCGAATGAAGTGGGTTCGGGCATCGTTCCTGTCAATGCCTTGGCCCGGGCATTTCGCGACCACATGGGGCATTTGCATCAACTATTGGCGGCACAGGCTGACAATGTCTACCTGATCGTTGCCGGTATACCTCTAACCGTCAAGTCACCTGGATCACATATCCAGCCGCCTGATGGACGGGAAATCACACAACCATAGTGTGAACAGTATTGGGTCAACCCCCTGCCGGCCTTGGCCGGACAGGATACCGCGCCACCGTCTGGTGCAACCGCCGGATTGACGCGTTTGGCCGGAATTCCCGCTGCAGGTCGGTCAGGAAGTTCAGGGCGTTGGTCAGCGGAGGCGACTCCGCGCATCAGGCGTGGGCCGCGGTCAGGTCCGCGATGCCTTCCCATTCGCGCCACATGGCCGTAAAGCCCCCGAGGTCCAGTTCGTCCACGTTGCGGTGCTTGATGCGGCTGATCACCGCGTGGCGTACATGGGGGGACAGATTGGGTCCGCCCGTGTGCTGAATCAGATGGTGGCACAGGAAGGCGTCTCCGGCCCTGCCCGTCAGCATGACGGGTTCGCCGGTCAAGTCCTCAATGCCGGGATCGCCCTGGGTCAGCACTTCGTGCCCCACTCGCCGAAAGAAGTCGCGGGATTCGATGTGGGATCTGGGCCACACCGTGAAGTTGCCGCTGTAGGGAGCCGGCACGTCCACCAGATAGACGACGGCGATGACGGTGAAGTTGCGCAGGTACGAACCCGTGGGGGCGCCGTTGGTGCCGGTCCCGGTCGCATCCAGGTGGCCTTCGATGGGGGACGCCTCAATCCCCGGTGCCAGCGGGAAGCGCGCGGCAATCTGCACTTCCTCCACCGGCTGCATGTTGCCGGGACCCAGCAGGTCCTCGGTTAGGTCCCGGACGGCAGTGCGGTTGAAGACATCGGTGAGGACCGGGGTGTGGCGCAGTTCGTGGCAGTGGCTGTCCACCCGGTACCGAGTGGGATCCGCCCCGGTCTTGCCCACTTCGCCGATCGAGTGGTTGATGGCCCGCAACGCGGCGTGGACCATGTTCATGGGCACCGCGGACGGAATGTGGAGAAACCCGTTCTCGATAAATTTTTCTTTCTGTTGCCGGGTCAGCTGACTCTTCATCCGATCAATACCTCCATGCCTGGCCATGGGGGGAGTAAAGGGCCGGAAGTGCAACTGTGCGGGAACCTGCCGGTGGCATCGCCCTCGTGGCGGCGGTCGGGGCCGGGAACGCCGGCTTCATTGTCCGACCGGATCGGCGGCGGGAGGCGTAACGGTCATACGCGGGTGCCGGTCCGGTAGCGGAACAGGCGATCCCAGTGTGTTACGTACCGCCTGTAGAGGCCTCCTGGCGGAGCGATGTGCTGACCGACCGGCCAATGAGGTCCATCTTGTTCACCAGATCGATTCGGTCCCGCAGGTTGTACAGGTCCGTGGGGTTCAGGATGATTTCGAACAGATTGCAGGAATCCGCCAGGCATATGATGGCGACATCGCGCGGATCGGGAATTTCATCGCTGAACAGGATCCGCATGATGCGCAGCCGTACTTCCTCCACCCATGATCCATCGGCCATCGGGTAGCGGCGGGAGAGGGAGACCAGCCGGGACAGCAGAATCCGCCCCTCGGTTTCCGACTCGAGGACATTGCGTTTGACCAGGCGGCGCAGGACCCGGCGCCGGATGGCGTTGCCCTGCCGCGCAAAGTGCCGAATCCAGTAGCCGGCATCATGGATTTCGGTGTCCAGCATCATGTCGTTCAAGGCGAAATCGAGCAGCGAGTCGCCGGTCGGAGTGGGATCGGTCACGATAAGCTGGCGTGGATCCGTGTCGATGTGGCCTTCGAGCGCCAGATCCATCAACACGGCTCCCGACAGAACGACATTCAACGTGTGTGTCGAGATGCGGGTTGTGATGTCCCCGCGTTCCTCGTCCAGCAGGAGCAGCAACACTTCTTCCGCAAACCTCAGCATATCGAGCCTCCAACAGGCACCTGCGCGACAAGAAGTCGCTTCTTTGTCACATGAAACTCAGGATTGCTCACCTGGTGATGAGTGAACCAGAGGCGCAACGGAAATCCAAAACCCACAACCCATGACCCGCCAATGTCGGCCCGTCAAGGGTGGTTGGCCTCGCGGCCGACAGCGAAAACACCCCGGTCGCGGACACCCGACGATGGCGGTACGATCGTGAAGCCAAAAACGTATCGGCCCGGTCGCAACGAGACACCCTCCGAGGATGGTGAATGGAGACGGTGTTCAGAAACAACGCGGTGCTCACGACCTAATCCAATTTTCTCTACAGCGCACGGTGGTACACACCCCAACTTGCGTCATTGTAACTGTGAAAGGCTTGTTCAACGGTCCTGACGTTGGTCTGGGATGATGGACACGGCCGGGTTGCACCGGGGCTTCTGAACAGTAGAGTGCTTCAGCCGCGGACTGTTGGCCAGCCTGAACCAGCGGGAAGTTCCGGGCAGGCCCAAAGAGCACTTGATGGGGGCTCAACGTTCCCGTGGTCGGCTGTTCGGATTGAATGGAGCCATGTGCACTGCATGCCCGTCTCTTGCACAACATCCTGGAGATTGATGATCAAGCAGGTAGGTTGGGACATCCGGACACAGTGACAGCTGTTGGATGTGTGCAGTTTGGCGAGTGGACCTGCATCGGATCGGGCGGGCCGGTGGGGAGGTTGACGACGGGCAATGACCACGGCATTACGACCACAACACGGCTGTGGCACACATGGATGGTACAGAGCCTACCTGTCCTCCCTTTGTTGCTTTTGTTGTGACTTCATGGTCATGACCATGGTCATGGCCACTGTTTGCTGTATGGTGTGTACACTACATGCAGTACAACGAAACAGGTTCACTTGACAGGTGCCTCGATATGAGCACGTACAGTGGTGGCCTCGGCCACAGTCTCACCATAACAGCCTCGGAATTCAAGGCCAAGTGCCTGAAGTTGATGGACGGAGTTGCCGAGCACGGCGGCGAGATCGTCATCACCAAGCGCGGCGAACCGGTTGCGAAGATGATTGCCTATCAGAAACGGCCCAAGTCTCTCTTTGGCATCGACAAGGACAGGTTGAAGATTCATGGCGACATCATGTCCCCCATCGACGTGGAGTGGGAAGCCGATGTCAACCCTGATCGGGTGCTCAATCCGTGATACTGCTGGATACTCACGCTGCTCTGTGGCTGAGAAGTGGTGATGCCCGGCTTGGAGCGGCGGTTCGTGTCGAAATCCAACGGGCTTGGGAAGCTGATGCCGTTGCGATATCAGCCATCTCGTTCTGGGAAATGGCAATGCTCCGCATGAAAGGACGCATCAGCTTTCCCGACGACATGCTCCGGTGGCGGCTGGAGCAGTTGAACCAGGGCCTGATTGAACTTCCCGTGGATGGCGAGATAGCCATACGTGCCAATGAATTGGCGGGATTTCACAAGGATCCCGCCGACCGAATTATCGTTGCCACTGCCTTAAACGGCCATGTGTTGGTCACGGCGGACCAGAAGATCCTGGAATGGCCTGGCGACCTGCACCGCTTGGATGCCACCCAATGAGGACAGTCCGAGCACACGCAAGCGGGGCCCTGACGGATAGCAGAGGGCGGTGTAGTTGGGAGGTGTTGCAGGAATAGGACTGGATGTCGATGTATCCCGATCCGGTTACAGTAGGGGTTGGGACACTTGCGAGACGTGTTGCGCATCCATGTCTCGGCTCTGGAGCGCTTTCGGACAACAAACCCCAAGGTGGGAGTTTCGCCAAGCATCCTCTTTCCTGGGCAGGGAGGGTGCCAATCGGCTGCACACTGCTCCGGCAGGGCCGCAGTTGCATCAAAGACTGCGGTTCGGATTCGGACAACGGGCCGGTTTCCAGGATTGTCCCTGGGCCGCGCAAAGTAGCATGCGAGGCGCAACGGACCATGTTGTTTGCCATCCAAGCCCGTATGTTCTGTTGAGCATGGCACACCGTGTCTCTTGGGTTGCGGCCAAGGCCATCCAATCACCGCGGCCGTGCACGGAAACCAACTCCTTTCATCCCACCGACACTCCGCCAGGTGTCTGGACGCCCGGACAGCCCAAATCGGCACAGGGCGATCCCGCGATCGAAAGCCGATCTGATATACGATCTATGGGTTGCCACCCCGGTCGCGGCACAGCCGCGCAAGCGTATGATGGGAACCGGGATGGGATTCCGCATTCTGCCGGATGCCTCAAGTGGAAACCGACCAGAGACACCAGGAGGACAACGTGTCTGACAGAGCAAGCCGATGCCCGATGTCGGGCGCCAACACCGCACTTGGGAGTTCCCCGAACCAACGCTGGTGGCCGAAGCAGCTGAACCTGAAGATTCTCCACCAGAACTCGCCGCTCTCCGATCCCATGGGCGGAGAGTTCAACTACGCCGAGGAGTTCAAGACCCTCGACCTTGATGTCCTGCATCGGGACATTGAAGAGGTGTTGACAACCTCCCAGGATTGGTGGCCGGCCGACTACGGCCACTACGGTCCGCTGATCATCCGGATGGCGTGGCACAGCGCCGGCACCTACCGCATCGGCGACGGCCGCGGCGGCGGCGGCACCGGCACACTCCGCTTCGCGCCCCTCAACAGTTGGCCCGACAACGCGAACCTCGACAAGGCGCGCCGCCTGCTCTGGCCGATCAAGCAGAAGTACGGCCGCAAGCTCTCGTGGGCCGACCTGATGATCTTTTCCGGGAACGTGGCCTTGGAGTCGATGGGCTTCAAGACGCTCGGATTCGCCGGCGGGCGCGAGGATGTCTGGGAACCCGAAGAGGACATTTACTGGGGCGCCGAGACCGAGTGGCTTGGCGACGAGCGCTACAGCGGCGACCGGGATCTCGAGAATCCGCTCGGTGCCGTCCAGATGGGCCTAATCTATGTGAATCCGGAAGGACCGAATGGCAAGCCGGATCCGCTCGCGGCCGCCCGTGACATTCGGGAGACATTCGCCCGCATGGCGATGGACGACGAGGAAACGGTTGCGCTCATCGCCGGCGGCCATACCTTCGGCAAGACCCATGGTGCAGCGGACGCGGACAAGCACGTCGGACCCGAACCCGAAGGCGCGAGCCTGGAGGAGCAGGGCCTGGGCTGGAAGAACAGCTTCGGCAGCGGGGCAGGTGCCGATGCCATCACCAGCGGCCTGGAGGGCGCCTGGACCTCCGAGCCGGCCAAGTGGGACAACGGTTTCTTCGACAACCTCTTTGGCCACGAGTGGGAGCTGACGACCAGCCCTGCCGGCGCGAACCAGTGGATTCCCGCCAACGGGTCTGCCGCAGGCACGGTGCCGGATGCCCATGATCCGTCGCGGACGCACCCGCCCGTGATGCTCACCACCGATCTGTCGTTGAAGGTGGATCCGGTCTATGAGCCGATCTCGAGGCGCTTCCACGAGAATCCGGACGCATTCGCGGATGCCTTTGCCAGGGCGTGGTTCAAGCTGACGCACCGCGACATGGGGCCGCGCTCGCGGTATCTCGGCCCGTTGGTGCCCGAGGAACCGCAGCTGTGGCAGGACCCCGTCCCGGATGTCGATCACGAATTGATCGACGCGCAGGACATCGCCACCCTCAAGGACAAGATCCTCGCATCGGGCCTGTCCGTTTCCCAATTGGTTGCGACCGCCTGGGCCTCCGCGTCAACATTCCGCGGCACCGACAAGCGCGGCGGCGCCAACGGGGCGCGCATTCGCCTGGCGCCGCAGAAGGACTGGGAGGTCAACGCCCCGGCCGCACTGGGAACGGTGCTGCAGATCTTGGAAGGGCTCCGGACGGACTTCAACAACTCGCAGTCCGGCAACAAGCAGGTCTCGCTTGCGGACCTGATCGTCCTGGGCGGGTGCGCCGCCGTCGAACAGGCTGCCGGGAATGCCGGGCATGACGTGGAGGTTCCCTTCGCGCCGGGTCGCACGGACGCGTTGGAGGAACAAACCGACGTGGACTCCTTCGCCGTGCTCGAACCAACCGCGGATGGGTTCCGCAACTACGCCGGCAACGGACACCCGAAGTCGGCGGAGGAACTGTTGGTCGACCGGGCCCAGATGCTGACGCTGACCGCGCCCGAGATGACGGTTCTCGTCGGCGGCCTGCGCGTCCTGAATGCCAACGTCGGCCAATCCGAGCTCGGCGTCTTCACCGAGCGGCCCGGGACATTGACCAACGACTTCTTCGTGAACCTGCTTGACATGGACACGGAGTGGCAGTCGGTCTCGGGAGCCGAGGGGGTGTTTGAAGGGCGCGATCGCGGCACCGGTTCCCTCAGATGGACCGGCACGGCCGTTGACCTGGTCTTCGGTTCAAACTCCCAACTCCGGGCCCTCGCGGAAGCCTACGCTTGTGACGACTCGCAGCAGGCCTTCGTGTGCGACTTCGTGGCTGCGTGGAACAAGGTCATGAACCTGGACCGCTTCGACCTTTTGTGATTCCGGTCGGCCGGTAGAACAGGCTCCCGGCATCCCTACCCGGTAGGGGCCAATAAGGAAACGCACGAGCGGCCATGTGGCCGCTCGTGCGTCGCACCTCAAAGATCTGCACGGCGGGAAATTGCATTGGCGGGTTGCTTGGCTTTGGCTGGCGGCTCCGGAGGTGCAAGGTCGCCTGAATCATGGTCCAGTGGCGGACCTGGCATGGTTCCTGAGCGGGAACCGAGACCGGGCTGCCATTTCCAATTCCTGGATGCGCATACGCAATGGGTTTGTTCGATGAAGCGGATCCTGTTCCAACAGTACGATTCCCTGCCCCAAGCCCAACTCCGCTCCGGTTTGAAGTGGTTGTACATCGAAGGCATCGCCTCCATGGGCATGGGCGGTGTCGTTGCCAGCGGGTTTCTGACCGCGTACGCCTTGTTGCTGGGAGCCAATGTCTTTCAGGTGGGTTTCATCGGCGCGGCCCCCTTTGTCTTCCAGCCGTTGCAGCTGGTGTTTGTGCCGGTAACGGACTATCTGCGCCAGCGCAAACTGCTCTCCCTGCTGCCTTGGATCCTGGTGAATCTACTGTGGATTCCGGCGGCCCTGTTGCCCTTCTCGGGCCTGCCGGCCTCCCGCCAGGTCGCCGGCCTCATGGTGGTTGTCAGTGTGCAGGGCATCCTGCGCCCCCTCATCGCCATCAATTGGCAGAGCTGGCTGCGGGATCTGATACCCGGTCCGGTCATGGGCACGGTGTTTGCCCGGCGCCTGGCGTACGGCACGATCGCGGCGAGTGTGCTGGGTTTGTCCGCCTCCCTGTTTGTGGATTATTGGCGTACCACGGGGGATGCCGATACCGAGCTCCAGGGGTATGCCTTCGTCCTTCTGTTTTGCGTGGCCACCCTGGGGCTCATGAGTCCCTGGTGCATGGCCCGCATTCCGGAACGCCGGAGTCGGCGGGAGGCACAGCCGGGGCGGTCGCCCCTGGCTGGTCTGGGAGCCCCCCTGCAAGATCGGGAATACCGGCCCATCCTGTGGTTCCTTTTCATGCGCAACTTCTATCCATCGTTGGCAGCCCCCTTCTTTGTCGTCTACATGCTGGAAAAACTGGCGTACCCACTGTCGCTGGTGATCGTGTTTGGCACGCTGTCGCAGGTGGCCAACGTGTCGGCCCTGTCCGTGTGGGGCAAATATGCGGACCGGTTTGGAGCCAAGGTCGTCATGATGGCCAGTGGTTCCCTCCTGCTGCTTCTCCTGCCCCTCTGGTCCCTGGTGTCCAGTGTGGACCGGGGGACGGGCGGCGCCGGCTTGCTGGTCTATCTGCTCATTGCCTTCTGCATGATGCTGCAGGGCCTGGCCATGGCCGGGACCAACATTGCATCGGGGATCCTGACCATGAAACGGGCCGGGCACCAGCGCACCAGTGCCTATCTGTCCCTGGCGTCCATTGCGGGAAGCCTGGGTGCAGGTCTGGGGCCTCTGGCAGGAGGTCGCTTGATCGATGTGCTGCTGCAACACCGCTTGACCATCAACGTGGAGTGGATCGGACCCAGTTCGTCGGTGGGGTTCACGGGCCTGAATCTGGGAGGGTATGAATTTCTGTTCCTGCTGGCGTTCCTGCTGGGTGTGTTCACATCCGGTCTGCTGGCGCGCATCCATGAAATCCAGGATTACAGCCGTTCCGTCGTCCTGGACGAACTGTACAAGGACGCGGCGGCTACGGTGCGGGCCCTGAATTCCATCCCCGGCGCCCGGTTCCTGCAAGTCCCGGTGAGTGTGATCCGGAATGTGCCCGGGATCGACACCGCATTGGGTCTGACCCTGTATCAATTTTCCGCGGCCATGCGCATGGCCATCACGACTTCGCGGGCCGGCTCCCAGTCCGTGCGGAGCCTGACGGGCTCGGTCCGCAACAGCCTGGCCCACCTTCTGAAGAGCCGGCGCAACCTGGAAGCCCACGCGGAGGCAATCGCCTACCATGCGGCTCGCTCCGCGGCTCAGGCCATGGACGAAACCAATCTGGATCCCCGGATTATTGTTCAGGACAGCCTCAAGGGCATCGCCCAGGAAATGGACAACCGCCTGCAGGGTCGGGGCTCGCGGCGGGTTCTGCGCGGCACGGTGCGGGGCGCAGTCCGAGGAGTGCACGAGGCCCAGCAGAATCTGGAGGACCTGATCCCGACAATCTACCGGGCCGGTATGGCCGCTGCTGCCGAATTGGGTATCCGCCCGGTGAAGGGGGACGCCCTTGTGCGCGGGGCCATGCAACACACCGCAAGGCGCATTGGCCCTCGGATCAGCCACAATGTACGTTCCCAACTGAAAACCCTCAAATACCGGCCAGCCCACAGAAGGTTCAAAGCCAAGGCCTGAAGGGGCAGCGCACAGTTCGACTGCCAAACCGCAACGGCGGCCATCAAGGACACGGTATCGGGCAAGGCCGCGTTCGCAACCGCGAGCAAGAAGGCCCCACACTGTCTCCTACCGAGTACGCCATGGGCGGCTTCAGTCGGCCTCTTCCACCGGTGTCACGGGCACCTTGGGCACTGGGGTCAGATCGTGCTTGCGCCAGTGGTACTGGAACTCGTCGGACTTCCAGCCCCGGTACACCTCCTCCCAGGTCAGGCGCCCCTGGTGCGGTGTCAGCATCATGTCCGAGACCGGATCCGAAGTTCTCTGGTAGCGGTAGTCAACGGACAGTCGCAGCCGATCCCCCGACAGGTTGGGCAGGCCCCGGTGGACGGTGTGGCTGTGGAAGAACAGGGCGTCGCCCAATCCGAACGGGCTGGACACCCACTCCCCGTCCACATCCTCGGTGTGGGACTTCAGGCCGCCGGCGCCCAGGGAACGCGAGACCGGCAGGATCCCCAGCTTGTGGGACCCGGTCAGCACGCTCAGGCCGCCCAGACTGTGGGGACAGGCTCCCAGCGGCATCCAGGCCGTCCAGACGTCGGGCGTGCCCTGAACGTGTACGTAGTCCTGATGGGCCGGTGTGGTGTGTTCCGTGGCGGAGGGGAAGATCATCCTTGCAACGTTGCTTGGCTGCAGCAGGACATCCGGCCCCAGCAGGACTGCCATGAGGTCCTGGACGGCCCGGTTGTGGGCCAGCGTGTGGAAGGACTCCAGGCACATGATGCGGTCGTAGACCGGCTTGTGTTCCGGATCGCCGGGGACATGGGCGGGATGGCTGGTGACGCCCTCAAGCGGATCGGTGCCGGCATCAATCCAGCCGACTTCCTGCAGTACGCCAGTCATGTCCCTGCGGGCCTCAAGGATCGGATCGGGGTCGACGAAGTCCTCCAGGAACAGGTACCCGTCGCGGTCCGCCCGGGCGCGCAGGGCGTCCGGATCGTTCAGCAGGTTGTTGGAAACTACGAATGGCTTCATGGAGGCATCCTTCCCAACGGGAATTTGGGTCTAATGGCGGTCAAGGCAGGGATGGCGAACGGGTTGTCCAATCCTGTCCGCCGTGTTCCCTGACCAAGCCATGCGTGGGCTTGGGGAGCCGCCGTGTCGCGCAAGCCGCCAACTACGAAGTTGAAGGCCGGGATGCTGGCCACGACGAGGAGTGTCGGCGGCAGCAGCCACGGCGAGAGGGCCAACGGCTGCGGGTCCGGGTCGTTGGCGCCGAGCGCGGTCTTACCCAGGATCGCCCGGGCGATGATGAAGCCCATGCAGGATGGTAGCAGGTACCGGACGATGATCCGCAGGATGCTGGCGCCGTCCAGCCGCACCGACAAAGTCCTCCTCGCGCAGGGCCAAGAAGCGGCCGCGTACCACCCGGGCAATGCCGGTCCAGCCGATCGTGGACAGGATGATCACGATGAAGAATCAGGTTCGCACCACCGGCCGGCCGGCAGGGACCGCAGCGATTCGATGATGCGCTGGATTACCATGTCCACCACACCCCCGCGATAGCCGGACAGGCCGCCCGGCAGAAGCTCAGGGCCACGCCCACGAGGCCGATCGTGAGCGAAAATGCGGGCACCGAACACGATGCGCGTGCAGAGATAACAGGGGCCGAAATGGACATGTTGTGCCGACGGTGCCGCTTCGCTTGCCCGGTGAAGACCGCGGATGGGTGACTTGCAGCACGGACTCCCTTGTGCGGCCCCACCCCTGAACCGCGTCGTCCCGTGGTCGGACCCCGGTTGGAATTTGCCCGCCCCGCGTCAGTAGGTCCAGGTCCGGTCCAGCGGCTGTTCCGACTGGATCAGGCGCTGCAGCAGGCGTCGCCTCATCTCGGCCAGGGCCGGCTGGCAGGCCGGGTCGTTGGAGACGTCCCGGTACTCGCCGAACTCGGCCTCCAGGTCCCACAGGATTTCGCTGCCGTCCGCATGGCAGATGTACCGCCAGCGCTCCGTGCGCAGGCTGCGCCAGCCGGTCATTTCCATCAGGGCGTCCTGTTTCGCCGGTGCGGCCCCGGGATCGCCCAGGCACGGGACCAGGGACTGGCCCTGTACCTCCGGCGGGATCTGCAGCCCGGCCAGTTCGAGCAGGGTGGGCACGACATCCACGGCCTCCACAATGTTGTGCACCGGGTGGCCGACGGTGCGGCCGGGGGCCCGGATCAGGAGCGGCACGCGGCTGACCACGTCCCGCCCGGGATACCCCTTGTACCACTGGTGGTACTCGCCGAGCCGCTCCCCGTGATCGGAGGTGAACACCACAATGGTGTCCTCGGCCAGGCCCAGCCGGTCCAGTTCCGCCAGGATGCGGCCGACGTGGTGGTCCACTTCCGAGATCATGGCGTAG
This sequence comes from uncultured Caldilineaceae bacterium, assembly GCA_964566955.1. GTDB lineage: Bacteria > Chloroflexota > Anaerolineae > Caldilineales > Caldilineaceae > Bin34. Next base: position 11,929 of record CAZMKQ010000058.1, on the reverse strand, counting down.
TAGCCGTGGCGGGCCGTCCGCAGCGCGTCGGGGCTGAACTGGGGATCAACCTCCCGTTCATCCCATTCCGGCGGGAAGGCCGGCACGGACAGGCTGTCCCGGTCGTACAGGTCCAGGAAGCGCTGCGGCGCCACCCAGGGGTTGTGGGGGCTGTAGAAGCCGGCAATGCACAGGAACGGGTCGGTTCGGCGCTGTGATCGCTGCAGGTAGGCGATGGTCTGTTCCGCCACGAAGGCGGTGTGGGTCATGTCGTCCGGTCCTGCGAACGGGACGGCGTCCAGACTCGAGTTGCGGTCCCAGGTTTGAGGATGCGGCACCGGATCCTCGACCCGCATGGTCCGGTTCCAGATCAGGTTGGTGGGCGGCGGTCCCAGACTGATGCTGTCCAGGGCTTCCGGGCACCGGGCGCGGACCCAGGCCCGGTAGGCGTCCTCGTAGGTGCCGGGTTCGTCCGACACCTCCAGGTGGTCGAAGCCGTAGTCCGGATGGACGGCCCGGTGGTCGCGGTTGGCATGTGGCAGGAAGTGGAGCTTGCCGATGTTGGCACTGACATAACCGGCGGAGCCCAGCATGTGGGGCAGGGCTTGGAGGTCTTCGGGCACCGGCACGCCCATGTGGGTAATGCGCAGGGCTCCGGGATAGCGGCCGGTCAGGAAGCTGATGCGGCTGGGCATGCAGACCGGGTTCTGCACGAAGTGGTGGTCGAAGTTGGCGCTCTCGGCCGCCAGCGTGTCCAGATGGGGAGTCTGAACGTCCGGGTTGCCGTTGGCCCCGAGACCGTCCCAGCGCTGTTGATCGGTGTAGAGAACGAGGATGTTGGGTCGCTGCATGGATTTGTGCCTTCTTCACGGGCCAGGAAACTGGATTGTAGCCATCAAACCGGAGCGGTCGTCGAAAGGAACTGGTTGCTACAATGGAATCCCTACCCAGGAAGCGACTTGCGCGGATGACCTCCGATCGCCCCCACATCATTCTGATCATCACGGATCAGCAGCGCTACGACACCATCGCCGCGCTCGGCTTTCCCCACATGGACACGCCGCATCTGGATCGGATGGCGCAGGAGGGGACCGTCTTTACCAACTGCTTCGTGAGCGCGCCTTCGTGCGCCCCCTCCCGGGCCAGTCTCTTCACCGGGCAGTATCCCCACACCACCGGCATCCATCGCAACGCGGACCACTGGGAACACGCCTGGGTCGAGGACTTGGCGGCCGGCGGCTACCGCTGCATCAACATCGGCAAGATGCACACGTGGCCGTACGACACGCCGCTGGGCTTTCACGAACGGTATGTGGTGGAAAACAAGGATCGCTTCCTGGAGGAACGCTACTGGTTTGACGAATGGGACAAGGCCCTGCGGGCACGGGGTCTGACCAAGCAACAGCGGGTTCTGTACCGGCAGCGGGAGGATTATGGACGCAGCCTGGGGGCTTTCGATTGGGAGTTGCCGGCGGACATGCACTCCGACAATTTCGTCGGCGACCTGGCGGCCTGGTGGTTGGACAGCAAGCCCCGGCCCGAACAGCCCCTGTTCCTGGAGATCGGTTTTCCCGGTCCCCATCCGCCCTACGATCCGACCCCGGAGACCGTGCAGCCCTACCTGGAGAAGGATCTGCGGATCGCGCCGGTCTCACAGGCGGACCTTGACAACCAACCGCCTCCGTTCAAGGTCATGCGCCGCCACAATACGGAGGTCGACCACGACTCGGTGGTGCACATCGAGGATCCCCCGGCCGAGTTGCGCCATCGGCAGCGCGCCTACTATCTGGCCAATGTGTCCATGATCGATCGTCAGGTAGGCAACATCCTGGAAGCACTCGAGCGCAACGGCTACCTGGACAACGCCGTGGTGATCTTCACCTCCGATCATGGCGACTGCCTCGGCGATCACGGCCACAGCCAGAAGTGGACGATGTACGAGCAAATCGTGCGCGTCCCGCTGCTGGTCTGGGCCCCGGGCCGGGCCGCGCCCGGTCACGTGGTGGACGGACTCTGCCAGCAGATGGATCTCGGCCCGGCCATCCTGGAGTGGGCCGGCCTGGAACCCGACCCGGGCATGGAGGCCGTTTCCTTGGCCCCGGCACTGTCAGGGGGGCCGTGGGCCGGCCGCGACCATGTCTATGCGGAGCACGGTCGGGACGGCATCCTGCAGGAAACCGAGTTCATGACCATGGTTCGCAACCGCCATTGGAAGCTGGTCCATTTCGCAGGCGAGGAGTTCGGTCAGCTGTTCGATCTGGAGAACGATCCCCTGGAGGAACATTGCCTCTGGCATGATCCGGGGGTGCAGGCGGTGAAGCAGTCCCTCCTGGACGAATTGCGCGAGTGGCACATTCGCAGCGCGGTCCACACCAAGGACTGGTTCAGCCGCTGGCGCTGAATGCCCATCCAATCCCGTTATCATCCCGGTCCATGACTCTGCAAGGGCGCAGGAACGCCTTCAACGGCCTTGAGATTGACAGCGAGGCCATTCCCGAGGAGGCGGAACTGCGCGCCCTGTTTCCGTCCAGCATGGCGCAATGGCGGAAGGAAGGCCTGAGCCTGATCTGGATCAAGGTGCCGCTGACCAAGTCCTTTGCCATCCCTGCTGCCGTGGAGCAGGGATTCGTCTTCCACCACAGCCAAGCCGACTACGTCACGCTCACCTGTGTGCTGGAACCCGGAGCGTTCATTCCGGCCTACGCCACGCACTTCGTCGGTGCGGGCGGGGTTGTGTTGGACGACCGGCAACGATTGCTTGTGGTAAACGAGCGCTTCCGGGGTAATCGGACCGAGCCGTTCTGGAAACTGCCCGGCGGCCTTTTGGACCCCGGCGAGCATCTGGAGGCCGGAGTGCGCCGCGAGGTACTGGAGGAGACCGGTATTGAGACCCGGTTCGACAGGCTTGTGGTGGCTTGGCACAACCATCGCTACCAGTTCGGCAAGTCCGGGTTCTACATGGTGTGTCGCCTGACCCCGCTCACGTTCGACATTTGCAAGGACGACTTCGAAATCGACGATTGCTGCTGGATGCCCCTGGAGGAGTATCTGGCCAGCCCGCACGTGGCCAGCTTCAACCGCGTGATTGTCGAAGCGGCCGTGGCCAACCCGACCCTGGCCGAGACCGTGCTGCCCTTCTATCCGGATCCGGACCGGCACGAATTCTTCTTTCCGCCGGCGCCGTGGCCGCTGGCGCCCGAAACCGTCCCATGAGCCTCGCGGGCACGATCAACCAGTATGAAGGTGTCGAGGTCGATCCGGCCTCCCTGCCTGAGTCCGCGGCCCGGTTTGCCGAGCTGTTGCCGACCTCCCTGCAGGAGTGGCGGCAGGCGGGTTGCCGGCTGGTCTGGCTGAAGGTGCCGTTGGCCCGCGCGCCACTGATCCCGACCGCGGTGGCGGAGGGCTTTGTCTTCCACCACAGCAAGCCGGACCACCTGATGATGACGCTGTCCCTGGTGGAGGATGCCTACATCCCCCACTATGCGTCCCACTACATCGGGGCCGGCGGCGTGGTGATCGACGAACAGGAGCGCCTCCTGGTGGTCAGTGAACGGTACCGGCGGGATAATTCCTGGCCCCATTGGAAACTGCCGGGTGGCGCCCTGCACCAGGGCGAAAGCCTGGTGGAAGCCGCCATCCGCGAGGTGCGGGAGGAAACGGGCGTGGAGACCCGTTTCTGCCATTTGGCCGCCTTTCGCCACTGGCACGGCTACCGCTACGGCAAGTCCGACATCTACATGGTTTGCCGTCTGATGCCGCTCTCAACGGACATCCGGAAGGAAGACCGGGAGATTGACCGCTGCGAGTGGATGCCGCTGCGTACCTATCTGGAGACCGAACACGTGCACGAGTTCAACAAGTCCATCGTGCGCGCCGCCCTGGCCGACGATCACTTGGTGCCGGGTTCCCTGCCCACCATGAGCTTGCCCGGCAAGCACGAGTTCTTCTGCCATCCGGCCTTTGAACAGACCCGGTCGGCGGAGTCCAACTGACTCCCTCCAAAAACAGGCGGCCAGGACCAACGGGTTGACAGGTCTGACGCGACCTCCTCACCGGCCTGAAGTCGCGGTGCCGCATCGTGGCCCTGGATGCCCCCTGGGCTGCCAGGCGGACGGGGCCCGCATTGTTCCCGACTCGAACGGTAAGTGGTGGGCCCGGATTCGGGCCGCGCGGCGGTTCCGGGTTGGCGAACCGGGGTGCGGGCATCGGGCGGGATGTAACCGTTCGGGTTGCCTCCCCATCATTTACATGAGCGGAGGCCGGATCATAACAACCAGTAACAGTCGCCGGCAAGGTTGTGTTTTTGAAAACTATCGGATTGCAGTCGCCGATGAAAAGAGGGATTTTCACCTCATATTATAAAGTCATATTATTTTGTCGTCGACATCAACTGTAAAATGCCGGTCTCGGTAGACTTGCGTTATGGATTTGTGCACGAACCGGATCCGGCACCGGACCAAAATCAACGAAAGTTAAACGGTACCGCATCTACCAAGTGACCGTTGCCCGCGGATTGTGGCATAATCCTGAAGTGCCTTTGCCCTTCGTCGTAGTCTTCATCGAGCAGGCATGGCAAATGAATAACTTGCGCCTCTATGCCATAGTAGCGCTCACAATTGCTGTTCTGATCACCGGATCGAGTTTCTTCCTGGTCTCCAGCCGGGCAGGTAGTGCCTTGGCACCGAACAGGCCCATCCTGACGGCACTCGACATGGGTGCTGTCTCCCTGGACTGGGATGATGTACCCGACGCTGCTGAATATGAATTGCAGTACCGGGATACAGAATGGAAGCCCTTGCCGCACAAGGATGTGCAGGTCACGATTCAGGGTTCCAGTGCCGTCGTCCAAGGCCTGCCCGGCGGTTCCGAGTATGCCTTTGCGGTGCGCATGCGGGCCGTGAACGGCAACTGGTCAGCCTGGTCGGAACCGCTGTACGATGTGGCCTTGCCGGCCGAAGCACCGCCGAGCCGTCCGACCCATCTCAGGGTGACGAAGCGGGAGTTGGGCTCCGTGACCCTGGACTGGCAAGGCGCAGTCCCGATTGATTCCTATCAGATTTCCTACTGGCATTCGTCCGCAGCAGGACATGCATGGGTCATCCTGCCCGCGGAGGACATCCAGGTGTTGATGGATTGGGCGGAGGGATCGAGGGCCATTGTGAGTCAATTGCCGGAGGGACCCGAGCGCATCCACAACTTTGCCGTACGGGCCTTCACCGTTGCTGGGTTTTCCGCTTGGTCAGAGGTGGTTCGGGCACCGGACTATCTGACAGCGCCCGAGGATCTCATCGGCTGGTACCGGGAGCCCGGATTGGTCAGGTTGGATTGGCTTGACGTGGCGGGCGCCGCCACGTATCAGGTACTGTATTGGCATGAGACTCCAGCGACCGCCCGATGGGCGGTCCTGCCCGTGGAGGAAGCCCGGCTATCCATTGACGGCTCAGGGGCCAGGGTGGATTTGTCTCCGCTCAGTTCCGACGGGAATCTGAATTTCGCGGTACGGGCGGTCAACAGTTTAAGTACTTCCCCCTGGTCGCAAGTGGTGGAAGTCGCCCTCGAGTTGGGGGTGCCCCAGGGGCTATGGGGACTGCAGCAACCGGATGGTGCCGTCTGGCTGGACTGGAATGACGTGTCCTCGGCACAGACCTACGACGTGCGCTTCTGGTACGAGCGCGCAGGCGATCCGCAGTGGGTGATACTGCCTGTAACCGAGATTCCGGTTGCGGTGGAAGGTTCCAGGGCCACGCTGGAACAGTTGCCGGCCTACGCCTCCTATTACTTCCAGGTGCGGGCGGTCGATGGCGGTGGCGAACCCTCTGACTGGTCCGAAGTATTCGAGATGTCAAATCCAGGAGGTACCGATTTCCTGTCCCCCTTTGAGACTCCCATTGCCACCGTCCCTGTAGCCATACCGACACTGATTCCCACCGCCACGGCCACCGCCACGCCCACCGTGGCCCCGTCGCCGACGGCGACGTTGGCACCGACCGCCACGCCCACGCCTACGCGTGCCAGAAGGCGCAGCAACTCGGGCCAGACGCCCGCTATTCCGACCCCCACCCCCACCAGACTGCCCGAGGCCAATGGCCAGGATTGCAGCGGTGGACCCGACACCGCCTGCCGACTCACCATGGGCTCAACAATCAGGGGTCAAGTCAGCGAAGGGGATCGTCTTGACGCCATTGAAATTCCGGCCACGGCAGATGCCACCAGTATTCTTGAGTTCAAACTGACCTCGACCACGGAATCGTTTGTAAGAATTAGGGTTACGCCGGAAGACAGGGTTGATATTGACACTGTGGCTGCTTCTGAAGAAGAAGGCTATGCCTATGATCCGGGTGTCAACGAAGGGACCCATAATTACATCACCCTGGAAGTGAGTTTCACTGACGAAACCGATGACACAGCGCTTGTTAAAATCAGTCAATTCATGGGCACTGCGGCCTATACGCTTACGTTGAAAGGAAAAGAATAGACGGAACAGATAGTTCCGTCTATTCTTTGTGAACCTGGGTTCGGCAGAGTCAGCTGACCCCTGTGGCCTCCGTGGCGGGACCGCCGATGGGCAGCAATTCCATGCCTTCCTCGCGGATGCGATATCCCTGGACCATCAGGCTGGGGCGGCCAACGCTTTGGCCGAACAGCTGCTTGTTCTGCGGATCGCGATAGCCGACGCGCACCAGGCGACGCGGCTTTTTGGTCTGATTGATGTAGGAGCCGTGGACCGTATTGATACAGAACAGAACCACGTCGCCGGCCTTGGCCGGTACCGGCACCGTGTCCTCGAGACTGTATTCGTCGGTGGGCAGGTGGGGGGTGCAGGGCGTTCCGTCCTCCAGTTCCGTAATGTGCTCCCGGAATCCCTGTTTGTGGGAACCCTCCAGAAATCGGATTTCGCCGTTCTCGTGGCAGGTGTCGTCCAGATGGACCAGGGTGTCGATGAAGCGTCCGTTCTCGTGCCGGTAGAACGGGTTGTCCTGGTGCATCGGAAAGGGATGGCCGGTCTGCGGCGGTTTGATGTGCAGCGTGGAATGATGAAGCTCCACGTTGGGGCCGATCAGGTCGGCGATGGCCTCCGTCAGCCGGTTGTTGGTGACGGCCCGCATCCAGGCATCCGAATAGAAGTGGAGGTCGTGCATGGCCGTCAGCTTGGACATCTTCTCGGTTTCAGGGTCCATGTAGGCATTGCGCCAGGGCCCGCTCCAGCCGGGGCTGGTGAAGGCCCAGTCCTCGACGAGGCGGTCCATCTCGGCCGACAACTCGGCCGTCTCTGCCGGCGTGAACACCTCGGGAATTCGAAGGTACCCCTTTTCATGGTAGAACTCGATCTGTTCGGGTGTGAGCATGTTCGGGACTCCTGATGGGGAAGGCTGTTCGATTGCATGGGCGAACTGCGATCGTAGCATAGCGAGTTGGTGCGGCATACGCGCACGTTGCCCGGTGTCCGGACTGGTCCCGGACACCGCCAAACTGCGGGACAACAGTTTGACACAAAGCGTGGCGGAATGTAGTTCCACCCGTCCCTTGGCGGTGAATGTGATCGGTTTCGGAAATAGACAGTGGGAAATCTTCCTGCGCCCCCAGGGTTTCCAAGAGTTTGCATTGTGGATGAAGAGGCGGTGCCAAAGAGGTTTCGCCGCTTTCCTGCCGTGAATGGGCCGGAGCAGTCCCGGGACTGATGTCGGACAGCCATTGCCCGAGGTTCCCCAAGACAGTTCACGAAATCAGCCTGAGGCCTTGCTGCACTGCAGGGCGGCAACGCGGGTTGTTGTGCAGCAATCACAGGGAACACTTTTGGCAACGATGTAATTGCCAAATCGGCACCAACAGGTCTCGATGGCAAACCCAACCAAGCCGCCAGGACCATGGCCGCAGGCTGCCAAGTTGTCACAGAGCGTAGTGGACCCGGTTGGTCTGGGGAGGCGCGCCACGTCCGACATTGGCAGTAATTACAAACTGACCACCGCGCTGGGAAAGGCAGCTTGAAACGGTGGCTCAAGGACCTTGAATGGTCGACATGTGGTAAGAATCAAACCGCAATCGTGCCGCAATCGCCCCCCATGGGTACAGTGAAGGCTCATGTACTCTCCTCTGGTCGGTTTCGTTTCCACCGGGTTGCTGGTCCCCGACCGGAAGTCATCGCCAATCCTCGGCTGCGCAGAGCCGCCAACGACCGCTGAACCTGTCGCCTGCTGATGCCGACTCCCAGACTGGCAACAATCTCTCGCACTGACAAGCCTTCGTCCGCGCGGTCCAACAGCGCGAGAATCGTATTCTGCCGCTCGATTACATCGTTTCCGCCACGATGCAGCGGCACGTAATCCGCGCGCCGGAAACGTACCGTCACACAATCGTTGTGCTCCTCAATCTCGGTGCTGGCCAATCCTGCGGAATTGGCCAGTTCTGCCATGGTGATCCAGGATGGAACGCCGTTGCCGCAAATCGCCTCTGTACTTTCTCTCCAAGTTGCGTCGCTTGGCATTGTTGTACAAAAAAGCGCCAATCGGGCCTTCCGTTCGTCTCTGGCCTTGGGACGCGCCCGGAATCGGACCAATAATCACGATGTTGAAACGGAAGTGTCGCTGCCCGTTCCCCCGCCTGGCGACGCTTGGCGGAACAGCCGCCCTGACTTCTCGGTGCGTAGTGCTGGACCGAGTGCATCCGCCCTTGGCTCTCGCGCTCGGGTGGTCGCTGGGCTTTTGACTGCGGATACAACGGTTGCTGTTTGTCCGTCAGGCTCTGTTCTTTCTTGGGGTATCCGGAGACTCCTATCCACCGGAGGACATGGACCGTTTGTTGTTAGATTTTGTAGTATATTTCTGACAACCTACAGAGGATTCTTCATCATGACAGGCCTGCCAAGCCGGATTCTCCAACTCGCTGACGAGTCGGCGGAGGGGGCTCCGTTGTGCGCGAACGTGCTGTTGCACCTGGGTACTAGAGGGGCCGTGGATCAGGCTTTGTCGCGTCTTGCCCGCAGCAGCGAACTCATGCGGATATGCCAGGGGGTCTACGTCCGTCCCGTCCAAACCCGATTCGGCCCATGCTCTCCCTCCATCTCGAAGGTGCTTTCATCGCTGTCCGCGTTTTGGGGGGAGACGATAGTGAATTCCGGGGCCATCGAGGCGAACGCACTCGGACTGACCAAGCAGGTTCCGGTACGGTTGGTTTGTTTGACCTCCGGCCCCAATCGCCAGCTGAAGTTCGGTAGACAGGTGGTGGAACTGCGCCATGCCCCTCATTGGCAGCTACAAGCCCCCTTCCGACCCGCGGGAGCGGCGGTTCGCGCCTTGGCTTGGCTGGGTCCAAGTGAAGTTGAGGAGGGACTAAAGCAAGTTGCGCACAGGCTGTCGGCCACAGACTTGCAGGAGTTGGCGGAATTGCGCCCCGGGATACCCATGTGGATGGCCCAATCCGTGAGTGCGTTGGTTGCCCATGCCCAACATGCGCTTTGAGCAGTTATCCGGCGAGGATCGTCGCATGGCCCTTAGGATGATTGCCGATCGCAGCGGACGCCAGGTGCACCACCTTGAGAAGGATGTTTGGGTGGTTCATGCCCTGCGTGCACTGTGGGAGAGCCCGGTCGCCGGTGCTCTGACCTTCAAGGGAGGTACGTCGTTGTCCAAGGCACATGGTGTCATTCGTCGGTTCTCCGAAGACCTCGATGTCACCTACGACATTCGGTCCATTGCCCCCGACCTTGTGGCCGGGAGCGGAGATGAGGCATTGCCGCCCAACCGCAGCCAAGAAAGGAAATGGACACGGGCAATCAGGCATCGACTGGCAGCGTGGACGGAGACATCGGCCGTGTCCCTGCTTGAGACCAAACTGTCCGAGGTGGATTCGTCCATCCGCCTGTGCGTTGAGCGGGACAGTTTGTCGATCCGCTACCAGCCGTTGTTCCGAGGTTATGGTTTTGTCAAACCGGAGGTGACCGTGGAGTTCGGCGCGCGGTCTACAGGGGAACCCCGTGCAGAACACACTGTCACCTGCGATGCGGCACCCTACCTGCCCGAGATAGCCTTCCCTGTGGCCCGGCCCTTGGTCATGGCAGCGGAGCGAACCTTTTGGGAGAAGGCCACGGCCGTGCATGTCTTCTGCCGCCAGCAACGCATTCGCGAAAGGTTGTCGAGGCACTGGCACGATTTGGTCCGTTTGGACGACGCGGGTATTGCCCAAAAGGCTCTTGCCGATCGAAATCTGGCCTGTGCGGTGGCACGGCACAAGTCGATGTTTTTTCGGGAGAAGGATGCTGTTGGAAACTGGATCGACTATGGGGCCGCGGTCTCGGGCGATCTGCAATTCGTGCCGGAGGCGGCGTTTGGCAAGGAACTGGCCGCAGACTACGGGCGGATGCTGAGGGACGGCATGCTCCTTGACGACGGTGAGTCCTTCGAGCACCTGATGCACAGATGCGGGGAGCTTCAGGCGAGGGCCAACCGATTGGCACGGTAGCCGGTTGATTCGCCCGCGCAGACGATTGCCACGGCACAAGGCGGCATCCCGCCGAACGAGCCGACGGCACGGCGCAAGGCCAGGCGCTGTGCCGGATGAGTATGTGGCGGGGACTGCGCCACCGCAAACTGCGGACGGTTTACTCGACGACCGGCAGGTCCTCGATGTTCCAATCAACCGTCACATAGGGCGCGTACACCCAGGCGCTGGTCTCCGGTATCGCCAGGCCAAGTTCCAGCAGATAGATCTGCAGCCAGGAACCGTCCGCGTTGCGCCCGGTGACGAACACCTCTGTGCCCAATCCCAGGTTGCCCAGCACCCGGCCCGTGTCCACGCTGGGCTCGGAGCGGATGCGCAGGCCGTCGGCGGCAACCACGCCCATGCCGGGGTTTTCGGACTCGGACGTGTCGAACCCGCGGTTGGCTGCGGTGTCCAGCAGGTTGAGGCTGCGCTCCGGGACCTCCGTGGCCACGAGCAGGGATCCGTCGCCGTACAGGGTTAGGGAGTCGGCGTTGACCCAACCCTTGGAACCGTCCTCGGCGTAGACCGCTATCCATTGGCCGTCCGGCGACTGGGCCACGGCCGACAGGGTCTGGTTGGCCGGAATTGTGACGATCAGGGTGCCGCCGGGCGATTCGCGCAACTGCACATCCTGCTGGGGCAGGGCCAGCAAATCGAGGAAGGCGCTGGGTGCACGGGGTTCGCGGGCCTCGGGTACGGGCGTGGATACGGCCGCATCCATCGGCTCCGCCGGAGGGGTCGGTGTCAGGGTCGGGCCGGGAAGGATCGGCGTGAACGTGGGAAAGACTATGGTGGGCTGATCGGGGATCACGGAGTCCGCCGGGATGGCGGTGGGCTCCGCCTGGGGGCCGCGGCCGCCGCAGCCGGCCAGCACGACCGACAGGATGGCTGCCAGCAGGGCTTGTGGCAGCCCAAGGCCTGTCGTACCCAATGCTGGCGGCGTCGATTTGGAGCGGAACAGGCCGGGGATGCGACCGGCCCAGGCCGGAACGGGTCGAAACATGCGGGGACCTATTCGTGGCGCAGGGCCTGAATCGGATTGAGGCGGCTGGCGCGCCAGGCCGGATAAATCCCGAAGGCTGCGCCCACGGCCGCACAGAAGCCGACGCCCAGCAGGACGGCGTCGGCACCCAGTCCGACATCCAGTCCCGCCAGGCTGTTGTTGACCACCATGATGCCCAGCCCGGCCAAGCCGACGCCCAACAGGCCTCCCACCACCGCCAGGACCAGCGCCTCCACGATGAACTGGGTCAGGATCGTGCCGCGGCGGGCCCCGACGGCCTTGCGCAGGCCAATCTCGCGGGTCCGTTCCGTCACACTCACGAGCATGATGTTCATGATGCCGATGCCGCCCACCAGGAGGCTGATGGCCGAGACCAGGCCCAGGAAGATGGTCAAGGCCGCCGTGATGCCCCCGAAAACGCTCAGGATGTCCTGCTGGTTGATGACGGTGAAGTCGTCGTCTTCGTTGAAG